>CAJXSW010000059.1 GCA_913060645.1 uncultured Dokdonia sp. | reverse complement strand
TCTACACTATCCTCTTCGTCGGCAGCGTCAGATGTGTATAAGAGACAGGTCATACCCTCCAAATTTTTCAATTCTTCTATCGATTTGATACCTTCTCTGAGAATTCGATAATCTACTATCTCTTTGGCAAGATCAAAATTAAGTAAAGGAACGGTAGATAAATCTGATGCAGTTGCCGTATTTACATTTACTAACGTAACCACTGGCTTTTCCTTTACAGTGTATTCATTAAGGATTGCACGTTTCACATTTTTATCAACACCAAACACACTGTAAAGCTGAAAATCTACTAGATAACCTCCAGTTTTATCACGATGCCTAATTATTTTGGTCGCTACATCTTCATCTACGCCGTCAATAACAAGTAACTTTTCAAAAGAGACACTATTAAGATCACCTTTTTCTTCGGCAGTTTTCCATTTCTTTTTAAAACTAGATTTCTTTTTAGGAGATTTCTTTTGCTCTTCAATCCATTTCGGCCATTTAAAATAAGGTTCCATCACTGTAAGCAGGGAATCTGAGACACCTGACACTTTTTGAAACTGAGCGGTGGAGTCAAACCATTTCCCGCTTTCGCGAAAGCGTAATACTCTATCTATCTCCTCTGTGGTCATACCAAGTTTATAACCGTTGAAGTCTGTAAGTAGTGTAGGGTTGAAAGGAAAAATCTTAGGCTTACGTTTTTCAATCTCTACCAACTTAAGAGAGTCTATCTCCTTCTGAAACGCCAAAACCTCTAGATCTTCCTCTTGAGATATTTGCACATCAGCTTCTGGGGTATAAAAAATGACCGCAGCAGTACACGCAATAATTATTGCTATAAAAAAGAAAATCCCATTTCTTTTACGCCTATCGTAAATGAAATGGGATTTTAAACTTTTCATACTATTTACTATTACTCTATAGCCTGCTCCTTAAGCTTTATAGCGTTAAGGTATCTAGTTAATTGCTTTTTAACAACAGGGAATAGGAAGAATAATCCCACCATGTTAGGGAAAACCATTGCAAAAATCATTGCATCAGAGAATGCCCATATTGAGTTCATACTTGCAGATGCTCCTACAACCACAAAAGTTAAGAATAATAATTTGTACACTAAATCTGCAACCTTACCACGCCCGAAAAGAAATTTCCAAGATTGTAGTCCGTAATAAGACCATGAGATCATCGTTGACACTGCAAAGAGTACCACTGCAATTGTTAAGAATACATCAGAATAAGGAATATATTCTGCAAAAGCCTTGGCAGTAATACCAGCTCCTTCAAAAGATTCTCCACCTATCATTACAGCTCCTAGTCCATCACCACCATATTGGAATGCTCCTCCAAAGTTGAAAATAATAATCACAAGTGCTGTCATCGTACAGATAAGTACTGTATCAATAAATGGCTCTAGTAATGCCACTAGACCTTCACTTGCAGAGTATTTAGTACGTACTGCAGAGTGTGCAATCGATGCAGATCCTGCTCCAGCTTCATTTGAAAATGCTGCTCTTTTGAAACCAACTAATAATACTCCTATAAATCCTCCTACTCCTATAGCTGTAGGGTTAAATGCTTCTTTTACGATAAGTGCTACAGCATCATCAATAAGACTAAAATTACTTAGGATAATGTATAGACATGCAACAACGTACATGATTGCCATAAATGGTACTACTTTCTCGGTTACCTGAGCGATACGCTTAATACCACCTATGATAATAATACCAACAATTATTGCTAGTACAATACCTACAATAAATCCTGAGGCTGCACCGGTCATGTTAAACATTTCTTTAAGAACAATCGTTGCTTGATTAGATTGAGCTGCGTTACCACCACCAAAAGAACCACCAATACAGAAAACAGCAAATACTACAGCTGCAATCTTTCCTAAAGTTGCAAATCCTTTTGCTTTTAAACCTTTAGTTAAATAATACATAGGACCTCCATAAACAGTCCCATCTTCACCTACATCTCTGTACTGAACACCTAAGGTACACTCTACAAATTTTGTAGACATTCCTAAAAGACCACAAACTATCATCCAGAATGTTGCTCCCGGACCACCTAATGCGATAGCAAGTGCAACACCGGCAATGTTACCATTACCTACAGTTCCAGATACTGCAGTAGCTAGTGCTTGGAAGTGAGAAACTTCTCCTGCAGAACTTTCATCTCTAATTGTGTCTACGATGTCTCCATCAATAGCTAGATTATCATCTACATCAAGATTTTCTATATGCTCTTCTATATCAACATTAGATAAATCTTGCCCTTGTGCAATACCATCTTCACCATAAAGCTCTGCAGCTCCATGCTTTTCAATATCTTCATATTTACCACGTACCGTTTGGATTGCTCTCCAGAAAAAACGTACGTTTGGAAATCCAAAATAAATCGTAAAAAAAGCGGCACTCGCCACTAATAAAATAAGAACAAAAGGTGTTCCTGCAACTTCAAAAAATACAATTGCCGAAAAGAAATCTGAAATTGGTTGAAATGCTTGGTCAATTTTCTGGTCAATTCCTACTTCTTGAGTTTCTTGTGCAAATGAAAGAAGCGGAATAAAAACAGAAAGAATGAATAAAAGGTATTTCTTCATTAGTATAGATATATTAAGTTATTGTAAATTCAGCTAGCAATATCCAAAAAAATGCCCCTTATTCAAAGGAAACTATCTTAAAATCCTTAACAATATTTAAATACCAAAGGTCTCGTGTAGTCTTTTGATTTGTTCAGGGCGCCCTATCACTATTAATTTTGACCCTCTCTCTAGTCTCATATCTGCTTCTGGATTAACAATATACTTACCAGATGGTGATCTGTAACCTATAATCGTACAGCCAGTCTTATAACGCAAATCAATTTCCTTAATACTTGCTTCTTTTCCGTCTGCACAAATTTGATCAAAGCTTATTTCCTCTACATTAATACTATCCTCCTCTCCTACTACAGATAAATTATCTAAAAATTCGATAAGATCTGGTACTACGACGAGTGACGCCATGTGATCACCACCTATTTTATCAGGCATTATCACATTATCTGCTCCAGCAAGTTTAAGTTTCTTTTGTGAAGTCTCGGCAGTTGCGCGACTTATAATCTTTAGTTTGCTATTAAGTTGGCGTGCACTCAGCACTATAAAAAGATTGTCTGCATCTTCAGGAAGCGCACACAATAGTGCCGAGGCCTTTGTGATTCCAGCTTTTTCTAGTATCTCATCTTCATTTGCGTTACCATACACAAAATGAATATTCTTATCCATTTCATAGCGCTCTATAACGTCCAAATCCATCTCAATGACCACAAATTGCTTGTTATAAGCCATGAGCTTTTGCACCGCCTCTTGTCCATTACGTCCATAACCACAAACAATGATGTGGTCTGTCATTTTATCGATTTCTTGCTGCACCTTTTTATGTATTAAATCTTTATAAGAACTCTTACTTATTATATACTCCGAGATTACTGTCAAAGCATAACCCACAATCACAACGCTTAATAAAATAAGTATTACTGTAAAAATTTTTGCTTCGGGTGTGAGTGGTATCACTTCTCCAAAACCCACGGTAGTTATTGTAATTACCGTCATATATACAGCATCTACCCAATTGTAATCTGCTATAAAACGATAGCCAAAAACTCCTAAAAGCAAGGTCGTTACTAGGAGCACTATAGCTAGATAAATTTTATTCTTAAAAAAGGAAAACAAATTCATAGGTCAAAAACAGAAGTACGCTTTGTATAAATAAGATCTTTTAACTTAAGCCAAAACGCCACTGTAAGATATAATGCAAAGCCTACCCCTAGGGTTGCAAATGACACATATATAAAAAAAAGTCTGACATTTTTTGCTCGCATTCCTAGGCGGTCTGCGAGTCTAGAGGAAACATAAAACCCATGTTTCTCAAAATAATGCCGTATATCGTATACTAGTTTCAACATATTGTGAAGGTAATAAATGCTAGATGTACTATACTATAAAAAACGAATCAGAAATAGTCTTAGGGATGATTTTTAATTAATCACGCTTTCGCGAAAGCGTACTTAAAACCAAACACATCTCATATAATTACAATTTAATTTGCCACCTCACTCATGAATTTAATTCTATATAAACGCAGCTCCTCGTCTTCATAGTCCCCATCAAATTCTTCCATAGCAACTTCGATTTTATCTGTCTCTGCCTCCATAAAATAATCATGCAATTCCTCTTGCTGATCCTCGTCAAGTATATCGTTAATCCAGTAATCTATATTAAGACGCGTACCGCTAAAAACGATCGCCTCCATCTCTTTAATGAAGTCTGCCATATCCTTACCTTTTGCAGAGGCGAGGTCATCCAGTGGTAATTTGCGATCTACGTTTTGAATAATGTATAACTTCAGTCCGCTGTTTGCTCCTGTACTTTTCACTACAAGATCATCTGGCCTTAAAATTTCATTATCAGAAACATATCTATCAATAAGCGCTACAAATTCTTTTCCGTATTTCTTTGCCTTACCATCACCTACTCCATGTACATTACCCAGCTCTTCAACACTTACAGGGTATTTAATAGACATATCTTCTAGTGAAGGATCTTGAAAAACCACAAAAGGTGGCACATCAAGCTTCTTTGCTACTTTTTTTCGCAAGTCTTTAAGCATTTCTAGGAGCTTCTTATCGGCTCCAGCTCCTGCTTTTTGAGCAGATACTATTGCATTATCAGTATTTGCATCAAATACATGATCATCTGTCATCATAAATGAGACAGGGTTCTCTATATAATCTAGACCTTGTGGTGTCATTTTTACAACGCCATAAGTCTCAATATCCTTCTTTATATATCCTGCAACGAGAGCTTGACGTATAAGGGCAAACCAGTATTCTTTTTTCTGGTCATGACCTATACCGAAAAATGGCTGCTCATGAGTTTTATGCGAACTGATAATAGCATTTTCCTTTCCTCTTAACGTAAGAACAATCTCTTTACTTTTATAGATCTCGTTAGTATCTCGTATTACAGATAACACTTTTACAAGTTCCTCTTTTGCCTCGTGTTGCTTTTTAGGGTTACGCATGTTATCATCAAGCATCCCTCCTTCTCCAGTGGCGTTATCAAACTCCTCTCCAAAATAGTGAAGTATAAATTTACGTCTAGACATACTCGTCTCTGCAAAAGCTACTACTTCTTGAAGTAAGGCATGACCTATTTCTTGTTCGGCAACGGGCTTGCCACTCATGAATTTCTCAAGCTTCTCTATGTCCTTATATGCATAAAAAGCAAGACAATGTCCTTCTCCTCCATCTCTTCCCGCTCTACCAGTTTCTTGATAGTAGCTCTCTATACTTTTAGGAATGTCATGATGTATAACAAATCTTACATCTGGCTTATCAATTCCCATCCCAAAAGCTATGGTAGCAACTACCACATCTACATCTTCCATCAAGAACATATCTTGATGCCTCACTCGTGTTTTTGCATCGAGTCCTGCATGATATGGCACCGCTTTAAGTCCGTTTACTTGCAATGTTTGTGCTAACTCCTCTACACGCTTACGTGCGAGGCAATATATAATACCACTCTTACCTTCATTTTGCTTTACAAAACGAATAATATCTGCATCTACTTGTGCCGTTTTAGGTCGCACCTCGTAATATAGATTAGGTCTATTAAATGACGCCTTAAAAGTGTTTGCATCTGTAATCCCTAAGTTTTTAAGAATATCCTCTTGCACTTTTGGAGTAGCAGTTGCGGTAACCGCTATAATTGGGATATTATCACCTATCCTACCTATAATCTTACGTAGGTTACGGTATTCTGGTCTAAAATCATGTCCCCACTCTGAGATACAGTGTGCTTCATCTATAGCTAAAAAAGAAACAGTAACTCCTCTTAAAAACTCGACGTTTTCTTCTTTAGTAAGTGACTCAGGAGCCACGTACAAGAGTTTTGTTACTCCATTAGTAATATCTTCTTTTACTTTTTTTATCTCTCCTTTAGTAAGCGAGCTATTAAGTACATGAGCTATGCCCTCTTCTTGAGATATACCTCTAAGTGCATCTACTTGGTTTTTCATTAATGCTATAAGTGGTGATACCACAATAGCAGTTCCCTCTGCAATAAGTGCAGGTAACTGATAACATAATGATTTTCCACCTCCTGTGGGCATAATCACAAAACTGTGATTACCACCTACGATGCTTCTTATAACTTCTTCCTGCAGACCCTTGAACTGACTAAAGCCAAAATATCTTTTAAGTTCTTCGTGTAAGTCTATTTGCCTTGTCCCCATATGTATTCAAATACATTTTTACATACCTTTGTGTTTTCTAAAGATAGTAATTTCCGCACGTTAAACAAATCATAACAAAACCCAGTTTTGAACAACTTCCAGCAAATCATTGCTAGCGCACAGAAAACCATTCATATTGAGCAAACTGCGATTGCAAATCTCAGTTCATTAATAGACGAAGAATTTGCACAAGCAGTACAAGCCATCTATAAATCTAAGGGCAGAGTGGTCATTACTGGCATAGGCAAGAGCGCAATTATTGCTCAAAAAATCGTTGCAACCTTAAATAGCACAGGAACTCCTGCATTATTTATGCATGCAGCAGATGCTATTCATGGAGATTTAGGAAGTATATTAATAGATGACATCGTTATCTGCATCTCAAAAAGCGGAAACACTCCAGAAATCAAGGTTCTAGTGCCTCTTATTAAAAAGACGGAGAACACGCTGATTGCAATTACTGCAAATAGAGATTCTTTTTTAGGTAAAGAAGCAGACTATATTTTACATGCCAACACAGAAGAGGAAGCATGCCCTAACAACCTCGCACCTACTACAAGCACAACTGTACAGCTAGTGCTAGGTGATGCTGTAGCAGTTGCCTTGCTAGATTTGAGAGGATTTACAGAAAGTGACTTTGCACGATACCACCCTGGTGGTGCACTAGGCAAGAGACTATACCTTACCGTTAATGATATTTGCTCGACTCACGAAAATCCACAAGTAACTCCAGATGCAAGTATCAAGGAGGTAATCATTGAGATTACTAATAAAATGCTTGGTGTAACCGCCGTTGTGCTCAACGGAGTTATCCAAGGAATTATAACAGACGGCGACTTGCGTCGCATGCTCTCAAAAAATGATTCACTTGACGGTCTTACCGCTGCTGCAATCATGAGTGCTACACCAAAAACAGTACGTCATGATGCCATGGCGATTGATGCAAAAGAAATTTTAGAAGCACATAACATCACCCAGTTACTAGTTGAAAAAGACGGAAACTATGCTGGCGTGGTGCACATACACGATCTTATAAAAGAAGGAATCGCATAATGGCAAAAAAAGTAAAAAAACATCCAGATGAGATGTCCTTCCTTGATCACTTGGAAGAATTAAGATGGCACTTAATAAGAGCTACGCTTGCTGTAGTTATCATAGCTACAGTTGCTTTTATATTTAAAGGAACGCTTTTTGAAATTGTTTTTGGACCTCAAAATCCAGACTTCGTTTCTTATGACATACTCTGTAAAATCTCTCAATTTTTTGGAGCAGAAAAAGGATGTATTGCAGATGGCGATATGGATTTTATCATCCAGAGTAGAAAAGTAGCTGGTCAGTTTAGCGCAGCTATATGGACTTCTATCATGGCAGGAGTTGTAATAGGTTTTCCATATATATTGTATGAATTTTGGAAATTTATATCTCCAGGACTCTATGAAAATGAGCGTAAATCTAGTAAAGGCTTTATTGTAGTTGCCTCTTTTCTTTTCTTTCTAGGAGCAGCATTTGGATACTTTGTGGTAGCACCACTATCTATTAATTTCCTAGCAACTTTTAAGATATCTGATGCAGTTCAAAATGAATTTGATATCGACTCATTTATAGGTCTTGTAAGGGCTTCAGTGCTAGCATCTGGATTAATATTTGAACTACCTATCATTATGTACTTCCTTACTAAAATAGGGCTTGTCACTCCAGAATTCCTTAAAAAGAATCGCAAGTACGCATTAGTTATTGTATTAATTTTGGCGGCAATTATAACGCCTCCAGATATTTCAACGCAAGTAATCGTTGCCGTACCTATCATTATATTATATGAAGTAAGTATTTTTATTTCTAGAGGTGTTATCAGAAGAGAAAAACGCCGACTCAAGAAGGAAGGACTTGCATAACATCACTTAACTAATATTCATTTTTAACGCTTTCGCGAAAGCGTAATAACCACTACTCCCCGCAATTATGAGCAATATAATAGACGACTTTAATAGTTACCGTTCTACAATGAACGATAAAATCCTTGCCGATAATAATAAAATCGTCAAGCGTATTTTCAATCTAGACACCAATGCCTTTTCTGAAGGTGCATTAAATAAAAAGACTAAAGAGCTTTTAGGTCTTGTAGCCTCTACCGTTTTAAGATGTGATGATTGTATAAAATATCACCTAGAAAGCTGTCACGATGAAGGCGTGACAAAAGAAGAAGTAATGGAAACATTAGGAATAGGAACCCTAGTGGGTGGTACTATTGTAATACCTCACCTGCGCCGTGCTTATGAATTTTGGGAAGCACTAGACGAGAGAAAAGCAGGTAAATAATGTAAGCTGTGTGTAATGATGAGATTTTTAAAACATTTTATAACCTTCTTCATTACACACAGTCTTGTACTCAAAGCTTTTGTATATTTTAGTAAACAAGAGATAAGCTGATTTGGTAATTTATTTCAAGGTTTATTTTTTGGTCTTATAATGGCTTTTACTTTTACACGTTATAATGAGACTAGAACAGAGGATTAAACAATTTGTATATTTACCTATTATGAAACTACGTGCTGAAAATTTAATGAAATCCTATAAAGGCCGACAGGTGGTTAAAGGAATTTCTGTAGAGGTAAATCAAGGAGAAATAGTAGGATTACTAGGCCCTAACGGAGCTGGAAAAACTACTTCCTTCTATATGATAGTAGGTCTTGTAAAGCCTAATGGTGGAAATATCTACCTAGAACAGCAGGACATCACAAAGTACCCGATGTATAAACGTGCCCAGAATGGGATAGGTTACCTCGCGCAAGAGGCTTCTGTTTTTAGAAAACTAAGCATTGAGGATAATATATTAAGTGTACTACAACTCACAAAGCTTTCAAAGAAAGAGCAACTTCATAAAATGGAGGAACTCATAGAAGAATTTAGCTTAGGGCATATACGTAAAAGTCGTGGTGATTTACTTTCTGGAGGTGAACGACGCCGTACAGAAATTGCAAGAGCACTAGCGACCTCTCCCTCTTTTATATTACTAGATGAGCCTTTTGCAGGTGTGGATCCTGTTGCAGTAGAAGATATACAGCGCATCGTAGCACAGCTTAAAGATAAAAATATAGGAATACTTATTACCGATCATAATGTCCAAGAAACACTTGCCATTACAGATCGTACTTACTTAATGTTTGAAGGAAGTATCCTTAAACATGGAGAACCAGAAGAACTTGCAGCAGATGAGATGGTACGTAAAGTATATTTAGGTCAAAACTTTGAGCTACGCAAGAAAAAACTATTCACCTAGTTTACCATTAAACCAACCATAGCGTGAGTTTTCTAGTCAATCTCACACACTAAATTATCATCCTCTTGAAAACGACCTTTACCATCATACTCGTTTGTTTCCTTTCTATTTTTTGCAAAGCACAAACCCCTATCCCTTCTCAAACTCAAGACACCTTGAGTATTTTAAAACTTGCAGTGTACGACACTAAGGTAATGCTCAAAGGTATAGGTCACGCTTATACGGGACCACTACGATGGAAAAAGGATGACTGGATTGTAGCTGGTACGATTGCTGGAGGAACCGCATTACTCTATTTTGTAGATGATGATGTAAATAATTTTTTTACAAAAAGAAGTGATGACTTACCAGGAGTACTAGACGAGGCTGGAGAACGAGGCGGTAGTCCGCAGGTGATCTATGGACTGACGGCTGGAACTTATTTATTTGGGTTATTTACTAAGAATCAAAAGGTACGCAGAGCAGGAGCTTTAATGACATCATCTGCAGTGACGGCTGGGCTTTTACAAACTCTTCTCAAAGCCTCAGTAGGTAGAAGTAGACCTAAAAACGGCGAAGGTAAATTTGCATTTAACCCTTATAGTGGTATGCCAGGTTTTAGATCATTCCCTTCTGGGCACACTATATTATCTGTTACGATGGCGCATGCAATTGCAAAGCAATTTGATAACACGTGGGTAAAAGTGGGCGTGTACGCCTTAGGATCTATTGCACCTTTGCAAAGACTTTGGGGAGGAGCGCACTGGCTTACCGATGTTGCACTTAGTGCAGCATTAAGTATCGTTATTGTAGATTCTATAGATAACTATATGAACAAAAGTAACGTCTATCCCGACGGAACTAAGAAGAATAAAATTACTTGGAATTTTAATGTAGGTCTAGGTCGTGCCGGGATATCAGGTACTTTCTAAATTATACTTTAGTTCGTTCTTCTTGTTGTGCTTTTACAGTAAGCACCAACATAGACAACCTACCAATCACAAAGGTAAAAAGACCAAATAGCGTACAAAGCAATGCTACTTTAAGTCCGCCTGCCATCATGGGTTGCGATATATTACCACTTCCTTCTATAGCATCAAAAGCTGTAATTAAACCCAAGGTAGAACCTAGAAAACCCCACATCATTGCAAATAAACTAAGGTGACCTATAATTTCTGATGTTGCTCTCTTAGCTTTTTTACCCATGAGGGAAATTACAAGCAAGGCAAGTATAGCAAGAATTACTATTAGAATAGGGTACATAAATAATGGTCCTCCTTCATTCATGCGGTCAATTAATTGTGACATAATATGTAGTGTTAATGGTTAAAAATACTATTTGATATTAAATGGTTGAAATAACATGCTGGGCAAGTTATTCGTAAACGTTTACGAGGCAAATATATAACTGAATTACAACGCTCATTAATATACTCGACCAACTTCCATTATAACACACATTATAACTTAATAAGCCTTTTAAGTGGTTACTAGCTTGGTGAAAATGTTATTCCCATGATGAATCTCGTCGTTCACCTCAAAAAATCAAATCGTTCTTATATTTTTCTCATCTTTGGAAAATGCATGAATTCAAGCTTAAAAATCTTGCGCTTATACCATTACATATTATACTGTGGATAGTCGTATGGCTATTTTACATTTACTTTTTTAGCTATGCAGCAGCAAATGAAGAATTTGTATTATACTTTGCAACGAGTCTTTTGCCAATAACGATTACCGTCACTTATATTATTGCTTACTATTTAATTCCAAGATTCTTGCTTGAAAAGCGATATCTACTGTTTAGCACCTACTTACTCTACACCATAGTAGGCTCGCTATTTCTTATTATCATTATCACTTTTATCAACTTCATATTTTTATCTAATTATGATTTGAAGCAAATGCCATTACTCACTCGTAATTTTCTATTTGTATTCATACTTGTTTACATAATTGCTGGATTAGTATCACTTGTACAAGTACTGCGATACAACTACAAAGCGATTAATCGCAATACAGTTTTAGAAAAGAAACTGCTAGAAGGCCAACTCACCCTTAAAGAGAAAGAACTTTATTACTTAAAAGAGCAAATCCACCCTCATTTTCTATTTAACACACTCAACACCATTTATGGAGCTGCACTAACGGAGTCTAAAGACACTCCTGACTTGATTTTAAAATTGTCTAATCTGCTCGACTATACTCTTAATCAGATTGAGAAAAAAACTGTTGCAATCTCTGAGGAGGTGCTCTACATATCATCTTACATAGGACTGGAACAAGTGCGCTTTAGAGACACATTAAAAGTTTCATTCTCAAAAAAGATAGATAGCGACATACAAGTCCCGCCAATGCTATTTATTGCGTTTATTGAAAATGCGTTTAAACATGGCAGTCCGCATGACAGTATATTACTCATTGAAATGTCGCTTGAAGTCAGTGACATACAGCTACATTTTTCTATAAAAAATACAATCAAAGAAGATTCCTCTCCAAAGGAAAATCACGGACTAGGAATGCAAAATAGTATCAAGAGGTTGGATACTTTATATCCAAACGCTTATACTCTTAACACCCACACTTCAAAAGGATGGTATTACCTTGAGCTAATTATCAACATAAACTAATGGAAACTTATCAAGCAATTATTATAGATGACGAGCCCATGGCTCGTGAGATTTTAGAAAATCATCTTGCTAAAATAACTCAAGTAAATGTAGTTGCTGTTTGCAAAAATGCAACCGAAGGCTTCAGCGCGCTAAGTAAGCATGATGTTGATCTCGTCTTTCTAGATATAAATATGCCAGAGGTTACCGGACTTATGTTTGCAAAAGCAATTCAAGGAACTACAAAAATAATTTTCACTACTGCCTATCGAGAATATGCCGTAGAAGGCTTTGATCTACAAGCCGTAGATTATTTACTTAAGCCCATATCTCTTGAGCGCTTAATGAAAGCTTTGCAGAAATTTTACAAGGAAGCGAGTCCAAAAACTGAAAGCGCAAACCAAGAGACCTTTACCTTTTTTCGTTCTGACCGTAAAATGATAAAAGTAGATTTCGACCATATACTATACATAGAGAGCATAGGTGATTACTTGAAGATACACACCACAAATGACGTTATCGTCACTAGAGAAACACTACTTGCCACTCTAGCAAAACTACCCGCTACCCTATTTTTGAGAACACACAGATCATATGTGGTTGCAATAAGTAGTATTGAAAGTTTTACAAACGAACATATTAATATTAATAATAAAGCAATTCCTATCAGCCGTAGCTACCGTGACCAAGTACTTAGCACATTAAACCGCATAAAATAATGTAGTTTATTATGTACCTTTGCAAGCCTTAAAAAATCATTACGACAAAGATTAAAAAGGTGCTTTATTATGCTTTCGCGAAAGCGTAATAAATTCCATTAAAAGGATTGCAGATTATTATGAAAACAGATTTAGATAGAGGAATACAAGTAGACGACGCTAGTCTTCTCAATGAAGAAATAGGCGATAATCACGTTGCTACAAGTGCTATTACACCATTGCGTGATGATGCTTTTGAGATGAGTAACGCAGATAAAATGGCGAGCATTCAAGAAGATGTTGCACATATTATGCAAACACTAGGTCTTGATATGACTGATGATAGCCTTAAAGGCACTCCTAAGCGTGTGGCAAAAATGTTTGTAAACGAGATCTTCGCAGGTTTACATCCAGATAATAAACCTAAGGTTTCCGTTTTTGATAATAACTACAAGTATGGAGAGATGCTTGTAGAAAAAAATATTACAGTGTACTCTACCTGTGAGCATCACTTACTACCTATTGTAGGTCGTGCACACGTGGCTTACATTTCTAACGGAACTGTTGTAGGTCTTAGTAAAATGAATCGCATTGTAGATTATTATGCAAAGCGTCCTCAAGTACAAGAGCGCCTTACTATGCAGATTGTACAAGAATTACAACGAGCAATGGGAACAGAAGATGTAGCCTGCGTTATCGATGCAAAGCATCTCTGTGTAAATAGTAGAGGAATAAGAGACATCGAGAGCAGCACAGTTACTAGCGAGTTTGGTGGTAAATTTAAAGATGCTGCTACACGCAGAGAGTTTTTAGACTACATCAAGCTAGATACAGATTTTTAAGAAGCTACAACTTGCTTATAAATACTTATAACAAAGCGGTTTCTTTTTAGTTACCGCTTTTTGAGTTTTACAATTAAGATATTTACCTTAGTCAAACACACATAAATAGCACATAAAATGCCATTATACCAAGATCAAGAACTTACTGTTTACAATTCCCTTTCGGGAAAAAAGGAACTTTTTAAACCCCTTCTTGAAGGATATGTAGGCATGTACGTTTGTGGTCCTACCGTATATAGCAATGTACACTTAGGTAACGTACGTACTTTTATGAGCTTTGATATGATTTTTAGATATCTCAAGCACCTTGGATATAAAGTGCGATATGTGCGTAACATCACAGATGCTGGTCACCTTACAGATGATGCAGATCAAGGAGAAGATAAGATTGCAAAAAAGGCAAGATTAGAAAAAATCGAACCTATGGAAGTTGTGCAGAAATACACACTAGACTTTCATGATATTCTCAATAAATTCAACTTCTTACCTCCTAGTATTGAACCTACAGCTACAGGTCATATTATCGAGCAAATGGAAATCATTAAGAAAATCATAGATAATGGTTATGCTTATGAAAAAAATGGCTCTGTATATTTTGATGTTGTAAAGTTTAATAAAGACCATGAGTACGGTAAACTTTCTGGCCGCAAGCTAGAAGATATGATTGCAAATACTAGAACTCTTAACGCGCAAGATGAAAAAGAGAACCCTCAAGACTTTGCACTCTGGAAGAAAGCAGAACCACAGCACATCATGCGCTGGCCTAGTCCCTGGGGAGATGGTTTTCCAGGATGGCACTTGGAATGTACTGCTATGAGTACAAAATACTTAGGAGACCAGTTTGACATACACGGTGGAGGTATGGATTTAAAGTTCCCTCACCATGAATGTGAGATTGCACAAAACGAGGCAGCCCTAGGTACCGAACCTGTGCGCTACTGGCTTCACGCAAATATGCTCACTCTCAACGGACAGAAAATGGCCAAAAGTACCGGGAACAGTATTAATCCTGGTGAGATATTTTCTGGAGATAGCGAGCATCTTTCTAAAGGATTTGCTCCTAGTGTTGCGAGATTCTTTATACTTCAAACAAGCTATCGTAGCATTATGGATTTTTCTAATGACGCTTTACTTGCTAGTGAGAAAGGGTTTCATAGACTTATGGAAGCACTCAAAGTAGCAAAAAACCTTACGGTTTCTAAGGAAAGTAGCTTTGATGTGACAGCATGGAAGCAATCTTGCTACAATGCCATGAATGATGATTTTAATACACCTATTCTCATCGCACAACTTTTTGAAGCTGTCAAGCAAATCCATTTAATAAAAGATGGCAAGGCGACAATCACAGCCGAAGATTTGAAACTTCTACTAGAAACTCTTGAAGCTTTTGTTTTTGACGTTTTAGGACTTGAAGATAATAACGCTTTCGCGAAAGCGGACGATTCAAAACTCAATGGAACCGTTGAACTACTAATAAAGCTGCGCAAAGAAGCTAGAGAGAACAAAGATTTTGCCTTAAGTGACAAAATACGCGATGAACTTATTGAACTAGGAATACAACTGAAGGATAGCCGAGAAGGAACAAGCTTTTCGGTAAACTAATGGTTTCTATCAAGAAAATAGCCATTGCTCCATTTTTAGGAATCATCTGGTTTTATCAAAAATTCATCTCTTCATGGACACCAAGCTCGTGTCGCTATAGCCCTACTTGCTCGAGTTACACAAAAACGGCACTAGAAAGACACGGACTTATCACTGGAGGCTGGTTATCTATCAAAAGAATATTTTCTTGCCACCCATGGGGCGGTCAAGGATATGACCCAGTTCCCGAAAAAGAAGAATTAAATAATACATAAAGACTTTTAGTATCTGCTATTAAGGTTTTAAATTGCTTATTGAAAATAAACAACACACTCGATCTACAGTGGAAACACTAACTAATGATCTGAGTAGCTAACAATCCCAATATATGCTTGCATTAAAATTTACATGGAATCCAATATCAGGACTTGACCTAGGCTTTATTACCATCCATTTTTATAGTTTAATGTTTGTAGTTGCATTCTCATTAGGTTTTTACCTGATGAAGAAGATGTTTATCCGTGAAGGAGTTGCTATTGAAAAATTAGACAGTCTATTTATTTATGCCGTAGTCTCTATTCTTTTAGGAGCACGACTAGGTCACGTATTTTTTTATCAAACTGAATTACTTTGGGAAGATCCGCTATCTGTATTGTTACCTTTTAGGTTTGTTCCAGAATTTGAGTTTACTGGGTTTAGAGGACTTGCAAGTCACGGAGCAGCGATTGCTACTATTTTTGGATTATACCTGTACAATAAGAAGGTATTGCATAAATCGGTTTTATGGATTTTAGATCGGGTAGTAATTACTTGTGCGTCGGGTGCTGTGTTTGTGCGTATAGGTAACTTTTTGAACTCAGAAATGGTAGGAAAAGTTACAGATAGCAACTTAGGAATTCAATTTGTTCAAGACGAAATTTCTGAACGCCGAGCGGTATCGCTTACTAATATCCCAAATCCAGCACAAGCGCACCAAGCACTTACAAGCGACCCTCAATTTGCAGACATTATAAGCACCATTCCCTTTAGATATCCTGGACAGCTCATGGAGGCTTTTGGCTATGTATTTGTATTCCTAATCTTATTTATTCTGTATTGGAAGACAGATGCTCGCAAGAAATCAGGATTTTTATTCGGTCTATTCTTATTACTGCTCATGGGCGTACGTTTTATAGTAGAAAACTTTAAACGTGAACAGGTAGAGAATCGTGAAGATTGGATTTTTAATCTAAACACAGGTCAGGTATTGAGTATACCTTTTATAATTATAGGCCTATACTTTGTAATAACATCATTTACTAAAAAAACATCTTATGAAGCTTCGTAACGCTGCTTATATTTCGCTTTTCTCACTTCTAATTGCCGGAGTGAGTTGTAAAGAAAACACAAATACTGATAGTATTATATCTATCGAAAAACCAGCTTTTAATAAAGAAGGAGAGCTTACACTCATAAAAGCTTCTGGACAAGTAATACGTACTATAGATATAGAAGTAGCAGACACTGCATACGAGCAGGAAGTAGATCTCAAGAATAGAGATAGACTCAAGTCGCACCAAGGAGTTCTTTTTCTATACCCACAAGAAGAGTTAAGAGGATATTATATGACAGATATTAGGTTTCCTCTAGACCTTATACACATCAATGCTAGTAATGAGATTGTAAGCTTTTCTGAAAACACTACACCTTTGGATGATAAGACATTCTTACCATCACAAGTACCTTCTCAGCTAGTTTTAAAGATTAATGGCGGCCTATCTGAAGAGTGGGTTATTGAGGTAGGAGATCGCGTAGAATGGAAGCTTCTGTAATATAGTCCAACAGTATCTTAAGTTAATACAAAACCCTCTAAACAGAGGGTTTTTGCTTTTACAGACTATTAAGTAAATCTATTCATTCACCGCGTAGATAACGCTGTTATGCTACAAAAAGAGCCATACTTTGCCTCTTAGGTAACCACAGCAAGCTCGTATTATTAACAAAGCGTATTTCTTAATCAAACATTTTGAACAACAAAAAACCCGCTTCTATAAAGAAGCGGGTTTTCAAATATTGTATAGTATAACTTATTTCTTAGCTAAGAAATCGCTTACTTGGTCTGGAGCCATTACTGCTTCCACAAATGTATAAGCTCCAGATTTTGGAGACTTTACCATTTTTATCGCTTTAGTTAAACGCTTTGATCCTGTCTGTAAAGATGCTACTGATTTCTTTGCCATAACTTATTTGATTTCTTTATGAACAGTCATCTTCTTCAATACGTTGTTGAATTTCTTCAACTCCATACGATCAGGAGTGTTCTTTTTATTTTTAGTCGTGATATATCTTGACGTACCTGGTTGACCAGTCGCTTTGTGCTCAGTGCACTCTAAGATTACCTGTACTCTATTCCCTTTCTTTGCCATCTCGGTGTTTCTTTATGGGATTATTTAGTTAAGAACCCGTTTGCGCGTGCCTCTTTAACAACCGCATCGATTCCTTTCTTATTGATATTCTTTAACGCCTGTCTCTTATACACATCTCCGAGCCCACGAGACGGACTCCTATCTC
>CAJXSW010000058.1 GCA_913060645.1 uncultured Dokdonia sp. | reverse complement strand
TAGGAGTCCGTCTCGTGGGCTCGGAGATGTGTATAAGAGACAGCTTTATATATTAATTAGGTATAAAGTGGCTAATAAACTGCCGTGATAACATATAATCAGGGCGTTACTAATTATCTAGCTATGCATCCAAATAATAAAAATATAGGTCCTTATCTTTTTAAACAGCTTAGAAAAGCAAATAAAGAGCTTGCTCCTTATGTTCTAGAAACAGACCGCGGAATTCAAACAATAGATTTTACAAATCCTAAAGCGGTTTTAGAACTCAATCGTGCTATTTTACTAAGCGATTATTCTCTAAACTGGTATGAAATTCCTGAAGGATATTTGTGCCCAGCAATTCCGGGACGCGTAGATTATCTGCATTATCTCAATGATTTTATAGGAAAAGAAGATGCTCACGGCCTTGATATAGGTACTGGTGCAAACTTTGTCTACCCACTTCTAGCAGGATCTGTTTTTAATTGGAAAATGAAAGGAGTTGATATCGATGCAAAGGCTATTAGAAATGCAAATACAATTCTTGAAAAAAATACGCACCTCAAAGGATTCTTAACAGCTACCTATCAACAAGATCGTGCTAATATTTTTACAGGAGCGATTTTACCTGGGGAGCATTATGATTTTACAATGTGTAACCCTCCTTTCTACAGCTCTGAAAAGGATGCTTTTAAGGCAACTAAAGAGAAATCAAAAGGGCTTAAACTCAAAGAAGTTGAACGTAACTTTGCTGGACAATCTAACGAGCTTTGGTGTAATGGTGGAGAAGCACTATTTATCAAACGCATGGTGAAGGAAAGTGTAAACTTCAAATCACAAGTAGGTTGGTTTACAACTTTAGTTTCAAAAAGCGAACACCTTCCTAAAATCAAAAAGCAACTTGAAAAGCTTAATGCTGAGCATAGAACGGTAGATATGTCTCAGGGTAATAAGAAATCAAGATTTCTAGCTTGGAGATTTAAAGAGTAGTAGAAAACAATACGCTTCTTAACAACCAACTTTATTCACTTTACTCTTCCTTTAATTAGATATGAGCCATACTCACTTCAAATTATTCAAGCCTTATGGTTTTATTAGTCAGCTGCTCAGTAATGATGCGCGACAGGCTAGAAAGAAGAAGTTTTTGAGCGAGTTATATGATTTTCCTGAAGGCACAATGGCTATAGGCCGTCTTGATGAGAAATCTGAGGGATTACTACTCATGACAACAGATGGTAAACTCTCAGATACCATTAATCGATCAGGTATTGAAAAGGAATATTATGTTCAAGTAGATGGTACGATTACTGACGACGCTATTGAACAAATGGCCGCTGGTGTCGAGATTGGCTTTGATGGTAAGAAATATCAAACAAAGCCATGTAAAGTAAGACGATTAATTGAGAATCCTACGCTGCCAGAACGTTCTAAGAAAATAAGAGATGCTCGTCATGGTCCTACACCATGGATAGCTGTTACTATTACAGAAGGAAAATTTAGACAAGTACGTAAGATGACGAGTGCTGTAGGATTCCCTACACTGAGACTTGTAAGAATAAGAATAGGCTCACAAACCCTAATGGGTCTGGAGCCTAGACAAGTTATTGAGGTAAAGGAGTTGCTTTAAGCAACTTTACTCACGCGTACTGCGTTCATTCCTTTTTGTCCTCTTTCTATTTCGTAAGACACTTTATTGCCTTCTTTAAGTTCACCATCGCGTACTTCAGAAATGTGTACAAAGTACTTTTCCGGAGTATCGGCATCTTTGATAAATCCAAAACCTTTTGAAGAGTCAAAAAATTCTACAAAACCAGTTCTGATAGGATCTGGCTCATCGCCTTCAACTTTCTTAGGAATTCCTAAAACAATATCGTCTACATCAACTTCCTCTCTAAGAGATGGATCTGGTGGAGTATCTACTAATTGTCCTAAGTGGTTTACATACACAAACTCATTTGCAGTTTCTCCGCTTTCTTTTCGCGCTGCTTTTTTCTTGCGCTTATCTTCAGCTTTCTTAAGCCTTTTCTTTTCTCGTTCTTTTTTACCAAAGGTTTCTTGTGGTCTAGCCATTAACTCTTTTCTCGTATTAAATGAAGTCGTTACAAGAATATCCCGTAACGCTCACGTTTACGCAGTTTAAAAACAATTAAGTCTGTAAAAGATTTTTGAACTGTGTAACCTACCTTTTGATAAGGTTTTCGTGAATAATTGTAAAGATACAAAAAATAATGTGATTTTTTAGCTTTCGCGAAAGCGTAATTATGTACACACCCCACTATGACTTGTATTTAACACCATTTGTTATCCTTTTCTTATCAATGGGTTAAAGCCCATTTTATAACTATGATATCTTCTTAACTTTATAAAAAACAAAAGATATGAAAGCACAAGCAAATACCAATAACAAGTTAAAGGAAGACCAAAAGGATACATCATACAACTCTGATATTACGAGTGAAGATCTTAAAGTATTAGGACAAGATATCGAAAGCAATATTCGTCAAGATGGTGGAGATGATGTTGCGTTAACTAATAGAGTAGAAAAAGTTGATTTTTCTGGAAAAGATCTTGATGTACCGGGACGTAGTGCCGCTAGCAAGAACACAACAAACAGAATTAAAGACGAGGAAAACATGTTATATAGTCAAGGTGGAGAATCAAAAGAGAATCTTGAAGAGCAAAGTGATCAGTATATAAAGTAACCATTTACAATAAATGATAAAAAGCGACCAAACGGTCGCTTTTTGTTTATCTGGAAGTTAACTTTACAATTAGTATATCTTTATTAAATGACAATAGCACATACAATACTTATAGGGTTAATAGGCTTTTCATTCCTTTATTACGGTGTGAGTTGTTTATCTTCCAATTTTATGACCGCCGAATTTGAGCGTTTTGGACTATCTAAACTACAACGAAAAATTACAGGTGTTGCACAAATTATAGGTGGACTGGGAGTCTTAATAGGATACTTCTACAAGCCGTTACAAATTGCAGCTCTGATGGGGATTTCACTACTAATGTTATTAGGATGGGGTGTGCGCCTTAAGATAAAAGATACCTTTATAGCCGCTTTGCCATCCTTTGTATTCTTTGTACTTAATGCTTATCTAGCTTATTATCTGATTTTCCTTAGATAAGAATAATCAATACTGAAAGTGCTAAAAACAGAAATGCAGGAAAAGACTTTTTTAAGGCATCCCCTACTTTCAAGTGCATTGCAATTGCCCCTACCATCATCACCGCAATACCTAAAGCACTATAAAATTCTAAAACTGGTACAAAAATAGAAACTAGAAGCCCTACAGCAAGTAAACACTTAATGGTTCCTACAGCTTTCATCGCTGTTTCTGATAATCCATAATGAGCAAACTCCTCTTTTAAAGAGTTTGCATTTCCTCCTCTCCAAGGTGAAGATTGTCCTTTACGCAATAGCCAAACATTAAGAATGCTTAAACCAACAATACATTTTAAAACAATCGATAAATATTCCATGTGTTTTTTTATTTAAAATTAAGATTTTAAGATATGTAAAGGCTGCATTTCACAAAAAATATTAATTTCTATCATGAAATTTACCAAGAGATTAAGATTTATGACCTTTACTTAACAAAATATAAGCAAAATTATGAATGACAACAGTACACCCGCATTAAATATATTAGGCTCATCATTGATGGGTTGCTGCAGTGATCCTATGACAGGATATTTTAGAGATGGATACTGTAGGACTGCTGGCATAGATCAAGGAACTCATGTAGTTTGTGCAATTATGACAGAGCAGTTTCTCACGTATACAAAGTCAAAAGGAAATGACCTCTCTACCCCTATTCCTCAGTGGAATTTTCCTGGACTTAAACCTGGCGATGGATGGTGTTTGTGTATTTTAAGATGGCTAGAAGCAGAAAAAGCTGGGGTTGCACCACTGGTAAAGTTGGCTGCTACAGATCAAAAAGCACTGGAGTACACTTCCATTGATATGCTTAAAAAATATGCCTACGATAAGAACAAGTAGTTTTTAATAGCATTTAGACTGTAAACATTGTATAGTGAATCGTTTAATTACTAGCTATTTAAAAATCATTAAATCTTAGCTTGGTACGTGTATAGGTCAAAATACCTTCCTTCTTTATCTATAAGTTCATCATGAGTTCCCTGCTCTGCGATGCGCCCATCTTCTATTACTAAAATCTGGTCAGCCTTTTTTATAGTACTAAGCCTGTGAGCAATAACAATAGTCGTTCTATCCTTTACAAGTTCTGATAACGACTTTTGAATAAGGGCTTCGCTTTCGGTGTCTAGATTTGAGGTTGCCTCATCTAGTATAATCACTTTAGGAGCAGCAAGTATTGCTCTAGCAATGGCAATACGCTGTCGCTGCCCGCCAGATAGTTTTACACCTCGCTCACCAATAAGTGTATCAAGTCCATCTTCAAAACGATCTGTAAACTCATTTACATAACCAGCCTTTACCGCTTCTTGTAATCGCTCTTCTGAGGCATCAGGTCTAGGGAACATTATATTGTCCCGTATGGTTCCTTCAAATAGAAATTCATCTTGTAATACAACTCCTAAATGCTTTCTAAAACTAGGTAATTTTACTCTTGATAAATCTTGACCATCTACATACACCACTCCTTGTTGAGGATTTAAGAATGTTGCAGATAATCCTGCAATAGTAGACTTTCCAGAACCAGAGCTACCTACAAGTGCTACCGTCGTTCCTGCTTTTGCTTCAAAGGAAATATTATGTATCACTTCTTTTCCTTTTTCATAAGAGAAGGATACATTTTCAAATTTTATATCTCCTTTAAAATTTTCTAGTTCTATGTCACGATTGCCTATTTCATCCTCAGGTGTCATATTCATTAATTCTTCCGTACGGTCTAATCCTGCTAGCGCCTCTGTAAGTTGGCTCCCTATATTACTCATCTGCACAATTGGCGCAATCATAAAACCTAGCAAGAGTGTAAAAAACAGAAACTCTCCCGTAGTCATCTCTCCTTGTATCATAAAATAGCCACCTATACCCATAATTCCCACAGATGCTAAACCAAGTAAAAATGTAGAACTACTAGACATCACTGCAGTGGCAGTAAGACTTTTCTTAACGTTTTGGAATAATCTATCAACACCTTCTTCAAATGATTTATTTTCTTGTTCTTCTGCACCAAAGCCCTTGATTACTCGTACACCAGATAGTGTCTCGGTGAGTCTTCCTTTTACTTCGGCATTGATTTTACCTCTATTTCTAAAAATAGGACGGATATACTTGAAAGCACGTAAGGCAACATACCCAAATATGGCTACCGGTAAGAACACAAACAACGTCATTAACGCATTAATACGTATTAATAGCACTAGTGATATAACGGCGGTAATGGTACCTCCCACCAGCTGTACTAATCCTGTACCTATAAGATTGCGCACGCCTTCTACATCACTCATGATACGTGATACGAGGGCTCCAGATTTTGTGTTATCAAAAAAACTAATAGGTAATGACAATACTTTTTTCTGTACCTGAGCTCTAAGTTCTGAGATGAGATACTGTGCTTGCACACTCAATATACGTGTAAGTAAAAATGATGTAATCGCTTGTATAAGAAGCGCAACCCCTACGAGCCACAATAAATCGTATAGTGCAGCCATGTCCTTATTAGGGATAATGTCATCTAGTAAAGCTTTTGATTTCCATGGCAACACGATACTCGCTAGACGACCTATTACGATAAGAATGAGTCCAATAAATACTAGCTTTCGTCGTGGCCAGATAATGGTTTTAAATGCAGATGTTATAGTTACTTTACTCTTTTTACTTTGTTCTTTTGACATAGTACAAAACTAGTTATAATTGCGCTTTCGCGAAAGCGTAACTCACCACCGTCATTATATTTGAAAGCTGTAACTATGGGGTTTTTATCTTATGCTAGTGGCATCATACACTATTACTTTTTCCCAAAGATGAGCACATTCTTTAATAAATTTTTTATGTGCAGCCTCATCTTGATACGCCTGCTGATCCTCAGCTGATGCAAAACTTAGCACTAAATTATAAGTAAAGCTATCATCTACAACTTCCCTTGTTGATCTAGGGGCTGTACCTATAAACTGTGTTTTTGCATATAACGAACTATCCAAGAAAGTGCGCAGGGACTTTTCAAAAAGTTGCTTATCCTCCTCGTTGGTAGGGTCTTTAAACCAAAAATACACGATGTGGGCATAATTCTCATTAAACGCTGTCTCGCTATCTGTTGAGATAATGACATTATTCTTGATCGCAGCAGTACCCACAGTAGATTCCTTTTGATCGCAAGAATTTATGAAAATGCTGAAAATGAAAAGAATAATGAGTTGCTGTTGTATTTTCATGCGCTATAATTATGAGTTAAATGTAACAAATCTTACCTTTGTACGTTATATATACTCAATAATAGAGTTTATTCTTTATTATAACTTTATCATATCTTAAAATTATCATAACGTAATTTTTACTAAACTCGGTTTTACTGGGTTTAGCGCATATCTTTTAACAGTTTTAGTTAAATACTTGCTTTTATGAATCATTTAGGTTATAATGGGGTAATACTCACTTAATACAAAGACAATACATGAGACAACTCAAAATCACCAAGCAGGTTACTAATAGAGAGACGAAATCCCTGAACAACTACCTTCAGGATGTGAGCAAGATTGATTTAATTACTGCCGAAGAAGAGGTTGAGTTAGCACAACGTATTCAAAAAGGAGATGAGAGAGCACTAGACGCTCTTACAAGAGCAAATCTTCGTTTTGTAATATCTGTAGCAAAACAATATCAAAATCAAGGTTTATCCCTTTCTGATTTAATTAACGAAGGAAACGTAGGTCTAGTAAAAGCAGCAAAACGTTTTGATGAAACTAGAGGTTTCAAATTTATCTCATATGCAGTATGGTGGATTAGACAATCTATCTTACAGGCTATTGCAGAGCATGCACGTACAGTACGTCTTCCTCTCAATAAAATTGGTGAGATAAGTAAGATTAACAAAGCAATGGTTTACTTACAGCAGGTACACGAGCGCAAGCCTACCTCTGGAGAAATAGCAAAGTATCTTGACATATCTGAAGAAAAAGTAAAAATCTCACTTAAAAACGTAAGTCGTAGTTTAAGTATGGATGCTCCTTTTGCCGAGGGTGAAAATGATAACAACTTATATGACGTTTTAAGTTCTAGCGAGTCACCTCGTCCAGATAGAGAGCTTATGCAAGAGTCTTTAAGTATTGAGATCAACAGAGCACTAGACACACTTACAGAGAAAGAAGCAGAGGTTGTACGTTTAAACTACGGTCTAGGTAATCAACCAGCTATGACGCTTCAAGAGATAGGAGATATTTTTGATCTAAGCCGTGAGCGTGTACGCCAGATTAGAGAGAAAGCTATCAAGAGATTGCGTCACACTTCTAAAAGTAAAATCTTAATGAAGTACTTAGGGTAATCTCCTTAACTACATTACAACATAAAAAAAGCCCGTTTTTACGGGCTTTTTTAGGTTAAGTAGGTTAGATATTAATGCTAGCTTTGGGGCCTAGACACTAAAAACTATTGTAAAATCAACTTATGAATTGGGGATTCTAATTGACCATCTTTTAATGATGATTTAAATATAAAACCCTTAATTCAATCCCACAAGCTATTTGTGTATTTAATCGTAATTAAATGCATTTTATCGATATTAATAGTGTCTACATGTTAATATCTGCCAATTAAGACTACAGATTGTCATCTGGATTAAACCTTTGAGTACATTAGAAGTCTTATAGTTAGTTAAAAACGTATCTCATAGAAGAGCAAGACCTTATACTCGCATTGCAGCAAGATCCCAATAATGGATCATTTGCTATGTTACTTGATAAATATCAGAAGCCATTGTATTGGCATATACGAGGTATTGTTAAAAATCATGAAGATGCAGATGATGTGCTGCAGAATGTCTTTATTAAAGTATATAAGGGTATCAAAAACTTCAAAGAAGATAGTAAGCTCTATACCTGGTTATACAGAATTGCTACTAATGAATCGCTAACGTTTTTAAAGAGACGTGCTCGACATTTACAAATTTCCAATGAAGAGCTTCAAACGCGTATTGTAGAGAACCTAGAGAGTGATGTCTATTTTAATGGTGACGATATACAGCTAGCATTAGAAAAAGCAATAGCGCAATTACCAGAAAAACAACAGCTAGTCTTCCAGATGAAGTATCATCAAGATATGAAATATGAAGATATGAGTGAAATACTAGGCACTTCTGTAGGAGCTCTCAAAAGCTCTTACCATATCGCTACAAAAAAAGTAACCGCCATATTACAAGCAGATTAAACCTTTTGACTTTTTAAGAGTCTTATTTATAGAACCGTGAAAACAACAAACAACATACCGTCTAAAAGAGGTTTTAAAGTTCCTCAAGATTATTTCGACACTAGTCGAGAAGTAATTCTTGATAATATCACTTTAGAGGCATCATTATCTAGCTCAAGTAATGAGCGCTATGACATCCCTGATGGATATTTTGATAACTCTAAAAACGAAATGCTTGCTACGCTTTCGCGAAAGCTAGAAGAAGAAAGCACACCAGCTCAAAAAACTGCTACTAAAGTAATATCTCTTAAAAGCTATTACTATTCCATTGCGGGAGTTGCGGCTGCCCTCCTACTCTTAGCAAGTATTGTTTGGTCACAACTAGACACAACGGCAGGAATCGAGAGTATTGCTATTGCAGAATATCTTGATGGCGAAGCAGGTGATCTTGAACAAATAGAATTTGCAGATTGGTTATCTGATGATGACATTGATGCGCTTCACAACGATATTGCCTTAGACGAATCAGTTATTATAGACTATCTAGATGATCGCACAGATAGCTACCACTTTTACTTAGATTAAATTATGAGACTACTTATAACATTTATAATTACCATTATGATCACTGCGACTGCAGTAGGTCAAGAGGAAGATAGAAATTCAAAAAAAGAAAGAATACAAGCACTTAAGGTTGCTTATATAACAGAAAAGCTATCGCTTACTCCAGACCAAGCACAAGTGTTTTGGCCTATCTATAATACCTACGGTGAGCGCATGTCTGAGATTTATAGCAGAGAACGTAAAGTACTTAAGGAAACCAGAGATCAGTTTGATACTATGGATGAAAGCAGTGCAAAAAAGACGCTTGATAACATTCAATCTTTTGAGCAACAAAAACTTGATGCTAGAAAAGCACTGTTTGTGAGTTTAAAAAATAAGCTCTCTTATAAAAAGACACTTATACTTCTCAAAGCCGAAGGAGATTTTAGACGTGATTTATTACACAAACTTCGTGGTGATAAAGATGGAAAGCGCGATCACAGAGAGCCATAATAACTCTCTTATCTTTTAAAATTAAGCCTTGCTAGTGCGTTTTTTCCTCCCGCATAAGCTGTAGAATCATTTGCAAATCTTACAGTTAAGAAAGGCGCGTCAGATAATTGTTTCCATGAAGCACCTGAGTCGCTTGAATATGAGATACCTGTAAATCCAGCTGCAATGATTTCTTTTCCATTAGAGTTAGGAACATACTGAACACAACTTTTATAGCCATCATTTTTACCAGAAGCTGTAACTATCCATGACTTACCACCGTCGCTTGTCATGGCTATATTGTCAATATTATCTTCTGGTGTAGTATAATCACCTCCGTATATAATACCTGTTTTATTGTAATAAAAATCCATGGTATAAGCACCTTGAGTATCTTTTCCTTGAGCTACTGGAACGTTATAAATACTCCAAGAAAACCCTTTATTTGCAGAGTAGTATATTCTAGACGTACCACCACCGGTAATAATCCACGTCTCGTCACCTATGGTCTTAATATTAGTATTACTAGCAGCAAAAGCTCCTTCTTTTTCTAGTTGATTAGGCAATGATCCACAATCTAGCTTTCCCCAAGTAGCACCACCATCCCTTGTAACAATAACAGATAAACAACCGTTTACAGAATCCCCTATCGCGATTCCCTCTTCCTCATTCCAGAAAGTCATAGCATCATAAAAAACACCATCTTGTTGTTCTGTATATACTAATGAAACCTCTTTGCTTGTTCTATCATAACGATATAACAATGCTGGGTTTTCAATAGAGAGTATGTAAAAAGCCTTGCTAGTACTAGCAATACTTCTAAAAGCTGGATTTTTACCCAAAAAGTCTATTCTACCTTTATTAGTCTCTTTAAATTGTGAAGCCATCGCAGCATCTGTAGACTTGGTTTTATCAAGATTCATCTCATAAATACCATAGTGACCGTCGCTACCTGCATACATCACTGCATCGTGAGCTACTTCTAGAGCACGTATGCTTGTACTGTCCTGATGTAAAAATTCGATATCCACTTTCGTGAAAACTTGAGCATCCTCAACAGCAGGAGATTGGTCATTGGTTTTTACATCCTTACAAGATGTAATAAGAAGAAATAAAATGAAAAAAGTAGATAGAAAACGCATTGTCAAAATTTTAGTAAAAATAGCACTATTACCTAAAGAACCAATACCTTTACACCCTCAAAATAAAGTATGAAATTACACAGAAATTTAGTCTTTGCCGCAGTTGATGCACTAGGGATGATATTTAATGACGGAGAACAAGCTGATAAGGTTTTAAGAAAGGTTCTCAAATTTGACAAAAGATGGGGATCCCGTGATCGCGGTTTCATTGCAGAGACAGTTTACGATATCGTGCGCTGGCAACGATTATACTCAGAAATTGCAGAAGTAAAAGCACCATATAGTAGACCTAATTTATTTAGGTTATTTGCCGTTTGGGCTACATTGAGAGGTATTGAAGTTCCAGACTGGAAACAAATGGAACCTATACCTACTCGTAGAATAAAAGGACGTTTTGACGAACTTTCAAAAATCAGAAAGTACAAGGAATCTATTCCGGACTGGATGGATGAGATGGGAGAGAAAGCCCTTGGTAAAAAATGGGCTTTAGAACTTGCAGCTTTAAATACACAAGCACAAGTTGTACTTAGAGCAAATACGTTAAAAACTACTCCAAAAGATTTAAGAAATACCCTTGCAGATCAAGATATAGATACTCGATTATTAGATGGATATCCAGATGCCGTAGAGCTTGTAGAGCGTAAGAATGTATTTACCACAGAAGCTTTCAAGAACGGTTTCTTTGAAGTACAAGATGCCTCATCTCAAAAAGTGGCACGTATGCTTGATGTAAAACCAGGAATGCGCGTAGTAGATACTTGTGCAGGAGCTGGAGGAAAAACATTACACCTAGCAGCCTTGATGGAAAACAAAGGGCAGATTATCGCCATGGATATCTATGAAGGTAAACTTAAGGAACTCAAAAGAAGATCTAAGCGTGCTGGAGCACACAACATTGAGACTAGAGAAATCACCTCAACAAAGATTTTTAAGAAACTATATAATACGGCAGACCGCGTATTGATCGATGCGCCATGTACAGGCCTAGGAACTATTAAACGTAATCCTGATCTAAAATGGAAATTGCAGCCAGAATTTATAGACAAGGTCGTACAAAGACAAGCAGAATTACTAGAAAGCTATAGTAAAATCGTTAAGGAAGATGGAAAAATGCTTTATGCTACTTGTTCTATCTTACCTAGAGAGAATCAAGAGCAAGTCCAAGCCTTCCTAGCTACAGAACAAGGTCAGAAGTTTCAACTTGATAAAGAAGAAACATTAAGCCCTGCAAAAACAGGTTACGACGGATTTTACATGGCATTGCTTTCGCGAAAGCAATAAAAAATCACCTCAACACTTCTCTTATTTATTATAGAAGAGTTCTGAGATTATACTTAAGAAAAAGCCTTATTATCGATTGATAATAAGGCTTTTTCTATATGCGTATATCTAATGTAATAATAAAATCTACTGCACAATAATCTTCTTAGTTTTAGTAAATCTGCCCGTTTGATCATTTACTGTTACTATATATACTCCTGACGAAAGGTTAGCTAAGTTCAATAATACTCTAAAACCATCATTACCTCTAGCTATTGCTTTATACGTTAATTGCTGCCCCAACAGATTAGAAACACCTACATACACTTTACCATCATAATCTGTTGGCAATTGCACATCAAATTGATTCTCTCCTACTGATGTAATGACTAAGTCTGTAGTCCCTTCTAGGAAATCATCAATGTTTAATGTATCATCTATAGTAACCGTATAATCCTGCACTTCCCCAAAACGGAAATCTGAACAAGGATTATTAATATCACCGGGCTCTCCTCCATCGATGGCCTTTGCTCGTAATATATGACTTCCCAAAGGTGCATCTAGTGGAATTACAAGATCAAAACTATCAAGCGTATTTGCTCCTGGGAAAGGAACGCCTTGAATCAATTGTTCTGACTCTTCAAAAATGAAATTATCATTAAAATCAATCCATACCGAGAGCACTTCGATGCCTGCTCCTGCATCATAGTTATGACGCGCCTGAAGTACGTATTCATTTTGACCAGCAACATTACTTAGTGTCGTCTCAAGAGCTGTACGGTCTGCATAACCTTGAGGCCCGTTTGAAGGTTCTGTATTACATCCATCGCCGCCATCATCTACATTGATGGTGTTTAATATAAATTGTTTGATTCCGTCTGCTTGGCATCCTGCACCATTAGGTTCAGTAGCTCTAGGCATACATGTGTTTATCACTTCTGCAGTTGCTATATCATTTGTAGGGTCTTGATCTCCCACGCTATTAGTTCTAGCTTCTAACTGATACGTAGTAAATGCTGAGATATCTGCTTGTCCTGTAAATGAGAATTCCTCAATCGCTCCAGGAGCGATGGCGCCAGTAAATGTTTCTACTACGGGAGTTCCTCCGTTTGTACTGTACTGTACTTCAAAATCTGACTGCGCTATGGCGCCAAAATTCTTTATACGTATAATCACTGTTTCTTGAGATAAACCTCCAGCCGACTCTGGAGCCGTGATACTTAAAACTCCAAGATCATTTTCATATAAGTGTGTTACCGTTTTTAGAGCATCATTATTTACTGGAGCTTGATCTGTTACGAGACTAGTCTCCGCAGCTATTACATAAGATTGTCCTTGTATGGACAAATCTGCTGTGGCTATAAATTCATAAGAGCTGTTAGAGTTTGGAGCAATTGGTCCTGCAATTACCTCATTTGCTATCACCACTCCATCCAGGGATAAAGAAATTGGAATAGCTACTTGTGTGTCTGTTCCAAAGTTCCTTACGGTAACTTGAACCGTTTCTGTACTTGTTAGGATTCCATCTACTGGTGAGTCGATAGCAATTACACCTATATCATTAGTAAATCCATCAGATAATCTAAAAGAAGCTATCTGAGTATCCCAAAAATTAGTTGCCGAAAAATATTCGGCTGTGTGCCAGAATGAAAAATCATTTGGATCCATTGTTAAATGTGAGTAATCTCCAAAACGATTAGTAAACGTTTGTATCCCAGAACCTTGGATAATCACCTCTTCACCTAGTGTCATCTCACCAGCGGTGTCACCATCAAAACGCCCTGTATAGCTTATTCCTATAAAATCTGCAGCGCCACCTACATTAAATGCTAGACCTATATTACCTTGAGCATCCATAGCACCACTACCCATAAAACGACTTTGTCCATCATCTGGTGCATATGTTCCTTGCTGAAAAACAGTCCATGGTTCTGTATCACTATTGCGAAGCTCTGTCCAGCGTATTCCTGATCTATCATTACCATCTACATCCACATTAAAAGTGATTAACCATGAATTGTGATCTTCAAAACTTCTATAATTTGCAGCATATGAAATAACACCACCTATCATGTCTATTTTTTGAGTAGATCCTGGTTGTGCTAGATCACCTTCTCCAAAATCTGCAAACACAGAATCAAATGGAGCAACAGGAATTTCTAAAGGCATTGATACTGTTGAACTACTAGGTTCGTCAAAATTTACATCTAGTTCCCATACTTTCAAGTGATCTTCTGTAATAGCTCCACCCCAGCCATCATCTTGTAAATAAACAATATAACCTGGAGCATCTTCAGGAAATGAGAACCCAGTAAGGTTTGCTGGCTCTGGGCTAAAAACAGTTCCCGGATTACGGGTAATGCCTGGAAGATTAAAACCAACTAAAGTTGGGTTTTCTTCTCCAGCGAGCATTGCTGCTCTATCAAGAGCATAGGTTGTATTTCCTTGATTTTTATTTGCTGTTAAATAATATGCGTCTGGCCACACAGCATAATGTGGATAGTCTGGAAAGGCATCTAACTGAAATTGATATAAGAAGTAAGCACCTGTAGGATCTGGAGTTTCTGAAACACCTATTACAAGAATATTATTTAAACTAGCAACATTAGAGGTTTGAAACTGACTAACAAAAAAACGATCTGCTAGTTGGTCATACATAACAATCGGATCTCCTTCGTTTTGCCCGTTTCCTAGAAAATTCCCTAATGCTGTAGGTCCTGCAAGTAGTGTTCCTTGCTTATCATATATATTAATAACACTATTTACACCTTGCACATAATGGTTAGGTCCTACTGCTCCAGAAGGATCTGGTGGTGTAGCATTAGATTGTGAAGAGTTTCCTCCACCAAAATTGGCTTCAGTCTCTAGCATCATAAATTGTCCAGTTGTAAACTGCGCAATAGGATCTGCACCCAGCGGTAACGCTTGATCATTAACCTTCTGATTTCCTCGTAGATTATTAGGAACAATAGTAATCTCTGAAACTCCTTGGGATCTATTTGCAGCAATCACTGGTATATCTCTTAAAGCTGCTGTTTTACCAATAAAATTTCCTTTACTAATTTCTGTAGGAGGTAATAACTCCTGCGCAGTGAGATAAGTAGAAAATGTAATTAGTAAAAGAATAAGTAGTTTGTTCTTCATAATCTAGGGGTTTTCATTAAAGATAGTGTATTGCTAGTTATTTACAATAGTTAATAACTCATTATAAGAACAAGACAAAGAGATATTATCCTACCTATAATATCAATAAATATTGTAGTAAATTTACGTTCTTAAACAACGCAACAAAACCAATCGGATGATCCACTTCTTTGGAAACCCTCAAGGCACTGTTTACGCAGTACAAAGTACACAAGCATTTACACAAGATGATACCGCAAAGCTGGTATGGCTTTTCGGCAACTCTCATAAAATTGAAGCGTCTCATATTGACGCTTTTTTTATTGGTCCACGAGCTGCCATGATTACTCCATGGAGTACTAATGCTGTAGAGATTACCCAGAATATGGGAATTTCAAATATTATAAGGATAGAGGAGTTTCACGCTTTCGCGAAAGCGGACTCTTCATCACAACAAGTTAACACGAATCCTTTTCCATCTATTGAAGATGCTACAGGCGTAGTTACAGAAAGTACTCCTGATTATGATCCTATGATCTCTCAAGAATACGCAGCTTTAAATCAAGATATTTTTACGGTTGACGTTACTCCAGAACCTATTTTATCTATAGAAGATATTGCCGCATATAATGAGCAAGAAGGTTTATCGTTAAGCGATGAAGAGGTTGCTTACCTTGATGGTGTTGCTGCCAAAATAGGCAGACCACTTACAGACTCTGAGGTTTTTGGTTTTAGCCAAGTCAACTCGGAGCACTGTCGTCACAAAATCTTTAATGGAACTTTTGTTATTGATGGTGAGGAAATGCCTTCTTCTCTATTTAAATTAATAAAGGAAACCTCAAAAGTAACTCCAGGAACGATAGTTTCTGCATATAAAGATAACGTTGCTTTTATAGAAGGACCTAGAGTAACACAGTTTGCTCCAGACACTGCAGATAAGCCAGACTTCTATACAGAAAAGGACTTTGACTCTGTTATTTCTTTAAAAGCAGAAACACACAACTTCCCAACTACCGTAGAGCCTTTTAACGGAGCTGCTACAGGTTCTGGGGGAGAAATACGTGATAGACTTGCTGGTGGTAAGGGATCACTTCCACTTGCTGGAACAGCTGTGTATATGACTCCTTATTCTAGACTTGAAGAAGAACGACCTTGGGAGCATGGAATGGATGCTCGCAAATGGCTTTATCAAAACCCGATAGATCTTCTAATTAAAGCTTCAAATGGAGCTTCAGACTTTGGAAACAAGTTTGGACAGCCTTTAATCGTAGGATCGGTTCTTACTTTTGAGCATCAAGAAGACGGTCAGCGTCTTGGGTATGACAAAGTAATAATGCAAGCTGGTGGTATTGGTTACGGTAAACGTGAGCAAGCACTTAAAGATACTCCACAAGATGGTGACAAAATTGTAATCTTAGGTGGTGAGAATTATAGAATAGGAATGGGTGGTGCTGCAGTTTCAAGTGCAGATACTGGAGCTTTTGACTCTGGAATCGAGCTTAATGCGGTACAACGTTCTAATCCAGAAATGCAAAAACGTGCTGCAAATGCAGTACGTGGTATGGTTGAGAGTGATGTAAACCCAATCGTATCTATACACGATCACGGTGCTGGAGGGCATCTCAACTGTCTTTCTGAACTTGTAGAAGATACCGGAGGTCTTATCGATCTTGACAAACTACCAGTAGGTGACCCTACCCTATCTGCAAAGGAAATTATAGGAAACGAGTCGCAAGAACGTATGGGACTTGTGATAGGAGAGAAAGATATCGATATGCTACAACGCATTGCAGATCGTGAGCGCTCACCTATGTATGAAGTAGGCGATGTTACAAATGATCACCGTTTTACTTTTAAAAGTAAAACAACAGGCTTAAGTCCTATGGACTTGCACCTAGATGATATGTTTGGGAGCTCTCCAAAAACAATAATGACAGACAAAACAGTTGTTCGTAATTATAAAAACCCAGAATATCAACTTGAGCATTTCCACGATTATCTAGAGCAAGTATTGCAACTAGAAGCTGTAGCTTGTAAAGACTGGCTTACTAACAAAGTAGATCGCTGTGTAGGTGGTCGCGTTGCAAAACAACAATGTGTCGGACCGTTACAAATACCACTTAACAATGTGGGTGTGATGGCACTTGATTATAAGAGTACAGAAGGGATTGCTACTTCTATAGGACATTCTCCAGTTTCTGGTCTTATTGATCCTGTAGCAGGAAGTAAAAACAGTATTGCAGAAGCACTTACAAATATTGTATGGGCACCTCTTAAAGATGGTTTGCAGTCTGTAAGCCTTTCGGCAAACTGGATGTGGCCTTGTAAAAATGAAGGAGAAGATGCTAGACTTTATAAAGCTGTAGAGGCAATATCTGCAATGGCAATCAATCTTGGGATTAATGTTCCTACCGGTAAGGATAGTCTCTCAATGAAACAAAAATATCCAGATGGAGATGTAATTGCTCCTGGGACTGTCGTTATTTCGGCAGCTGGAAATTGTAATGACATAAATAAAGTAGTAGAGCCTGTTCTTCAAAAAGATGGTGGTGCTATTTATTACATCAACATGTCTGGAGATACTCATAAACTAGGAGGATCTAGTTTTGCACAAGTGTGTCACGCTATTGGTAATGAAGCGCCAAGTGTTGTGAGTGATACCGCTTTCGCGAAAGCGTTTAACACCATACAACAACTTATTAAAGATGATAAAATTCAAGCTGGTCATGATATCGCTAGTGGCGGACTTATCACTACCTTACTTGAACTTTGTTTTGCAGATGCAAACTTAGGTGCAAACCTAGACCTGACTGCACTTGGAGAACAAGATCTTATCAAGTTACTTTTTTCTGAAAATGCAGGATTAGTTTTCCAAGCAGATGCATCTGTTGAAAAAACACTTACTGAAAACGGCGTTACTTTCTTTAAAATAGGAACGGTAACCACCACTGCAGAGCTTACAATCTGTCTCTTATACACATCTCCGAGCCCACGAGACGGACTCCTATCTC
>CAJXSW010000057.1 GCA_913060645.1 uncultured Dokdonia sp. | reverse complement strand
TTCTGGCAAGCAAATGGAAGCGCTACGAGTAGATGGCGGGGCCACTGCAAATAATTACCTTATGCAATTTCAATCAGACATTCTTAACATAGCTGTAGATCGTCCAAAGATGCTAGAAGTTACTGCACTAGGAGCTGCATTTTTAGCTGGAATTCAAGCAGGCATTTGGAACAAAAAAGATATTTCTAAAATACGTAAAGTAGATTCCATTTTTGAACCAACAATCACTGAGTATGAACGAAACAAGAAATATACCGGCTGGAAAAATGCCGTAGCACGCACAAAGAGCACTACAAACCAGATGCTCACAACCCAAGAAGATATCCCAATGCGTTTCTCTGTACTTGACAGACAGCGCCAGATAGCTCGTGCACAAAAAGAAAAATTTGATCTTATTGTTATAGGTGGTGGTGTTACTGGAGCTGGAATTGCGCTTGACGCTTCTTCTCGTGGCATGAATGTATGTCTTATAGAAAAGAATGATTTTGCCTCTGGAACAAGTAATAAATCTACAAAGCTTATTCATGGTGGACTGCGTTACCTTAAGCAAATGGAGATAGGCTTAGTAAAAGAGTCTGGTAGTGAACGTGCGATTGTACATACGCTAGCTCCTCACCTTGTTGTTCCAGAAAAAATGCTACTTCCACTTATAGAAGGTGGCACCTATGGTAAAATGATGACGGCAATAGGCTTAAAAGTTTATGACTTTCTTGCAAATGTAGAAGGCGATGATAAACGTAAAATGTTAAGTGGAGAAGAAACTGCTACTAGAGAACCTTTACTTAACAAAGACCAATTAATAGGTGGTGGCTATTATGCAGAGTATCGCACAGATGATGCACGACTTACCGTAGAGTTATTAAAGAAGGCAGCCAGTTTTGGCGCTACTATAATTAACTACTGTGAGATGAAAACCTTTAAATATGATGAGCAAGGAAAGATAAAAAGCTTACAATGTTATGACCACAATACACAAAGGAATTTTAAACTAAAATCAGAGCACTACATATCTGCTGCAGGACCTTGGGTTGATCTTTTAAGGAAGAAAGACCACTCTATGAATAACAAGTATTTACATCTTACAAAAGGGGTTCATATTGTATTTTCTAGAGAGCGTTTTCCATTAACTCAATCTATTTATTTTGATGTGCCGGATGGTCGTATGATTTTTGCCATCCCTCGCGGTAGATCGACCTACGTAGGAACGACAGATACGAACTATAGCGGAAACCTCAACCGAGTTGTAGCTACTCAAGATGATGCAACCTATTTACTTGATGCGACTAATAATATGTTCCCAAGTGTAAATCTTACGATAGACGATATAGAGTCTAACTGGGCTGGACTAAGACCTCTTATACATGAAGATGGAAAAGACCCTTCTGAATTAAGTCGTAAAGATGAGATTTTTGTGTCTGAAACAGGGTTGATCTCTATTGCTGGCGGCAAACTTACTGGATATCGTAAAATGGCACAGCGAGTTATAGATCGTGTTCTTAAAGATGTGCCGGAGAAGAAGAAAGCACACCTCGTAAAATCATACACAGAAAAAATACCGCTTACCTCTGAGCCTTTAAAAAACACGGTAGAAGTAGATATTTACCAACAAGAGATTAAAAAGCGTCTTGAAGATGTAGGTATTGTAAATGAATATCAAAGTTGGTACCTAGCAACTACGTATGGGAAGCAAAGCAATACCATCATTGATAAGATGAGTTATTTTTTAAATGAAAATCCAGAAGAGCGCTTAATACGTGCAGAAGTATGGTACAGCATACATCACGAGATGACAAACAGCCTAGCTGACTTTTTTGTGCGACGTACGGGTAGATTATATTTTGATATACACTCTGTGCATCAATATCGTGACCTCGTTCAAGAGGATATGATACGATATTTAGGTTGGGATGAAAAGAGAGTATTGCAAGAAAATGAATATCTCCATATTCTCTTAAAGGATGCTAGTGAATATTATGAGGAAGAATTTGAGTAACACAAACTCTAAAAAAATATTTCATACTAAGACACTAGCGAAAACGATATCGTAAAAAGGTTCGTAATAGAACTCATAATATTATATTAAAAAGTCATATTTTACACGCTATACTAATAAATACCTAATTACATGGGACTCATTTCATTTCTTGGATTTACATTACTTGTAGCGGGATACGCTTGGTGGAAAACACGTGGTACTGATGAAAAAAGTGCAGACGGTTACTACCTAGGTGGTAGAAGTCTAGGCGCACTCACAATTGCAGGATCATTATTACTTACAAACCTCTCTGCAGAGCAAATTGTTGGACTTAATGGTCAAGCTTTCTCAGAAGGAATACTTGTAATGGCATGGGAAACACTCGCAGCAATTGCAATGGTAATTACAGCAGTTTATTTTCTACCTAAATATATGCACAAAGGAATCACCACGATTCCAGAATTTATAGAAGAACGCTTTGATGAAAACACAAAAGCTATTCTCTCTGTATTATTTCTTATCGCTTTTAGTATCGTATTACTGCCTACTATCCTCTACTCTGGATCGCTCGCCTTCAGCACTATGTTTGACTTACCTACTTTACTAGGTATGTCTGAGGGAGCAGTAATCTGGCTTTGTGTGTGGACAATAGGTGTCATAGGAATTATATATGCGATTTTTGGAGGTCTTAAGGCAGTAGCCGTATCAGACTTAGTAAATGCCGTTGGTCTCTTAATAGGAGGATTACTAATCCCATATTTTGGTCTCAAAATGATAGGTGATGGTAGTGTAGGTGCTGGTCTGAACGAGTTATGGACAGAAAATCAAGATAAATTTGATGTAACTGGAGACGTCACTTCATCTATTCCTGTGGGGACTATTTTTACAGGTATGATGATTGCGCAGATGTATTACTGGGGAACAAATCAAGCTATTTTGCAACGTGTTTTTGGAGCAAAAAGCCTTAAAGAAGGTCAAAAAGGGATGATGCTAGCGGCCTTTGTAAAGTTTTTAATACCAGTGATTGTAGTATTACCAGGTATCATAGCTTGGCACCTGTTTGAAGGGGATTTAAGCTCTGCAGATAAAGCTTATCCAGAACTTGTAAAAGAGGTGCTACCTCCAGCGCTTGTTGGTTTTTTTGCGGCTGTTTTATTTGGAGCTGTACTTAGTTCTTTTAATAGTTTATTAAATAGTAGTGCAACGCTATTTGGGTTTGATCTGTATAAAAAATTCTTTAACCGCGATGCTTCAGAGCATAAAGCGGTAAAGGCTGGAAAGCTTTTTGGAGTTGTTGTTGCTATTATCGCAATGATAATTGCCCCGTTTATTGCAAATGCACCTGCAGGGTTATTTGATTACATCCAGCAAGCCTTGGGAAGTCTTAGTGTTCCTATTCTTGCAGTAGTACTTGTAGGTATTGTAACAAAAAAAGTGCCCGCCATCGGTGCAAAAATTGTTTTAATAGCTGGTGTAATTATGTACGTATGTACCATATTTATGAGACCTAGCTATCAAGCAACTGCCCTTGCAGAGGCAGATGCAAATGGCATAACAGATGCTGCACAACTCGCAATCATAAAAGCGGAGGCATTCCCTCATTTTTTACATATTATGGGAATTCTATTTGTGGTGAATGTGATTATCATGCTCATAGTAGGCGCTATAAAACCTAAAACAGATATTTACGTACCTAAGCAAACAGAAGCGATAGATACTACTCCGTGGAAATATGCATACATCGTAGGCGCACTAATCGTATTACTAGTATTAAGTACCTACCTCATTTTTTAAATATGGTAAATATCCGCTTTCGCGAAAATGGAAAGTGGCATCATTAAGTACTTAGTGTTAATAGAGGACTGACAAAATCAATTACTTTAGCAGATATCTAAATAGGTTATAGAATGAAAATTTTAGTAACAGGAGGTCTAGGTTTTATAGGGTCACACACAGTTGTTGAACTTCAACAAATTGGACACGATGTGGTCATTATTGATAATTGCTCAAACTCTTCTATAGAGGTGTTAAAGGGTATCTCAAATATTACGGGGATGACTCCTCTTTTTGAAGAATTTGATCTTCGTGATAAGTCAAAAGTGCAAAACTTTTTTGATCGTCATAATGATATCGCGGGTGTCATCCATTTTGCGGCATCAAAAGCGGTAGGTGAAAGCGTAAAGGAACCTTTATTATACTATGAAAATAATCTTGTCACCTTAATTTACATCCTTCAAGAATTACAAAAAAAGGAGAAAGCTTCATTTATTTTCAGCTCTTCTTGCACTGTATACGGGCAGGCAGATGAGTTACCTATCACAGAAAATGCAGCTGTTAAACCAGCGACATCTCCCTATGGAAATACGAAACAAGTAGGCGAAGAAATTATACGTGACACTTGCAGTATACAACCACAACTTAATGCTATCTCCTTAAGATACTTTAATCCTATAGGAGCGCATCCTACTGCAGAGATAGGTGAATTACCACTAGGAGTACCTGCAAATCTAGTTCCTTTTATTACTCAAACAGGTATAGGTATAAGAGAGGAGCTTTCTGTTTTTGGTAATGACTACCCTACTCCAGATGGTACAGCTGTGCGTGATTACATACATGTGGTAGATCTTGCAAAGGCCCATGTTATTGCGCTAGAACGTCTCATTAAAGAAAACAACAAGTCTAATTATGAAGTTTTTAATGTGGGCACAGGTACAGGTAGCTCTGTATTAGAAGTGATCAACTCTTATGAAAAAGTAGCCGAAAAATCACTTAAATATAAGATTGTAGATAAACGAGAAGGTGATGTCACAGCTGCTTATGCAGATACAGACAAAGCAAATAATGAACTAGGCTGGAAATCAGAGAGTTCACTAGATCAGGCCATGGCTTCTGCCTGGAAATGGGAGCAAAAAATTAGATCCTAATAAGGATGATGTAGTAATAAAAAAGCTCTCAGGAACACTGAGAGCTTTTTTTATGTGCAGCTTTTAATAAGCACCTCTTAAAAAATTTCTGTTTGAGATAGCAAGTACTATTTATTCTTGTTCAAAGTCAATAGTTGCCTCAAAATCCTCTACATATTTAATATCTTCAAACCATCGGTTTGAACTTAGTACATCAAATGTTATAGCCGTTTCTTCTTGTGAAACTTTCTTAAGTTGCCAGATAATATTTGCAGCATCAGTTAAGCCTCCGTGTGCTAACTCATCTTTAAAAAGTCTTTTGAGAAGTGTGTTTTCTGGCATTCCTTGAGCTAGTATGCGTATAACTTGCTCTTCTGTATCTTCCTTAAATACATCAAGCATCATACTACTCTTTACACTAAAAGTAACATTAAAATGTATCGCTTTAGGGTGTGGAAACTTTCCGTTGTAGGCTTTGTATAAAATTTGCCCTGCATTAAAAAACGTTTCATGCATAGACAGGTCTGAGTATTCTTCCCATGGATGCTCATTGAGCATCTCATGTGATAGGTTCTCTCTTTGCCCCTTATTGAGCTGGTCTTTAAAAAGGTATTCTAGTACGATTTCGGCAGCATCGTTGGTTTCATTATCAGATAGGGAAAGAAGCGCCATTTCTTCAAGCTCTGCATCCGTCATACCTGTAGTATCGCCATAATCCATAATCTCTAACAGCTTCTTATAGTCATCCACACTCCAAGCGCCCGGAAGCTTTTCGATAGTTTTTACGTGATCTGGTGATACTTTAAAATTAATTTTCATAGTACATTATTTATTACTTGAAGGTATGCAAAAGCTAGTCTCGTTATAGTTAAGAATTATATAATTATTGCACCACGATAAATTACCAAGTAATGCAATAGCAGTAGTCTCTAGTCCCGATTGCAATGTAAATCCCGCAGCTGTCTGGCACGGCCAGGCGCGAGGAATTGCAATGTAAAGCGGGATACTACAATGCAAATACAAAATATCCAATCGCTCCTAAGTAAACTCTTTTAATGCAAGGAAGGGAATAATATACCATAAGCGAGGAAGTATACACAATAAGGTTGCTTGTAACTGCTCGTCTATTGTTGTGTACCAAAAGAGTAACAACATTATGAAAACAAAAGCCAACTCCATTTTTAATCTCATTGAGATTTTTAGAAATACTACAAATCGCGTCTCAAAGCAACTTTTTAAAACTAATTGCGAGACCAACTTTAACGATGACTATTACTGCGACGCAGAAAAAATATAAATTAATAATAAAGAAAAAATAAAATTATGAGCACATTTAATGTACCTACAAGAGCAGAAGTAAGCGAGACTAACCAAGGAATTTTTGACAATCTTAAAAAAGCAGTGGGCTTTGTACCAAACTTATATGCAACATATGCACACTCAAACAATGCTCTTAAAAACTATCTAGACTTTGCAAATGCGCCAAGTTCCCTTAAGGCTAAGGAAAAAGAGGTTGTAAATCTAGCTGTGAGTGAGGTTAACGGCTGTGAGTATTGCCTTTCTGCACACACTGCTATTGCAGGCATGAATGGTTATACACCAGAGCAAATATTAGAGTTGAGAGCTGGAAAAGCTTCTTTTGACACCAAGCTAGATGCGCTAGCTAAGCTATCACAGAACATCACAGAAAATCGTGGTAACACGAGTGAAGAGGTTTTAGAAAACTTTTTTAACGCTGGGTGGACAAAGGAAAATCTTATAGATACCATCTCATTAGTAGGAGATAAAACTATCTCAAACTACATTAATAATACTACAAAGATTCCTGTAGATTTTCCTGCAGTAACCTTATTAAGCAAGTAAATAGTAGTGATACTAGTTAGATTGATTGTTTTGTTTAAAAGCTCACTTTATAGTGGGCTTTTTGACTTTTTAAAAGTTCCTGGCGGGACTCCCGTGTGCTTTTTAAAGAATTTTGAAAAGTGCCCAGCATCGTTAAACCCAATATCATTAGACACTTCTTCTACATTTTTATCTGAGTAAAGAAGCAAACGTTTTGCTTCTAAAATGATTCGATCATTAATCACTTTAAGTGGTGATGAATCACCCATGTTTTTAAAATGATTTGATAGCGTTTTAGGCGATTTAAAGAGCAGCTCTGCATAATCTGAAACCTTGTGCAAGGTTCTAAAGTGTTGCTCTACAAGAATGTGATATTGCCTCACTAAATCAAACTGATTGCTAGGCATCTCTGGTTCTGGCAATTGGCTTTTTATATGCCTACTAGAGGTTATCAATAACCTTTTGAGCAGTACTCGCAACATCTCTCCTTGTATATGATCTCGTGTCTCAAACTCTTCTTGAATCATTAAAAACATAGCATCATAACTTTTGAGTTCCTTATCACTCAACGTTATTACTGGCGGTTGTGATGATCCATAAAAGAGAAAACCGTTACAAGAAACCTCCTCATCATGCTCTCTTAAGCAGTAAAATTCTCTATTAAAAACGAGCGCTAGTAGTCCATCACTCTGTGTAATCTCTAATACATTGAGTGGCGTGCAAAAGATAAGCTGCCCTTTTTCTAAACGAAGCGTGTATCCATCAATTACAATATCCCTAGAAGCGTCTTTTGCCCATAGCACTTTATACATTCCTTTGTCTGAAAGCATTTGCTGCGACGGCGCGCAATTAAAGTCAGTAAGCACTAGTTTGCTATCCTCTTTTATAGATGTATATGTGAGCTTCATAAATATAAATTAAGACAATGTACAAAATGTACAAGAGGCTAGGAAGTATGTCCATACTATACCAGGCAACCTTACGATAACTTTGTACAATCTTTAATCACAATAGTACTAACAGACTATGCTATAAATTAAATTTACTATGAAAACACTATACATCACACTCCTATCCATATTAATTACTGGCCAAACATTTTCACAAGATTACATCGCTAGTAATGGAAACAGGCTAACATCTTCTTCTAGATCATCGACCTCTTTATCTTCATTTACCATAGAAGTAATAGATGACGAAAGCTTTAGTTACACACAGTTTTTAAATAAAAGCAAAGAATCAAAATCAGTTTATAAAGTGGATGGGGAGCAAATCTCTAAAAAAGAATTGGTCAAAATTTTTAGAAAAGCAAGTAGAAAATCTAACGAGCAGCAAGAATTCAATAAGTATTTAGCAACTAATTACTCAAGCATTTATAGCCAACTCACACCAATGGAACTTAATGTTTTGTACAGTAAATTCAGTGAGAAGACGATAGCAAGATATTTATCAACCTTGCCTAGCATTCTTTAAAATTTAGCTTTCGCGAAAGCGTTACTTCATAAAATCAAAAGCCCTTCTCAGGGCTTTTTTTTGATAGTTATATTTTCATAATAAATAGTTAAACTTTTTATTATAATAGTATTACTATCATATCTTTGATGTATGGAAGAATTGCATGTACAAATTACTATTGATCCAGCGTTGTATACGCGTAATCCCGAGACTACAGAACTGGGCAGGAATATCGTGAGCAAGAGTATAGAAATGATTGATGAGCTGGGCTTTGAGAAATTTACATTTAAGAAACTAGGTGTAGCAATTAACTCAAATGAAAGTTCGATTTACAGATACTTTGATAGTAAACACACTTTACTAGTCTATCTTACAAGCTGGTATTGGAGCTGGGTAGAGTATAAACTTGTATTCTCTACTACAAATGTTTCTAACCCTGAGATAAAACTTGAAAGTGCACTAGCGCTTATCACTAAGGATGCTACTCAAGATAGCGCAATTTCTTATGTAAATGAGATTTTGCTACATCGTATTATTATCTCAGAGTCGTCAAAAGCATACCACACAAAGGATGTAGACAAGGAAAACGCAAAGGGGTATTATAAAACGTATAAACGTGTGGTACAACGCATAAGTGATATTGTTCTTGAGATTAACCCAGCGTATGCATTTCCTCACATGCTTATCTCTACTGTGATAGAAGGAGCACACCATCAACGTTATTTCTCTAAGCATCTTCCTGCGCTTACTAACGTAGAAGAAGGATTGAATACAATAGAAAAGTTTTATACAGACATGGTTTTTAAAGCCATCAACTAAGATATTATTTAAACAAAAATCTCTGTTATGGAGATGAAAAACACCGTTTTTCAATGAAAGAAATGACACCTTGGCAACGATTTGTAAATATGCTCGAACTAGATAGACGAGATATTAAGCAAATTTTATTTTACGCAATTTTTGCTGGACTCGTAGCGCTTACATTACCACTAGGTATCCAAGCTATTATTAACCTCATTCAGGGTGCTCAGGTGAGTACCTCATGGATTGTACTCGTTATTCTAGTAACCTTAGGAGTAGCTTTTCAAGGAATCTTGCAATTAATGCAAGTACGCATCCTTGAAAACATACAACAGAAGATTTTCACTCGTTCTTCTTTTGAGTTTGCCTATCGCTTTCCTAAGTTAAAAATGAGCGAACTAGACAATTACTACCCACCAGAGCTGGCAAATCGTTTTTTTGATACGCTTACCGTGCAAAAAGGATTATCAAAAATCTTATTAGATTTTCCTGCGGCTATACTGCAGATACTCTTTGGGTTAATACTACTTTCTTTTTACCATCCATTCTTCATCATTTATGGTTTTCTACTTGTGATACTCGTGTACTTAGTATTCAAGTTTACAGCAAAGAAGGGGCTCGAAACTAGCCTTGCAGAGTCTAAGAGTAAGTATAAAGTTGCACACTGGCTACAAGAAATAGCGCGATCACTTATAAGCTTTAAGCTTTCTGGTCGTACTTCACTTGCTATGAATCGCAACAATAAGCTCACACAATCATACCTAGAGGCGCGTGAAAGTCACTTTAGAGTATTGATGATACAGTTTATACAGATGATAGGTTTTAAGGTACTCGTTACGGCAGGGCTTTTAGTCATAGGTGGTTTACTAGTTCTCAACCAGCAAATGAATATAGGACAGTTTGTAGCTGCAGAGATTATTATCTTATTAGTTATAAGCTCTGTAGAGAAGCTGATTTCTGGATTAGAAAGTTTTTATGATGTTCTTACTTCTCTTGAAAAAATAGGACAAGTAGTTGATAAAAAACTGGAACCACAAGATGGCTCAGATCCTTTTGAGATTAGCGATACTATCGATATCCAGATGGATAAAGTAAGCTATAGCACTCAGGAAACTGGCGCTATTCTTAATGAGATTGACTTAAATGTAAAAGATAACGATCGCATATTAATAACAGGATTATCTGGATCTGGTAAGACTACGTTATTAAAGTTACTCTCTGGAGTTATACAGCCATCTTCTGGAGGCATTTATGTAAATAACTTCTCTTTCAAAGGAATGCGACCTAATGCTTATAGATCAAAAATAGGCCAGGTACTACCAGAGCAAAACCCTTTTGAAGGGACTATTCTTGAAAATATAAGTTTTGGTAATCCAGATGTTTCTACAACTCGTGTAAATGAGGTGATCAAAATAGTAGGACTGCAAGAGTTTGTGCGCACACAGCCTAATGGTTTACAAACTAAACTGTTTCCAGAGGGACAGAAAATACCACACACTATCTCTAAACGCATACTGCTAGCTAGAGCTTTTGTACACAACCCAAGGATATTATTACTTAAGGATGCTCTAGAACACTTTGAAGGAAAACAAGCTAGAGAGATCATGACATATCTAGCAAGTCCTGAGAGACCATGGGCGCTTATAGTAGCAAGTAATAATAAAGACTGGCAAGAGATGTGTAATCAACATATAGTGCTAGATAAAGGTAACATCATTTCAAAAAACAAATAAGCGATGCTTAACATATCTAATAATCAGCTTAATAAAACGGTAGATGTAGAAGGGTATTCTGCATTTGCAAAGGCGTATAAAGCACGTCACTATAAATACTTCAATAGATTTTTGCTAGCATTTGCTATCATAGGTGTTATTGTACTTTTCTTACCATGGACGCAAAACGTGAATGGCAAAGGATATGTGACCACCTTAACACCAGATCAAAGACCGCAAACTATACAATCTCCTATTCCTGGGCGTGTAGAACAATGGTACGTGCTGGAAGGAGACTATGTAGCAAAAGGAGATACTATTTTACGCATTTCTGAAATCAAAAATGAGTATCAAGATCCTCTCCTTGCTGAACGTACGAGACAACAACGCGATGCAAAAAGTAATGCGGTAGGTTCTTATAAATCTAAAGTAATAGCGCTAGAAAATCAGCTAGGAGCTTTGCAGCGCGAACGTGGATTAAAACTACAACAGGCAGAAAACAAATTAAAGCAAGCTCGTTTTAAAGTACAGAGTGATAGTATTGACCTTGTTGCAGCAAGTACTAATCGTGATATTGCCTTAAAACAATATGAACGTACTGCTACACTAGAGGCAGAAGGTTTAAAATCTACAGCAGATGTAGAGGATAAACGCCTAAAACTACAAGAGACAGAGGCAAAACTAATCTCTCAAAACAACAAGCTACTCGCGAGTCAAAACAATGTACTCAACGCATCAATAGATATAACTAGAACAAGTGCCACCTATGCCGAGAAAATAAGCAAAGCACAAAGTGACAAGTTTAGTGCATCTAGTGCGCAATATGACACTGAAGCTCAAGTGAGCAAACTAGCAAATGCAAGCACCAACTACGAGATGCGTAGCGCGCTGCAGTATATCACAGCTCCTCAAAATGGATTCATAAATAAAGCGATTAAAGCAGGGCTAGGAGAAACGTTTAAAGAAGGAGAGCAACTAGTAGGAATCATGCCAGCCGACTATGATCTAGCTGTGGAGACTTTTGTGAGACCTATAGACTTACCACTCATACACGCTGGAGAAAAAATACGTGTCCAGTTTGACGGATGGCCGGCAATAGTTTTTAGTGGATGGCCAGACGCCTCTTTCGGAACCTATGGAGGAACCGTAGTTGCTGTAGAAACATTCATTAGCACTAATGGAAAATTTAGAGTGCTTATCGCGCCAGATAAAGAAGCAGAAGCATGGCCAAAAAATGTACGTGTAGGCTCTGGAGCACAAACAATCGCCTTACTACAAGATGTTCCTATCTGGTACGAGTTATGGAGACAACTCAACGGATTTCCACCAGATTACTATTTACCAGAAGGCACATTAACTCCTAGAAAAGAGAAAAAATGAGGTTACTTATAAAATATACAGTACTTGTGTTGTGTTACGCTTTCGCGAAAGCGGGAATAGCTCAAACACTTGTACCTTCTCCACAGAATATCTCTTTTGAGGAATACTTAGGGTATGTAAAGCAACATCATCCATTAATCAAGCAAGCAGAATTAGTATTAAGTACCGGCGAGGCAAATCTACTTAAAGCAAGAGGTGGTTTTGATCCAAAAATTGAGGTAGACTATGACCGTAAAAAATTTAAAGACACCGAATATTTTGATCAGCTTAACGCTACTTTTAAAATCCCTACCTGGTACGGAATTGAATTGAAGGGAAGCTTTGAAGAAAACACAGGTGAGTTTCTCAACCCCAACCTTACCGTTCCCGAAGATGGGTTATATAGTGCCGGAGTTTCCTTTGCGCTAGCGCAAGGGCTACTTATTAATGAACGTATGGCTACGTTAAAGAAAGCACGCTTTTTTGAACAGCAAACCCTCGCAGATCGTGACTTACTCGTAAACAACTTAATTTATGAGGCGAGCTTAGCTTATTTTGACTGGGTAGAAACAGAAAATGAGAAAGTCATTTATGATACATTTTTGAAGAATGCTACCACCAGACTAGATGCCGTAACAAGAAGCGTAGCCGAAGGTGACAAAGCAGCCATAGATATCACAGAAGCTAGAATCACTGCCCAGACAAGAAGACTTGACCTAGAAGCTGCATCACTCAACGCGCAAAAGGCACGTCTTGTTGCTAGTAATTTTTTATGGATAGATGGTATTCCTCTAGAAATACAAGAAACCGTGTACCCAGAAAAGCCAGAGCTTTCAATGCTAGACGCCTCATTATTATTAGTGGGGATTACAGATACCTCTGTTTTTTTAAATAATCACCCTAAGCTTAAAAGTCTAGACGCAAAAATAGATGGTCTAGAAGTAGATCGCTTTTTAAAGAAAAATAAGCTGCTTCCTAAGGTAAACTTGCAATACAATTTTTTATCACCAGATGCAGATCGATTAGATGGTTTTAATACAGCAAATTACAAGGCTTTTGTAGATGTAAGCTTTCCTATTTTCTTGCGTAAGGAACGTGGAGATTTAAATCTTGCTAAGCTTAAAGTACAAGACGCCGAGTTTGAACGTACGGCCACTTCCCTTGCTATCAAAAATAAGCTTGACGCCACAGAGGCAGAGATTACATCGCTTTTAGAACAAAACAACCTCATCACTGAGATTGTGGTAGATTATGAAGCTCTTGTGAAAGCAGAGGAGCGTAAATTCTTTCTAGGAGAAAGTTCTTTATTCCTCATTAACTCCCGAGAGCAAAAATTAATAGATGCAAGACTTAAAGCAAATGCACTTGCTGTAAAGGAGCTTACAGCAAAGGCAAAGTTGTACAATGCGGCAGGGTTGTAAATCCATCATAATATTGCGATAGCAACTTATTACTAAGCATAAAAAAAACCGTAATTCTATATAAGAATTACGGTTTTTACTTTTAAAAATCACCACAAGTTATTCTTCCTTGTCGCTCCCGTTTTCTTTTACTTTCTTACGGTTATCACTACCACGACGGTCTATTAATTTATTAAAAGGATCTATTCCAGCTTCTACTGGTTTCTCATCAACTATAATATCAAAACTATTATTGATGTCGCTCACTTTCACTTTCTTTAGATAGAGCACATTCTCTACTCCTGTTTCCTCATCCTCTTCGCCAAAAACTCCTAGCTCAATATAATCTGCTAGTGGTAAGGATGCAATGGCATCCTCCTCACCTTCTGGAGTAAATGAAAGACTATCGCCTGCGATGGACTTATATTCTTTTTTTCCTTTCTTTTTAGAACGATACTTACTTATAATCGCATCTATATGTACAGCATAGCTACCATCTGGTAATTCTGTATAAGTGGCATCTTCTACTTTGTTATCATAAAGCGTGATGGTCTCAAACATATCTGTAACTAGATATTTAAGCGAGTCTGGTGTGACCGCTTTTATATCTGCCACAAACTCTGTAGCTACTGGATAAGGACGTCCTTTAAATTGATATTTCTCGGCAAAGCGTTTTGCCACACCGTTAAAGACATCTTCTCCTAAGTAATCACTCATAGCATATAAAACTAATGATCCTTTCTGATAATGAATATACTGTTGGTTCTCATTATACATTAACGGCTGCTCCTTAATCTGCTCACTAGTTCTACCTGTCAAATATCCATCCATCGCGTCTTTTAAGAAACGACGCATCTGGTTTTTACCATAGGTTTTCTCAAGCACTTTGAGCGAACTATACTCAGACATACTTTCTGACAGTAGTGTTGCACCTTTAGCCTGTGCTCCTATCACTTGGTGAGCCCACCACTGGTGTGCTAGCTCATGCGCAGTAATTGCCAGCGGATAATCTACTGCATCTTGATCCTCATCATCTACATCTGCAACAAAACCTACCCCTTCGCTAAAAGGGATTGTATTTGCAAAGGCTTGTGCAAAGCTTCCATAAGCCTTAGGAAACTCTATAATTCGAACTTGCTTATGCTGGTAAGGTGTATAATTCTCATTGTAATAAGCGAGACCCTTTTTCATACCATTCATCATACGATCAAGGTTATACGTATGACCAGGATTGTAATAAATCTCAAGATTAATTCCTTGATATTCTTCTCGCATCACTTCATATTCTGCACTCAAGAAAGAATAGAAGTTGAGCATTTTTGAATCCATTTTATAATGAAAATACTTTCTTCCATCCTCTTCCCACTCCTTTATAAGGTATCCAGGCGCAATCGCTATTTGCTTTGGGGAAGTACTCAACGTAGCCTCAAAGTCTATCCAGTCACTATAACCTCCTATATAACTACGATCTCTTGCTCCAGGAGCATCTGGATCTGGTAAGCGGTCCTTAGGTGCTAGATCATACTTTTCACGTAGTTGTGTGTTTCTTAATTCAAAATTATCATTGTAACCTATAGAAGGAAACATGCCATAGTTGACAAAGGTTCCATTAGTAGAAATAGGCGACTTATCATCTAGAAATTTGTTCTCCTCATTATGCATGGTGAACTTAAACACTAAAGTATCTCCAGGCTGCATAGGCTTACTAAAAGCATACATCTTATAGTTATAATCTTCGTTATCATAAACCACTTCTGCATCTCTGTCTAGCGTGATTTCTGTAGGGTAATCTGTGAGATTCACATGTAATGTATCTATAGCAACACTATCCTTATTAATCATGGTAAATGTTGCTCCTGCTTTAAAGTCTCTAGTTTTTGGATACATATCCATAAAGGTATTTACAGCTACGAGTCTAGGTTGTGGTATTCCCGCATACTTTCCTAAATCTCTTTCGGCTTGCACGCGTAGTTCTTCACGTTCCTTTCCTGTGAGTAATTCATTCTCCACATTATTTACATACCAAGAGTAGCTACCTATACTTAAAAATATCACTAGAGAAACTACTGCCATTGCTATGATGGGTGTAGATAATCTCGCTTTCGCGAAAGCGATACGACCTTTTACATTTGTCCCCACACCGCGTCTGTAGAATAAGATAGCTGCCATTAAAAGAATAACGCCAAATGAGATCCAATAGACCCTAAACGTATAGAAACGAGGTAATACAGAGCCATAACCATCAAAATCTGAGGGACTAGGTGTACCTCCAGAATTAAAATCATAGATAGCCTGCTCTACTCCAATTGCATTTTGCAATAATGGAATCGCAACAGCAAGCACTAATAAAGTTACAAGGCCTAGCCATTTATTTTTAATCAATGTATGCACAAGAAGCGCCATCAAAATCCACGGAATATACTTCCAGATATTGATGAAAAAAGCTTGAAATACATAAAGGTCTATCTGGTAATCATAAAAGCCATTTGCCGTTTGAAATGCTAGACCACAAAGAATAAGTACTACTTGTAGAAAGCCTGTCATGAGAAATAGCGATATCCCTTTTGACACTAGAAACACCCAGTCCTTTGTAGGCGTTACATCGACTATCTGGTTAAGATGAGCTGCTCTGGAGCGATCCATCAAGAATCCAGCATACAGGTGAATAAGTAAAAATGAAAATATTATAATGTATGCAGATGGCTCTGCAAGCATGGTCCATGTTTTTGGTAGTATAGCCGTGTTAAAAATGAGCTGAGAAAAACTCATCATAACAATGGTAAGTACAATTGCTAGAAAACTAATGATAATAAATGGCCAGCCTGTAATTATATATTTAGTATCACTTTTAACCAATAGCCACAATGTTTTTAACTGCCCAACGAGAGAGAAATCTGTAGATACTGCTGGCATTTCAATGTTTCTTACTTCACTAAAGTTTTTCTTAGTTGCTCTTACCGTCTTTTTCTTAAAAAGACGAATGGTCATTGCATGTTGAGAAAAATTAAAGCGTGCTATAACCCCAAATAAGATTGCAAATGAAATCCCCGCCCATAATAAACGGTTATACAGTAATGCTCCTACCATAGGTATAGAACGACTATTTTGCTCAATTGGAGTCCAGTACTCTGTTGCATCTGCCAGTGCCACATTTGCCATAGGGTCTAATAATGAGAACCAAAATTTGTCATCTGCATTATCAGCCATGCTTGTAGCGATAAGCTGTATGATAATCATGGTAAGTATGGCCATGAAACCTATATTCATGTTACGTGTGAACACCACAATAGCAAAAACTATAGCACTATAAAAAAGTACGTTAGGGAAAATTATGAACGCAAATGGCTGTATATAGTTCCATAATCCAAAAGGTCCCAAAAGTTCTTCATTTGCGCCAGGCAATATAGAACCTATTAGTAACCCTAAAATAGTTGCAGCGGCAATACAAAGATTTACCGTTATTGCAGCAGAAAACTTTGCAAGAAGGTATTGCATCTTTGTAAGAGGATAAGAATACAATACATTATGCATGTTATTTTTAAAATCTCTATCTATAGTTCCTCCAGTAATTGATGGAATTAACAAATAAGATAGCAATGCCAGCTGGGATAAAATACCCGTTATTGCCAGCGGACTATTAAGATATACATTGCTCGTTACTGTGACATTATCACTACTAAAAACGCCTAAACCAGCTGCCATAATTAAGACTCCTAGTAAAAACATGATTGCTGCAAAAATGTAAAAAAGTGGCTTCTTAAACCACGTTCTTATTTCGTGTAGATATATTGTGCTAAACATATTACTGTACGTTTTCAGGTTGGTTCTGATTTAACGTAGTAAAATATACGTCTTCAAGGGTTGCAATCGCAGATTCAAAACCTTCTCCAGGTGAGGTAGTGCTATATACTCTTACATCTAGATCATTGGTATCATTAAAGCTTGAAGAAATCACATTGTATTGCTTTTGTAGTTCGTCTATTTTATCTCTAGAAGCAGATATCTTCCAGATATGACCAGATAGACTTTGTACAAGCTCTTTTGGTGTGCTCTGAGATAAAATTCTTCCTCCATTAAGGATTGCCATATCAGTACATAGTTCCTTAACATCATCTACAATATGCGTAGAGAAAATAACAATGTGATTAGTCCCTATCTCACGTAATACATTTAAAAATCGATGTCTCTCTGCAGGATCTAAACCAGCAGTAGGCTCATCTACAATAATAAGTTTGGGATTATTAAGTAAGAGTTGTGCGATACCAAAACGTTGTTTCATCCCTCCAGAGTAGCCTGCAACGTGCTTATCACGCACATCACTAAGGTTTGTAACTTCTAAAGCTTTATCAACAATTGCGTTACGCTCTGCTTTATTTGTAATCCCCTTCAAACTTGCAAAATAATGCAAGAGGTCGCTTGCGCTCATTTTTGGATACACCCCAAATTCTTGTGGTAAATAGCCCAAGGTTTTTCTAAACTCAATTTTATTGTTAAGAATATCAAGTCCATTAAACTCTATGCTTCCTGTATCTGGTTCTTGAAGCGTGGCAATGGTTCTCATAAGAGATGATTTTCCCGCACCGTTAGGTCCTAAAAGACCAAACATTCCTGCCTTAATATCTATAGTTACATCATCTAAGGCTTTTACACCATTACTATACGTTTTTGAAACATTCTTTAAACTGAGAATCATACCTGTTGCTTTTTAGTTGTAGCATAGGTATGACATATATAGAGTTTGTTACAAGTAATTATATAAATAAAGAAGAAATAGCTAAAGACAGCCTATTTGAGTGCACATTGCTTTGAGAAAATCTCGCTCTTTAATTTAATTTTATAGAAGAATGCTTTTTGAAACGTTCTTCTACGTTATTAGTCGAAACAATATAATATCGATTGAGACTAGAAGAAAATAATATGT
>CAJXSW010000056.1 GCA_913060645.1 uncultured Dokdonia sp. | reverse complement strand
GTAACCTAGGTAGCTTATAGAAAGTAGATTTCTCAATATTTTTGATTAGTTAACTTTTTTTAATTACGCTTTCGCGAAAGCGTACCTGTCACCTATATTCTTATTTAGTGAAGCTGTTTGCCATGTCCATACTATCATTGTTACTCTTGAGCAATAGCTTAAGAGTATCTGCTGTTTATGGATGGTACACGCTGGATATAGAAAGTTTTGTAGCACAATTATGTGAGAACACAGACAAGCCAGAACTAAAGTGTGACGGTAAATGTTTTCTAACTAAAGTAGCAGCCAATACATCATCTCATGATGAACAAAAGACTCCAATTTTAGAGTGGGATCAATTGGTTTTTTGTCAGCTAGAGGTGAGCTTCCAAGAAGTTGCATTAGTACCAGCCACAAGAGGCAATAATCATCACTACACGGCTTTGTATAGTGATATGTTTTCTTACGCAATTTTCCATCCTCCAAAGGTGTATCCTTTTTTTATTTAGAAAAGGAGAGGAAATAGATGTATGCTATTTCCTCCATATCACTGTGATGTAATTTGGAAAAAAGAAACAATGAATATAAAAAGAATTGCGCTTCTGTGCGCACTTATACCTGTATCAATGATAGCTCAAGAAACAGGGGAAAAACAAGACACAATAACCTCAAGAACCATTCAATTAAATACAGTATTTGTCACTGGACAAGGAAATATAGACCCAGTACTAACTACTGTTAAAACAGATCTTCTTAAGAAAGTAGTGCAACCCAAAAATGTAGCCGACTTATTTAATGATTTTAATGGCTTTTCATTGATTAAACGCGGTAACTATGCCATAGATCCGTCATTTAGAGCTAGTCAATATGAACAGCTTAATATTCAATTTGACGGTGGTACAAAGGCAGTGCACGCTTGTCCTAACAGAATGGATCCTATTACCACTCATGTTGTGCCTGAAGAGATAGAACGTATTGAGGTAATAAAAGGTCCTTATACTGTGAGGTATGGAGCAACTTTTGGCGGAGTGATTAATCTAGTGACTCAGAAACCTCAATCTATGGACAACGGCTTGCATGGTCGTGTAAATACTGGATATGAATCTAATGGTAATTCTCTCGTATCTTCTTTATTGCTAAATCAAGTAACTGAGAAATATGATATCACTGCAAATGCTGGTTATCGTGATTTTGGTAATTATGAAGATGGTGTTGGTGTTGAGATTCCTTCGTCCTTTAGAAGTCTAGATTATGGTTTGAGGTTAGGGTATAACATAAACGATAACCAAAGAATTCAAGCGCACTGGAGACAATCATTTGGGAGAGATGTATTACACGCTGGATTACCAATGGATACAGAAGAGGATAATAGTTCAATTTTGTCCATAGACTATAAGAAGACTAAGGAGAATGGTTTTATAAAAGAGCTTAATGCAAAAGTATATTACTCTTATGTAGATCATATCATGTCTAACGAGAACAGACCTTCGTTCATGACTACAGAGGCGCTGTCTGCTATAGATGCTACTACGGCAGGAGGGAAGCTAGAGTTAAAAATGAAACCAACAGATAATTGGATTCTCTATGGAGGTCTTGATGCCATACTTATTGCAAGAGATGGTGGTAGGACGAGAGTTGTAAAACGTAATATGATGGGTATGGAGCTTGCAGAACCTTTGGTTTTTCAGGATAAAGTATGGCAAGACTCTTATGTAAATGACTTTGGGCTATTTGTTGAAAATAAATATGCATTCTCAGATAAGACTATGCTTACTGCAGGAGTTAGATATGATCTTGTAGTCTCAGACATTCAAGATCCAGAGGCAGATTTCCAGGCGCTATATAATAACTTAGAGCAGCGAGAGGAACATAATATCTCAGCAACAGTATCTGTTAAGTATAAAGTGTCAGACAATGCAACTTTAGAGGCAGCTTATGGGCGTGGCGTACGATCTGCAAATATGATAGAGCGTTATATAAATCACTTCTCTGTAGGACAAGATACTTTTGAATATGTGGGAAATCCTTTTCTAGAAGCTGAGGTAAATAACCAGTTTGAAATAGGAATAAAAGGTAAAAAAGTTTTAACTACGGGAATTGATGCAATTAGGTATGGCCTGTCGGGGTATTACTCACTTTATGAAAATTATATTGTAGCTGTAGTAGACCCTGCACTATATCGTAAATTTATGCCTACGGCACAACCGCAAGAAGTAAAACGATTTGTGAATCTTGATAACGCTTACAAAACAGGTTTTGAAGCCGATGTAGCAATCGATTTTGCTCGTTATTTCAACGTTAATACAAGTCTGTCTTATGTTTATACTAGAAATAAAGATCTAGATGAGTCGCTGCCATTAACACCTCCTTTGGTTACAAGACTAGGAGTAGGTTTTGAAAAAGACAGATACTGGGCTAGTGTAGATTATACAGTGACATCAAAACAAGATGAGATAGCGTCAAGCTTTAGAGAGCAAGAAACTGCAGGTTATGAAACCTTAGACGTGCGTTTTGGTATGGAAGTTATTAAAGACTTTAATGTAGGTCTAGCAGTCTTAAATGCAATTGATGAGACTTATAATAATCACCTCAACTTCTCTTTTGTAAATCAGGCAGATTTTACAAGAGTACCTATAAACGACCCAGGTAGAAATTTCTCTGTATTTGTACAGTATGGATTTTAGATGGTAGCTATAGAAAAAGCCCTTTTGATAAAATCAAAAGGGCTTTTTTACTAGGTAATTCCTAAGTACTAGTTACGGTATGCAGAGAGCATCCACACTAGCTTTTCTTGTTGTGTGATGTAATCACTCATTAAAGCAACAGTACCCTCATCACCACCATCTCCAGCAGTTGTAAGTATTGTTCTTTCCTTTTGTAATAAAACCTTTAAAGATTCAAGGATGTTATCTATAGCCTCTTCACCATCAGTTACATTTTTGGCAGCTTCTATGTCTGAGCTGTTTAAGTAGTCCTTAAATGAATGAGTAGGAGTAGCACTTAGAGTAAGTACACGCTCTGCGATTTCATCTACTTTAAGAAGTGCGTCATTATATAACTCTTCAAACTTCACATGTAGTTCAAAAAATTTCTTTCCAGTAATATTCCAGTGAAAACCTCTTAGGTTCATGTAAAAGATCTGGTAGTTAGAAAGTAAGTCGTTAAGTTGGGTTGCTGTGGTTTGAGATGTCGAAATGTCTAAACCGATGTTGTTTGTATTGCTCATAATTAGTTATTTAAAATTATTAATATTCTCACTGAGGTCAAAAATAGTTGCCCCTGTTAATTCTCTTTCTAGAATGCTACTTCCTGCAGCACTTCTATATCCACCAGCACAATGTACTACAATAGGTTTGTCCTTAGAGATGTTACTTGCTGTTTCTCTCAATTCATTAAGTGGATGTGATAGTGCGTTCTCAAAGAATTGCTCCTCTTGAACTTCGCTTACATTACGGATGTCTATAATGGTATAGTTGTCGGGATTGTTTTTGAAATCTTGCACATCTAAATCTGCTGATTTAACTAGACCTTCAGTTCCCAGTGTTATTATTTCTTTTAGCTGCTTTTCGTAGCCTATTTTGGCAACTCTGTTCAGCATATAGTTTTTTTCTTCTTCAGAAGCTATAACTAGTGTAAACTCTTCTTCAGGTTGTACGATTGCACCTAGCCAAGTTTCAAACTTTGCGTTTTCTGAAACTGCCTGTATGTTTATACTTCCTGCAAGATGGCCTTCTTTAAATATGGCTTCATCCCTCATATCTACAATTAAGCCAGTCGCTGCGACATCCTTCTTAAAAGGAACTCGTTCTATAGCAGGCTCTAAGCTTTCTGCGCCAGTTTTATTGATGGCTACATTAAACCCAAAATAAGATGGTATAAATGGTTGTCCATCAAGGATGGTATCCATAAATTCTTTTTTGGATTGTGCTTTAAACGCCCAGTTACCCATACGTTCATTACCTAGCGTGCTGCTATTTGCATCACTCAGATTTTTACCACATAAAGATCCTGCTCCATGTGCTGGATATATTACAGCATCATCAGGTAAATCTGTAAACTTAGTAGTTATAGTCTGGTACATCATCTCTGCGAGTTCCTCACGCTTAGCTTTCATATTTCCAGCTTTTTCACGTAAGTCAGGACGGCCTACATCTCCTATAAAAAGGGTGTCTCCTGTAAATAAGATAGTATCGCTACCTTGACTTGCAACAATAGTAATGCTATCTGGTGAGTGGCCTGGAGTATTTATAGCTTTTAGTGTTGCTTCTCCTATCGTAATGCTGTCACCTTCGTCAAATGCGGTATGTGGATAATCTGCTCCTAGCTTTGCACTATTGTAAATTGTTGCTCCAGTTTCCTTTTGAATTTGCAAGTGCGAACTCACAAAATCTGCATGTGGATGTGTTTCTATGATAGCAATGATCTTTGCATCATTCGCTTTCGCGAAAGCGTAATACTCCTTAGGGTCACGCTCTGGATCTATAATGGCCATCTCTCCATTACTCACTAATGCGTATGAGTAATGTGCTAATGGTTTATATTCAAATTGTTGTACTTTCATAATCTTAGGTTTAAGAAAACAAAAGGGCTTAAGTGAATGCTCTTAAGCCCTTTTTTATAAGTTTTAGATACTCTTCTTTGCGAGATACCAAGTAACTTTTTCTACAGAATCATCTGCAAGTCTCTCGTTTAATGCGTCTAGTGTTTTAGGTGGAGAGCAAATCACTTGATCACCTCTTTTCCAGTCTAGCGGCATAGATACCTTATGCTTATCTGACATTTGCAGTGCATCTAGCGCTCTTAGAATTTCATCCATATTACGACCTACATTAAGCGGGTAATACATAATAAGACGAATTTTTTTGGCAGGATCGATAAAGAAAACAGCTCTTACTGCTGCAGTCTCACTCTCGTTAGGCTGTAACATCCCGTATAGCTTAGATACCTTCATATCAATATCTGCGATGATAGGAAAATCAAAGTAAACACCTGTGTTTTCTCTTACATTTTGAACCCATCCTAAGTGAGCGTGTATACTGTCTATACTAAGACCTAGTAGTTCTGTATTTAAGGCGTCAAATTCTGGTTTTCTAATAGCGAAACCACTCATTTCTGTGGTACACACTGGAGTGAAATCTGCAGGGTGAGAGAACATCACTGTCCACTTATCTTTTGCAAACTCAGACATTTTTATAGTTCCCTTAGTCGTAACTGCCTCAAAATCTGGTGCTGTATCACCTATTCTAGGCATTGAGACTACTTGTTCTGGCAATAGGTTTTCTTTATCCATAATAGTATATATTTATCGTTATGTTTTATGATATAAAGATACGTTATATATGTAGGTGGCTTAGTAACCTATGTTACATACATAGTTTTTTTTAAAATAACTTTAACAAATGAGGGTGACTATGCTTTCGCGAAAGCATAATTATCCTAATTACTATTTATACTATAATATGAAGTAAGCAATCACTATTCAAATAACTCTGACGAAAGATATCTATCTCCGCGATCACAAATGATGCTTACTATAACTCCGCTTTCTAGTTCGCTAGCTAGTTTTAGAGCCGCCGTAGTTGCGCCACCGCTACTCATACCTGCTAGTATTCCTTCTTCTTGTGCTAGCCTTCTAGCCATGGCAATAGACTCATCACGACTTACTTCGATGGTTCTATCTACTTTTGATGCATTAAAGATTTTTGGTAAATATTCTTGTGGCCATTTACGTATGCCCGGAATGCTAGATCCATCTGTAGGTTGTACTCCTACAATCTGGATATCGCTGTTTTGTTCTTTTAAAAATGTTGAGGTTCCCATGATGGTACCTGTGGTTCCCATAGAAGATACAAAGTGCGTTACCTCACCTTGAGTATCTCTCCATATTTCTGGACCTGTGGTTTTGTAGTGAGCCTGCCAGTTATGATCATTTGAAAACTGGTTAAAAGAGAAGTACCCTTCATTTTCAACCTTATCAATAGCATAATCTCTAGCGCCTTCTATCCCGTCAGGGTGAAGTGTAACTTTTGCTCCGTAAGCTCTCATGGTTTGCACACGTTCCTTAGTTGCCTTTGAAGGCATCACGAGTTCTATTTCTAGCCCATAAATAGCAGCAATCATGGCAAGTGCTATACCTGTATTACCACTTGTAGCCTCAATAAGCTTTGTGCTTTTATCTATAGCGCCGCTATCTAGCGCGCTTTTAATCATATTATAAGCAGCTCTGTCTTTTACACTACCTCCAGGATTGTCACCTTCTAGTTTAAAATATAAACTCACATTTGGGTTTGTATTTAATGCTATAGACTTGACTATTGGAGTGTTTCCTATTTGATCTAAGAGTGTCTTATTCATTGCTTATTTATTTTTTATTGCGAATTTCTACTTTAGGATTGTGGAGTACTATAGAGTTTTGAGGTACTGTCTTTGTCACCCAAGTATTACCTCCTATGATACTATCTTTTCCTATAACTGTAATTCCACCTAGTATTGTTGCATTTGCATAAATCGTAACATTATCCTCAATGGTAGGGTGTCTTTTTATGCTCTTTAAATCCTTGTTTACCGTAAGTGCACCTAGGGTAACTCCTTGATATAGTTTTACATTATTATGTATTTCGGCAGTCTCTCCTATCACCACTCCGGTTCCGTGATCAATAAAAAAGGATTCTCCTATTTGCGCTCCTGGATGAATATCTATACCCGTAAGCTGGTGTGCATATTCTGTCATTAGTCGTGGTATGAGTGGTAAACCTAACTCATAAAATTCTCTTGCCATTCTATAAATCGCAATAGCAAAAAAACCAGGATAGGCTAGGTACACTTCTTCTAGAGATTGTGCAGCAGGATCATTGCTATAAATAGCCTCTGCATCCTTTTTTAAACTACAAAAGAGCGTAGGGATTACGAGTGTAAAGTCATCCCATTTTTTACACGGACTACATTTAATCTCTGGACAAGCAAGATCTCTTATGGTAATAAATAAGGCTTCAAGAGTCTCAAGAGTCTTTTCTGTATCTGTTCCATTATCAAACAGTGTGTTAAATAACAACTGTGTAAATCGTTGCGATTCTTGCTTCAACAGAATGGAAACTTTGATTTCCTTTTTCTGTTTATTGATAGATGTAATTAAATCGGTATAATTCATTTTTATATCTCTGTAGGTAATTATAAAACATTAGTTAATGAAAAAGAGACAAAATTGATATTTTGTCTCTTTTTTAACGCGATAGTAGGGGTTATACGTTGTCTCCCTTCATCATTTTATTCCAGTATAAGTAGGGTAGCATGTATTTTTTAAGCATCCAAAGTCTCCAGTGTTCCTTAGAACTATCTTTTATTAATAGTTGCTTGAGTTTTGGATCTGGTGTAAAGTTGTTATGATAATCAAACTCTGCTAGCACCATCTTGCCATAATCTGTTACTAGTGGGCAAGAAGAGTAGCCTCCATAAGATTGCTTACCTATTGTATTGCTCTGCATGAGTTTAGATAAATTATCAACTACGATAGGTACTTGCTTACGGATTGCGGCACCAGTTTTTGCAGTAGGCAGTGCGGCTACATCACCTAAGCCAAAGATGTTACTATATCTTTTATGTTGCATACTGCGTATATCTACATCAAGCCAGCCAGCATCATTCACGAGCTTAGAATCTCGTATAAATTGAGGCGCAACAGATGGAGGTGCAGTATGTAGCATGTCATAATGTATTCCGTACTTATCACCTTTCTTAGTCACCTTGACATTCTTGTAATTATATTGGAAAGTCTCGTCTAGATATTTTCCTTCATCATCACCAGACATTACAACACAGCCTCCAGCAGAGATGTCTTTAGTGAGCTCGTACCATGCAATCTTATTTTCACTATCTACTTCAACGAGTCTATGATTAAATCGTAAATTAATGTCCTTGCGATCTACAACTTCCATGAGTGTTTTTGCAATTTCCTTAACGCCAAAAATGATGGTTCCTGCAGTAGCAAATACAATGTCAGTTTTTGATGCAGTGTCACTTTTTCTCCAGTGATTCTCTGCTAGATACATGATTTTTTGAGGCGCTCCTCCACATTTTATTGGGGTTGCAGGTTGTGTAAATAATGCAACACCACCTTTAAAGTTCTTTATTACATCCCATGTATGTTGAGGATCTGTATAATTACTACACACAACACCTTTATCCATTGCTTGACCTAATCCAGGGACAAGACTAAAATCATAAGCAAGACCAGGAGCAACTACGAGATAGTCATAAGTGATGTTTCCAGAGCTAGCGGTGTGTACCGTATTATTATCTGCATCAAAAGCAGCTACTTTATCTTTGATCCACTTTGCTTCCTTAGGAATCACAGCAGACATGGGTTTACCTGTCTTTTTAAAATCATAGGTACCAGCACCTACAAGCGTCCATGCTGGCTGGTAGTAATGTGTGTCTGCAGGTTCAATGATAGCTACGCTATTCGTTTTTTTGTTTTTAAGAAGTTGGGCGGCAGTCATGATACCAGCGGTACCTCCTCCTATTATTAAAACTTGAAAATGTAAAGCCATAGATGTCATTTAAGTGTTTATGATTTAAAAATAGTCGAATACTTAAGGAATTACTGTAACTCAAGTTACATAGACGTAAAAAAGGTAAACTAGTGTGCTAAAGGAACTTCTATAGAAGAATTTCAAATAGAAGTATACTTGGATTTTTGAGATAAACTTGTATCTCGAAATGCTATAAAATAATATGCAGTGTTACTTTGACACTCTAATTACCCTACCATTTTGTGGTTGCTCATCTCTATAATTGTTGAGTGGCATTAAGGCTTTTAATTTTTCAACTTGTTCTAAAGATACCGTTATAGGCTCCTTAAAAATAAACCATTCTACACGCTCCGTGCAAGGTGGTGTGGTAAGAGATCCCGTGTAGTTAAAATATGTTTTGTTCTCGGGTAGGTTTAAATTCATATCAAAAGCAGTGTCAACAACCTTGGTTTCTTCTACATTCAAAGGGAGATAGCTTTCTAAAAAATCAAAAGGAGAGCTACTTACACCTTCTTTTGCCATTACAGCAAACACAGCATATTCTCCAGCATCACTTATATGCACAAGGTGTAAAACCATAGGGTAGCGCACTCCGTCTATTAAATGCTCTGCGGGCTCATGAAAGTGAAACTGTTTTAGCTCATACCTTTTGTTATCTAATGTTATATAATCTCCAGCATCAAAATTATATTGAATACTATGTCCATTATTTACTACATCATGTATGTGTGTGCTATCAGAATAGGTAATATTTAATGGAGCAAGTGTTTCATCTAGTTGATAATTCACAATATTTATAGGAGATTGATACTTGCCGTCACAGTCAGAATTTACTTCAAGTTCTTTCCAGTGTGAAGGACCTGTCTCGCCATTATAACTCCAGTGCTTCTCTGTGTGTGCGTTGTTGCTTTGGTTGTTTTCAGTATGTGTAGTTGCTTCATTTTGACAACTATTGACCGCTATAAGTATCGATATTCCGGCGATAAGCAATTTCATCTGTTATATTTTATAAGTTAATGTAGTTTCCCAGATTCGGTTATTTCTAAAGATGCTTCCTCTTTTTGCATAGATGTCATGATAGCCAGATCGAATGTGTATATGTTCGCTTGCGCGAAAACCTACTCCTATAAACATCCAGTTCTGATCAAGTTTTTCTGGTCGTAAACCATTGCCAAAGTCTAAAAAAGCCTCATCATATATCACTAAACTTAGAGATTGATTTGATGTAAAAGTTTTCACAGGAACCGTAATCTGAAATTTATAACGGAATCGATTTCTGTAAGTAGTACCATCTATTAAGAATGTACCACCATCATTCTCTGTTATTTTATCAATAAAGCGTTCCTCAAAACGTAGCCTGTGATCAAATGAGAATTTTGAAAACTTATGCTTTATCGTAAGTTGTTGAAATATATTATTCTCAGTAGCGTCAATGGGTGTGCCATATGAAGCGTAGTTGTAATTTTTTATATAACTGTACCCAATGGCTATATCTAAATCATTTTCAAACATATAATGCACAAAAGGACGAACCACAATTTGCTCCCAATCTCTTAAGAAGTTAGTGCGTCTTGCGTTAAGCTCTACATTTACTACCCATTGATCATTGAACTTTTTTACAACATTTATGGTGTTCCAGCTGCTGTAATGTGTTTTGTTTTCATCTTGTGCGTGAGCATTGTATAAAGTGGTAATTGTAAAAACTAGAATGATAAAAAACCTCATGCTAATTCTCATATGAGATACTCCAAATACCGCGTACTTCATTCACGTTATAACCCACTGCTTTATCTGTAGGGTAAAGATTTTTAATGGAAGAAAGAACAGCAGGTTCAATATCTATTGTAGGAGTGCCATGACATTGTAAACACATAGAATTTGTAGTAATAGGGTAGTAAAAGTTTACTTTATCGTCCACTATTTCTGTTACTGGCTCATAATCTTCATTACTTGCTATTACTTTTTTAAAATGTGTTATGATGCTTAATTCTTTTTGAGAAGCTTGATTTGCTGGATTGCGAGGCTTGTCAGACACTCGCCTTATTCTCGCATTTTGAACCACAGCCATACTATCAGTAATAGGGTAGGCTTTTTTATTGCAGAAAGAGACAGCTTCAAGAGTGCCTTTTTTCTGTATAGTACCCATTAGGTTTTTTCCTAACTCTTGTTTTGTTTGTAGTGCGTAGCGCAAACCTATATCTGCCTTGTTTTCAGTTTGAAAAGAGGCTAAGGTGTCTTCTATTTTACCATCATTTCTATATTGCATCTTGCCTTTGCTCTCTTCCTCTATGTGCTCTTTAAACCATGCTGGCTCATCTATTTTGTAGTCATACATATAATCTGCAATGAGCTCAATTTCCTCTTGAGGAAATAGTTGGTAGGGCATAAGGCCAAAACGCTTTACGGCTCCTCTCATTTTTGATGATTCCTTAGATGGTTTTTGTACAAAGTTCCAGACTCCAGCTTTAAACTCTTCCTTAGTAGTCTTATCGTTCATGTAATGAGATTTTACTGCTACCATAGGAGGTGCTATCCTTCCTTCGTGACCCGTAGAGGGATTGTGGCAAGCGTAGCACTTTGATTCCATTAACTTCTTTCCTGGGTGGTTTACAGCAGTAGTGATATTATCTAATTCTGGTGTCACATCTGATTGACTCACATATGTAGTCTTTTGTGACTCGTTACAACTTGTAAGTAGTATTAGTGTGAGTACAAGGGGCAGGTAAAAAAGAGATGGTTTCATAATGTTATGAGTGTAAATTTGATTTAAGCTTTGTAATACCTTCTAATGCTTCTTTTTACATATAAGAAACGTATTAAGCCTATTAGAAACAGTGCAGGCGCTATGATGCTTAGCATAAAGCCTATCCACTTTATTTCTGTGAGAATGTCGAGTTTGATAATCGCTAGACCAGAACTTAAAAACACAATAAAGGTTCTAAAGTAGGCTAGAAAAGTACGCTCGTTTGCAAGTTTTGTTCTGTCTATCGCTAATTTGTCAGTGAGTGATAGTGATAATTTTTTCATAAGTCATTTCATTTTTCCGGTAGCGCAACTTACAAAAGATTTTGCCTTAGAGAGCACTCCATTTTCATCTTCAATAGATGGGTAGCCTAATGACTTGAGCTTTTCTTTTACACTTAATGCGTCTTCTGTACCTTGAGCAGTAAAGGAAACAGTAGCGGTTTCGGTGTCCACATGTACGTTTGATATATTGTCAAGTTCAGATATTTTTGATGTGATTGTTTTTGCACAACCACCGCATTTTAAGTTCTGTACTATAATTGATGTTTTCATGAGATATGTATTGAGTAAATAATTATCTAAAGAGGCAGCTTGATGTAGGAGCCTTGTGAGTTCTATGTTACGCTTTCGCGAAAGCGTAATTGAAAAAAATGTGATAGAATACGCCTGTTTTTGAACAGATGAATAAGCATTACTTCCAAGCCATAAATCCTCCTTTTAAATCAAAAATCTGTTTGAATCCTAGGCTGTCTAAGGTTTTTGAAGCTTTCTTACTCCTGTTTCCAGATCTGCAGTAGATATAAATAGGCTCTTCTTTACTGTAAGAGTTGAAAGAAGAAATGAAATTTTCTTTATCAAAAACATCAATGTTTACAGCTTTCTGTATATGACCACTATCGAACTCATTTTTTGTTCTCACATCTACTAGCTGCACTTTTTTATCTGTGATAGCGGTTTTAAAGTCGGCTGTGCTTAGAACAGTGATATTGCTATTTTGTTGAGGTTTACCTCCAAAGAGAAATGATAATATGGACATAATAAGAATTGTTGATTTCATTATTTTTTATTAAAGATAGTCCTCTAGTTTCCCATTGCCAGTAACTTAAGTTACATATCATGTTAAATTAAAAACGAGATTATCATTACTGATAACCTCGTTTTTTACTAACCAATCAATAAGACCATAGTCATCACTCTATGGAATGTCTTTGTTTAAGCTGGAATTACGGTTTTACCATTCCAGTCTAGCATTCCACCTACTAGATTAAACGTGTTTTTTATCGCTAGATTATCTAATGCTCGGCATGCTTGACCACTACGATTACCACTTCTACAGTACACGTAGTAATTCTTTGTTTGGTCAAGTTTTTCTATTTCTTCCTGAAACGTAGCGCTGTTTAAAAAATCAATCATTACTGCATTTTCAATGATACCCTCACTGCATTCTCCAGGGGTTCTAACATCAAGAATTATAGCATTGCTGTCATTCTCAATTGCCGATTCCCAATCTACTTGTGATATATTTTTCATAGTCTTTTAAAGTGTTGAAGGACAAACAAAGGCAGACACTGGAATGCCAGCTTCTTTAATATCTTTAAAGCCGCCTTGTACATCTATTAAGTTATGGATTCCTCTACTTTTTAATATAGATGAGGCTATCATACTTCTATAACCTCCGGCACAATGCACATAAAAAGGTTTGTCTGGAAATTCAGCTAGATGATCATTTAAGAAATCTAGTGGTGTGTTGTTTGCTCCAAGTACATGTTCTGATAGGTACTCACTTTCTTTGCGCACATCAAAAACAGGTTTGTTGCCTTTTTCTAATTCGTTTTTAAAACCATCTGCTGTGATAGAACTTACGGTATCGTATTCCATGGTAGCGTCTTTCCAAGCATCAAATCCTCCTTCCAGATATCCTATTGTGTTGTCAAACCCTACACGAGATAACCTAGTGATGGTTTCTTTCTCTCTACCTGGCTCTGTAACTAGCAATAAGGGTTGTTTTACATCTGCAATTAAGGCGCCTACCCATGGAGCAAAACTCCCATCTAGGCCTATAAATATAGATCTAGGGATATGCCCTTTGGCAAATTTATCTTGATGACGCACGTCTAGTACGATAGCTCCTGTCTCATTTGCAACAGCTTCAAAAGCTGCTGGAGATAGTGCATGCGTACCTCTTTTGAGTACGTCTTCAATATCTTCATAACCTTCTTTATTCATTTTGACATTAAGAGGGAAGTACTGAGGTGGTGGTAATAAACCATCTATCACTTCTGCTATAAATTCTTCCTTAGTCATATCTGCACGTAATGCATAATTCATTTGCTTTTGATTCCCTAGAGTGTCTACCGTTTCTTTCATCATGTTCTTTCCGCAAGCAGATCCAGCTCCGTGAGCAGGGTATACCGTAACATCATCTGCTAGGGGCATAATTTTATTACGTAAGCTATCATAAAGAAAACCTGCGAGATCTTTTTCTGTGAGTTCGCCCATTTTTTGAGCAAGATCTGGTCTTCCCACGTCGCCTAGAAATAAGGTGTCTCCACTAAATATTGCATGGTCCTTCCCGTCTTTATCTCTAAGAAGATATGTGGTACTTTCCATCGTATGACCAGGCGTGTGTAACGCTATAATTGTAATGTCACCTAGAGGAAATTCTTGTCTATCTGTTGCGATAATAGCATCAAAACTTGGGTTTGCATTTGGTCCAAAAACAATAGGAGCACCTGTCGCCTTTGATAAGGTTACGTGACCGCTTACAAAATCTGCATGAAAATGAGTTTCAAAAATATATTTGATTTTTGCATCATCTTGTTTTGCCCTATTTAAATATGGCGTTACCTCTCTTAAAGGGTCAATGATAGCTACTTCACCATTACTTTCAATGTAATAAGCTCCTTGAGCTAGACAACCAGTATATATTTGTTCAACGTTCATAAGTGTATTTTTTTACGCTTTCGCGAAAGCGGACTCAACTATTAATAACGTAAAATTAGCTAATAGAAGTAGTTGCTACAGTAACATAGGTTACAAAGGAGAAAATAAATAGAGCCCTTATCCTTAAAAGGGTAAGAGCTCTACAAAGTAATAGTCGGTTACAGCAAAGTGGTAGGGCATACATACTCAGACCTAGGAACCGTAGTTTCTGTAATTTGAGCAAAACCACCTCGTACATCGCTGAAATCTTTCCAGCCTCGTTGCTTTAAAATAGAAGCAGCAATCATACTTCTATACCCTCCAGCGCAGTGAAGGATGAGAGGCTTGTTTTTTGGGAATTGTGCGAGATGCTGGTTAATCTCATTGAGAGGCACGTTAATAGCCCCGAGTACGTGTTCTGATAAAAATTCACTTTTTTTACGTACATCAAAAACAAGAGGTTGTCCCATTTTATATTCGGCTTCTAGTTGTTGAGGTGATATACGAGCGATTGTTTCAAAATCTTTACCGCTCTCTTTCCACGAGGAAAAGCTATTTTTTAAGAAACCAATAGTAAAATCATAACCTACACGAGAAAGTCTAGTAATCGTCTCCTCTTCTTTGCCTGGATCTGTTATTAATAAAATTTCTTGTTTTATATCAGGAATCATTTCTCCTACCCATTGTGCAAAATTACCGTCTAGGCCTATGTTTATGCTGTTAGGTATAAAGCCTTTTGCAAAAACTTCGGCATCGCGAGTATCTAGCATAAGTGCACCAGTCTCATTTGCAATTATTTCAAAAGCCTCTGGATCAAGTGGCTTAGTTGCACGATCCATTATAGTGTCTAGGCTTTCATATCCTTTAATATTCATCAAGACATTTTGTGGGAAGTATCCAGGAGGTGCGGTTAGTCCAGTAAGTACAGCTTTGATAAACTCATCTTTAGACATTTCTTGAAGCGCATAATTGAATTTTTTCTGATTCCCTAAGGTGTCTGTGGTTTCCTTACTCATCATTTTACCACAAGCAGATCCGGCGCCATGATTAGGGTACACAATGAGATGATCATCAAGTGGCATTATTTTGTTTCTCAAAGAGTCGTACAAGTGACCAGCGAGTTTTTCTTCTGCGAGGTCAGACACTACATGCTGCGCAAGGTCTGGACGACCTACGTCACCTATAAAGAGTGTATCTCCAGTGATAATACCGTGCTCGTTTCCTAGTTGGTCTATGAGAAGATATGTTGTGCTCTCCATGGTATGACCAGGAGTATGGATAACTTTAACTTTGTAATTACCTACCTCAAAAATTTGACCATCTGTTGCTATAATAGCATCATAAGCGGGTTTTGCTTCTGGACCAAAAACAATATTAGCTCCTGTTTTTTTATGCAAATCAAGGTGGCCACTTACAAAGTCTGCATGGAAATGTGTTTCAAAAACATACTTGATTGTAGCATTATCTATTTGTGCACGTTCTATGTATGGTTGCACCTCTCTTAAAGGGTCAAAGACTGCAGCTTCTCCGTTACTTTCGATATAATATGCTGCATGAGCAATGCATCCTGTATAAATTTGTTCTACTTTCATTTTATGTGGATTTTTAAATTACAACAACATAAAAGTAAGCAGTCATTTCAAGTGTGTAGGTTACTTAAGTTACACAAACGTAGATAGTTTATAAACTATGATATTTGTCATGTTATGTCGTGGTAGCGACAAGTGTTCTCACAAAAAAGGCTATTTCTAATAATAAGAAATAGCCTTTTTTATAATTTTTATTCTCTTTAGTGTTTTACAAAAAACTCCATGTAAAAAATGAATATGGCCATTACAAATATGAAGTAGCCAAAACCTCTTTTCAATTTATCTCCATCTATAAAATTACTGAGGTAACTGCCTATAAAAATCCCTGCAAATGATATGCTTGTAAATATGGAAAGAAATAACCAGTCTATATCCATGGTTAAGGCATCTCCTAGAAAGAAGCCCATCAATGATTTAAAAGCAATAATGATTAAAGAAGTACCTACGGCAACTTTCATTTCTACATTTGCTAGTATAACAAGAGCGGGAATGATGAGAAAACCTCCTCCAGCACCTATCATTCCAGTAATACCTCCTACGATTAGGCCTTCTATTAAAATAAGTGGGTAATTGTAAGTGACAGTGCCGTCACCTTTTTGTTTATTATCCTTTCTTTTTTTGAGCATAGAAAAGGCAGCAGGAATCATGAGTACCGCAAAGAGGCCAAACATTGCCATCCTACGTGTAAACTCAAAATCACCTGTGGTAAATAAAATATCTGGTAATGCAGGTACTACGTAGTGTCTCACAACGGTAACTCCTACAATAGCGGGTAGTCCAAAAACAATTGCTGTTCTCCAGTCTACATAGCCTTTAAGATGTTGTTTAAAACCACCTACGAGCGCACTTGCTCCTACGATGAATAAAGAATATGCAGTGGCAACTTTTTCATTTACAGAAAATAAGTAAGCTAGTACTGGTACAGCGAGTATAGAACCACCACCACCTATTAAACCTAAAGAAATGCCGATGATTAAGGCACTTATATATCCAAGTATTTCTAGTATCTCCATTATAAACTTCTTTGTATTGAGAGACAAAAATAGACTTGCTATAACGACCTAGGTGTAACCCAAGTTACTTAAGGTCTATAAATCTATAATTTGGATATTATTTCTGTGTAATTCAATTTTTCCTAAGTTCTCTAATTTCTTAAGAAGTCTTGATACCACTACTCTTGAGGTGTGCAATTCATAAGCAATTTCTTGATGCGTGTTATGAATAATTTGCTCATCGTTTACTCTCGCCTTTTCTTTTAAGTAGTTTAAAAGGCGTTCATCCATATTGTCAAAAGCGATACTGTCCAGAGTTTGTAATAGCTCGTTAAGGCGGTTGTGGTAACTCTCAAAAACAAAATTTCTCCAAGATTTGTACTTAGCCGTCCATTCTTCCATTTTCTGTACAGGTACCATAATGAGCTTGGTGTCTGTCTCTGCAATTGCTCGTATTTCACTTTTAGTTTGCCCCATGCAGCAGGTCATTGTCATAGAGCAGGTATCTCCTTTTTCTAGATAGTATAGGAGAAGCTCATCTCCATTTTTATCTTCTCTTAATACCTTAATTACTCCAGAGACCAGTAGCGGCATTCCTTTTACATAGCCGCCTATTTCCATGAGTTTAAAACCTTCAGGAACCTCCTTGTAAGTGCCTACTTGGAGTATTTCATTGATAAGTTCATCTTCAAAGAGATGACCGTAGCTGGCTTTTAGTTCTTGAATCATTATGCGGCTTTTTTAAGAATGTTAGGGTCATATTTAAAAAAGAAATGAGCCCAAATAGATTTTGATACGGCACCTATGTATGGCATTGTGATGATTAATGCAATGACGATACTCGTTAGAATACCTGTAGGTCCAAAATCTAAACCAAAAATAAGGGTTAAAACATAAACGGCCACGGCAACTGCGATTCCCACACCATAAGATACGTACATAGAGCCGGTATAAAAACTTGGTTCTATACTATATTTTAATTGACATTTAGGACAGTTCTTTTTAACCTTATTCATGTTAGAAAGCTTATAAGGATGCGCCTCAAGAAATTCACCTTCTCTGCATTGAGGACATTTTAAAAATAAGATGCTATATATTATCGATTTACCCATGGACAATTCAGTTTTTTATGTAAAATTAAACGTATTAAAATATGCTCACGGTAACTTATGTTACATATTGTAATATTTAAAATTAGTTATCTTTATACCCTTGAGTAAACTTATATCCATATCGTTGTCACTTGTTTTCCTATTGCAAAGCTTTGGGATGCACATTAATGATATGGTGCAGCTGGGCGACTTTTTTGAGCATGCAGAGTTCCATAAAGAGCAGTATGGAGACAATATATTTGTATTTATTGCAAAGCATTATGGCGAACTAAAAGCAGAGCACGAAAAAGAACATCAAGAAGAAAAGAAAGACCACGAGCAATTACCTTTCCAGCATCAAACACATCATACGGCTGTAGCGGATTTTGTTTTAATTACAAATAAAGAAGAATTCAAAACTCTTGAGTTTTCGGATTTTAAAGCACATAATTTTCATTACCAGGCACCATCATCTTCGTTACATCTAGATGGGCTCTTCCAGCCGCCACGGCTTTTATAAATAATCAGATCTAATTTATTTTTAGCACCTAGTCTTTTAAAGATTTGGGGCTCTTCACATTGATTATTTTATGACAAAATGCTATCACATATTATCAATTTCAGTATAAGAAACAAATTTGTTGTTCTCTTATTTACGGCCTTTATTATAGGTTTTGGGCTGTATTCCTTATCACAAATTCCTATAGGTGCCGTGCCAGATGTAACAAACAATCAGGTGCAGGTTATTACTACTTCACGTAATCTCTCTACGCAGGATATGGAGCAATTCATAACCTGTCTCTTATACACATCTCCGAGCCCACGAGACGGACTCCTATCTCG
>CAJXSW010000055.1 GCA_913060645.1 uncultured Dokdonia sp. | reverse complement strand
AGATCTACACTATCCTCTTCGTCGGCAGCGTCAGATGTGTATAAGAGACAGAGAGTTAACAATCTCATTACTTTATACTTGTAATATTCTATGAAATGCTAAATTATTCAGACAAAGTGTTAATTTATTCATTTTAATAGTATTTAGTCTTGCTTATACTAAAACAAATTATTAATTTTCTTACATATTAAACTTGTATAAATCAACATTCTACAGCCAATTTTGTACAAGTAAAAGTTCTTAATTACACAGATGCCAAGCACTAGTTTTAAACAGAACAAGCGGTAGGTATCACTTTGATTAAACGGACTCTTATACGATTAATCAAATTTGAATTTTATTGTTTTAATGATGTGTACTCGACATTCATTAGTTAGATGTTTTATTAAAATAATTTAAAACGACTACCATGATGAGAAAAACTACCTATTCATCACCCTTGAACAGTTTCATAGTGATTTTCTTTCTTGCCTACTTCTCAATGAATGCGCAAGAACAATCATTTGCAACCACCATTCTCAATCAAGAGAATGTTGACAATGCAAATCTTTCTGTAAATGGCAACTTAACTGATTTTGCCGAGGTTAGAGCAAATTCTGGAACGCTTTTTTTTGGTGCATATGATAGTGTTCTTGAGTTATCATATGGAGAGCTACTGCCTGCAAATACAACATCATACATTAAAATAGAAACAGAAGATGATTTGTTACCATCCTTATTAGGCGGTAGTCTCGGTAATTTACTTGCAGATGTATTGGGAATTGTATTAATAGGTAATCAAGAATTTACGGTAAAGGCATTAAATGGTAACACTACTGTATTAAGCGCAGTGTCATCAGACCCAAATTCATTTAGCGGTGCTAGAACACAAATCGTGACAGATGCTCAGGGTGATTATTACATAGCTCTCACTCCAGACCAACCTTATAGTAGCATAGAAATCACAAATAGTATAGGTTCTTTAATAGGACTAAGTCAGGAACGTTCTTTAAGAGTTTATGGGGCTTTCTTTGGGGCAGATACACCTATTTGTAATACTCCTTCATTTACATCTTTTGATGGGACGGGACTTAATCTAGATTTAATAAACCTAGGAGGCGCTGGAGTTACAAATATTGAAAATGCTATTGATGGAGATCTTACAACATTCTCAGAGTTAAGTTTGGGAGTATTATCAGTTGCTGCAACTATAGAACAAGAAATTTATTTTCAAAATGCAACACAGCCTACAGAAGATTTTAAAATTCGCCTTGCTGTCGATCCAAGTTTATTAGCACTAGGAGTGGCAAATAATATTCAATTTGAGGCTTATAATGGTATAGATCTAGTTGCCACAAGAGATTTAGGCTCGCTGTTAAATCTTGAGCTTATTAATTTATTACAGAGTAATAACCCGATAGATATTGGTTTTGACGTTTCGGCTCCTGTAGATAGGATTGTAGTTAGTTATTCTTCATTATTGAATACCTCATTGAGTCAGCGACTTGATTTATATGATGTTGCGGTGACTCCTGCTATTCCAGAAATTGCTGCAGACTCGCAAAATATTACCTTATGTGAAAATAACACTGCAGATCTTACTGCTACTACTGATACTACAAACTCACAAATAAATTGGTATGACGCAGAGCAAGGTGGGACTTTACTTGCAACAGTTGATAGCGGTGAAGCTTTTACCACCCCATCGTTAACAGAAAGTGCTACTTTCTATGCTGCTGCTACCGCAAATGGATGTACTGTAGCGTCTGTGAGAACTGCTGTTTTAGTTACCATTAACCCTACTCCTAAAGCTTCTGATATTCTAGTAGCAGGATTTGATACTGCTATATGCTTACCAGAAGTATTAGAGATTGCTCCGTCAAGTACCATCTCGAATGACTTCAAATATTATTTTGATTCTAATAAAAATGAAGAGATTACTAATGGCCTTACAGCAGATGGTATTGTATATGTAATTAATGACAGTAAGCTTGAAATTACTGGATTAAATGAAGCAAATAATCCTGATAATATATTTATATCAACCATTAACCCTGCTACTGGTTGTGAAAATAGTTCTGGTGATTTGAGACAAGTGTCTATAATTCTTGCAAATACCCCAAATGTCTCTATAAATCTCACGGAAAATATTACCGCAGATGATGTCGTTAATAGTATTGAGCAAAATAATGATATTACCATTTCTGGTGTAGTTACAGGTGATGCTCAAGAAAACGATGAAGTAACTATTACGGTAAATAATACAAATTACACAGCATTCTTAGATGCAACCTTAAGCTTCGCTACAGATATCTCAGGCGCAGAATTGGTACTTGACGCAGATTCAACCATTGATGCATCGATTACGGTTGTTGGTTCTATATGTACTGCCACAGCTATTGATAGTGAGGCTTACACAGTAGATATTAACAGTCCAACAACGCCAACGGTTGATCCACAAACTACCAATGACAACACGCCACTAATTACAGGTACAGCAGATTCTGATGATGAGCTGACTGTACTTGTAAATGGAGCTACTTATTCAGAAATAGGAGCAGATCTCACTGATAACGGTGATGATACTTGGTCTCTACAAATACCTAATGGTAGCGAACTACCAGATGGAACTTATGATGTCGATGCTTCTGTAGAAGATACGGTTGGAAATACTGCTTCAGATAATACTACTGATGAATTAGTAATTGACGCTACTGCGCCTACTACTCCAACGGTTACAGCACAAACCACAAATGACACCACGCCCTTAGTTACTGGTACAGCAGATTCGGATGATGAGCTGACAGTAATTGTAAATGGAGTTACCTACACCGAAGGTGATGGAAACCTTACCGATAATGGTGATGATACGTGGTCTTTACAAATTCCTGATGGAAGTGAATTAGGAGATGGATCTTACGATGTAGATGCTACTGCTGAGGATTTAGCAGGCAATATGGCTTCAGATACTACGGTAGATGAGCTTACCATACAGTCAGGTATCGTAACGACAGAAAATGACCAGCAACTTTTTTGCGAAAGCGAAAACCCAACAATTGCAAATATTCAGGTAAATGAAACCTCTGTAAATTGGTACCTCAGTGCTTCTGGTGGAACTGTTTTAACTACCGATACTGCATTGACGAACAACACGATTTACTATGCGGCGCTTGTTACAAACGGAATAGAGAGTGCAAATAGGCTAGCTATTGGTGTTACTATTCTCAGTACGCCTACGCCTACTACCACAGCTAGTATGCAATCATTTTGTATAGATGCTATGGCTACCGTAAGTGATATCGACGTAAATGAACCTGATGTAATATGGTATGCTCAAGCAACAGGAGGTACTCCACTAGCTGCAGATGCACTTCTAGTTACTAGTAATTATTACGGAGCTTTGGTAAATAATGGTTGTGAGAGTAGCACTCGTCTAGAAGTGAGTATTACGATAGATGAGACTGCTACAGCAAGCATTACCAGCAGTACTGAAATGACTTGTGTGGGTAATGAAATCACTTACCAGACAGAATCTGACATGGGCGGTTATTTATGGACTATTTCTTCTGGTGGGACAATCATCACTGGTGGTGATCTCACAGACGATTTTGTTACGGTGATATGGAACGAACTTGGTGAGCAATCTGTTGCTGTAAATTATGAATCTACTAATAGCTGCATGCCTCTAGCAGATGCTACTCTAGACGTGGAAGTTGCCACTTGTTCTGATCTTACGATTCTTAAAACGGTAAATAATGCCCTGCCACAACTTAATACAGAGGTTGTGTATACCATTACTGTGACTAACATAGGCGACACAGATTTTACAGATGTTGAGGTTCAAGATATATTACCATCCGGACTGCAATTTATATCTGCGGTGACAGATAGCGGGACTTTTGATAATGCAGCGGGTACTTGGATAATTCCTGAGGTGATAGCCAGTGCTACTGTGGTGTTAGAAATAACGGCTGTAGTTCTTGAGGACGGAGATTACCTAAATATCGCAACCATCACGCAGTCTAGTCCTACAGATAGTGACCTTACTAACAATGTATCGCAAGTTGATATCACGCCTAGTTGCATTAAAGTGTTTAATGAATTCTCACCTAATGGTGACGGCTTTAATGACACTTTTACCATACGCTGCATCGAATCTTACCCAGAAAACAACTTGAAAATTTACAATCGAGCTGGAAACATGGTGTATGAGATGGATGGGTATGCAAATGTGTGGAGAGGAACTTCTACTTCTAATGGTACTGTAAATAAAAATGATGGCCTTCCATCATCTACGTACTATTACATTCTAGACTTAAAAGATGGTAGTGAGCCGCTTACTGGCTGGGTATACATTGCACTTTAATAACCTAACTTAAAAACGACGAATATGTTTAAAATATATAAGATTTACTTAGTACTTATTATGTGTTGTGTAAGCATACATATCAATGCACAACAAGCGCCTAACTATACACAGTACATGTATAATACCATGGCTATAAATCCAGCATATGCAGGATCTTCAGAGGGGTTAAATGTGGTGGGAATATATCGTTCTCAGTGGGCTGGTTTTGATGGGGCTCCAGAGACGTATAACCTCAGTGTTGAAACGCCGCTCAATGATCGGGTTGGTATAGGTATAAATGTCACAAAAGATGTAAACGGTCCTGCAGAGAGGTTCAACTTTGATGGTAATTTCTCTTATAATATTCAGTTGGATAGGGATCTTAATTTGGCTTTTGGTATAAAAGGAGGTGCTCAGTTACTCAATGTTGACTTTTCAAAAGGGGAGTTTGTAAACCAAGGTGATCCCCTACTCACAAATAACATTGATAATAGACTACTAACTACGCTAGGAGCTGGTGCCTTTTTGTATAAATATAATTGGTATGTAGGAGTCTCGGTGCCTGACTTTTTTAGTGATGAGTATTATGATAATGTGCAGGAAGCTGTCGTGGCAGATGAGTTGCAATCGTACCTCACTGCTGGTTATGTTTTTGGCATAAGCGATAACATCCGTTTTAAACCTGCTGTGCTTGTAAACTATGTAAATGGTAGCCCGCTGCGATATAACCTTTCGGCCAATTTCCTATTTCATGACAAGCTCACCGTAGGAGCTAGTTATCAAGTGGATGCTGCAGTAAGTGCGCTGGCTGGTTTTCAAATTTCAGACAATCTGTTTTTAGGCTACTCCTTTGATTATGCTACTACAGAGTTTACAAATTACAATGATGGAACCCATGAAGTTATTTTAAAGTTCTCTTTATTCAAGAAAAAGGGAATGTCATTCTCACCTAGATTCTTTTAATATCAAACCACTATGAAGAAATCACTATATATTTTATTCATGATGTGTGTATGTTCTAGTTATGCACAAAATGATTTAAAAAAAGCAGATGAGCTTTATGACAGACATATGTATGCAGATGCCGCAGTGCTTTATGATCAGCATCTCAATGACTCAGAAAAGGTATCGCCTGCAACCTGGCAGCATATAGCAGATACGCATTACAATCTCAAAAATTATGAACGTGCAGAGATTGCGTATACAAAAACCTTTGATGCACTAGGATACACGATGGAACCTGCACACATTTGGCAATATTTTGATGTGCTGCGCTTCTTAAAAAAGTATGATACGGCAGATGATTTTTATGTAGCTTATTTAAAGCTCTCCAAAAAAAATAAGGAGCTGAATAGGTATTATGAAGAGAAATCTAGATTTAATGATATTCTAGCAAATGACACGCTCTACCAGATTAGAAACCTTGAGATTAACTCTAGCTATGCAGATTTTGGCGGTTCCTTGTATAAAAATAAACTGGTGTTCTCAACAGCTCGCAATGATGAAGAAAACAAACTCTATAAAAGAGATAATACCCCTTACCTATCACTCTATGAAGCCACGATAGATAGTACTGGTGCATATTCTAATATTAAACTTTTTAGTGAAGATCTAGAGACGCAATATCACGATGCAACGGCAACCTTTTATAATAATGACCATACCCTCGTATATGCATCAAGTGCACAATCTGGCTCACGTAAAATTTATACAAAGAACAAGAGAAACTTCTTTAAGCTCTACCGTGTGCAGATTAACGATGATAAGTTTGATAAAGAGGAACTCCCTATTAACGGGAACGGCTACTCCATAGGGCAGCCTTTTGTAACTATAGATGGTAGTCAACTGTATTTTGTGTCAGACATGCCAGGTGGTTATGGCCGTGCAGATATTTATGTATGCGATATACGAGAGGATGGCTCGCTCTCTACCCCTCGCAATCTGGGCGATGCGATTAATACTCCTTATGACGACTTTTTCCCTTTTGTAAAAAATAAAGAACTCTATTTTGCTTCTAAAGGTCACGTAGGTTTTGGCGGCCTTGATATTTACAAAGCGCAGCTTAGAGACGGCATTTACAGTAATGCCCGCAACCTCGGCCTTGGTATTAATAGCAATGCAGACGACTTTGCTTATGTGGCTAGTAACACAAAGAATGAAGGATACTTTAGCTCAAACAGAGAAGGCGGTAAAGGTGATGATGATATTTACTCCTTTGTATATGATCGCGGTGAGTGCTTCCAGACCCTAGAAGGAACCGTTACAGACTCACAAACAGGCGCACCTTTACCAGCAGTGACTATCATCGCTTATGATACTAACAATAAGCAAGTAGCCGAAACACTTACTGACGCGGCAGGAACCTACACCCTACAGATGGGTTGCAATATCAAATACAATATCAAGGCGTCAAAAATAGGCTACTCAAAAGATGAGCTGGACTTAAACACAGGCACAGAGCCTAATGGGCTTATTAACTTTGTAGATTTTAAACTGGCTAACCTTTCAGATATTTTTATTACAGATGGTGAGATAGAAAAGATTAAAATCAACCCTATTAATTTTGAGTCTAACCGCTATGCGATTAACATATTTGCCGCACAGCAGCTCCAGCGCATTATTGACATTATGAACGAATATCCTGCGCTTATTATCAAGATAGAATCCCACACAGATCAACGTGGTGGAGCGTCATATAATCAAACCTTATCAGATAATAGAGCCATCTCTACCCGTGACTATTTGATTAAAAACGGTATCACGAGTTCGCGCATTAAGAGTGCAAAAGGGTTTGGCGAATCTAGGCCCATACACATTTGTGATGAGGCAGACGATAGCTGTACAGAGGTGCAGTATTTAGAAAATAGACGTTCAGATTTTATTGTGGTTAGCAGGTAGCAACCCCTTGTTATTTACCCAATGACTGTAAGCCTTCCTAGTTTCCCCAACGCTAGTGAAGGCTTATTTATATACAAGCCTTTAATAGTTGTAGACTAATGGTGTGTGGAGTTTTCACGCTTTCGCGAAAGCGTACCATAAGAACCTCATAAACAGCACCTCATTTGCAAGCTAGGGCGCTATAAAAGATGGTATATTTAGGGCAATATTTATCTAATCACACGCCATGAAATATACTCTATTCCTCCTCACCCTACTCTGCATACTCACGGGATGCACACAGAAAGAAGCGACCTCACAACAAACCGTCGCAGCCTACTACAAGGCTGTTGCCGAAGGAAACTTCCAAGAAATAAGCAGCTTGATAAGCGATAGCATCACCATCACGGCGGGAGATTATGTGATGCCTTTTGACAAAGAAAGTTACTACGAGCATTTTAAGTGGGATTCCATATTTAAGCCCTCCTATGAGATCATTTCCATAGAAAATGACAACGAGCAAGTAATCGCTACGGTAGCCGTGAGCTCACTGCGTTTTGAATTTTTAAAGAATAACCCACTCACCTGCAGCCATAAAATATACCTACATGATGGCAAGATCACTAAGCTAGAAGAAATCACCTGCATCGATGTAAACTGGGATGTGTGGCAACAAGAACGTGACTCCCTAGTAGCCTGGACCGCCCGCAATCACCCTGAGCTAGATAATTTTATTAATGACCTGAGTATGAAGGGTGCGATAAAGTATAAGAAAGCGATGGAGTTGTATGTGGGGCGTGAGAAACTTTAGATTATACGTATGTAGTATTCTGGTGAAATGTAGAATTTAACATAAAATCTCTGTGTTTTGCGGGAACCCGCACTTTTCTTTTTTTGGCTTTTTGTACATTCACGGGCACTACCAATAATGATATCAAAACACCCTAAATAAACTAATGAATAACTCATCCCACTCAAAACTTATTTCCTTTATCTGGTCTATTGCAGACGACTGCCTACGTGACGTTTATGTACGTGGTAAATATCGCGACGTGATACTACCTATGGTGGTACTGCGCCGTCTAGATGCACTGCTTGAGCCTACTAAAAAGGAGGTGATGGACGAGGTACACTTCCAGAAAGTAGAAGCTGGTTTTACAGAACTTGAAAATGAAGGTCTTAAAGCAGCTTCTGGTTATGTGTTTTACAACACAAGTAAGTGGACACTTCAATTATTAAAAGACACCGCTTCTAATAACCAAAGTATACTTCTAGCCAATTTTGAAGATTACCTTCTTGGTTTTAGCCCCAATGTAAAAGAGATAGTAGATAAATTTAACCTAGTGAGCCAAATCAAGCATATGGCTGGCAAAGATGTATTGCTAGATGTACTAGAAAAATTTACTTCATCACACATAAACCTCACCCCTTTTGAAAAGGAAAATCCAGAAGGACGTAAACTCCCTGCCTTATCTAATCTTGGGATGGGATACGTTTTTGAAGAGCTCATACGTAAGTTTAATGAAGAAAATAATGAGGAAGCGGGAGAGCACTTTACACCACGTGAGGTAATCGAGCTTATGACGCATATTATTTTTGAGCCTATAAAAAGCCAACTACCACCTGTGATGACCATTTATGATCCTGCCTGCGGTAGTGGTGGGATGCTTACAGAGAGTCAAAACTTTATAAAAGACCCAGAAGGCGCAATAAAAGCTACGGGAGATGTCTATTTATACGGGAAGGAAATAAATGACGAGACGTATGCCATCTGTAAGAGTGATATGATGATTAAGGGCAATAGCCCAGAAAATATACGTGTGGGTTCTACCCTCTCTACAGATGAGTTTACAGGAACAAGCTTTGACTTTATGCTTTCTAACCCTCCGTATGGTAAATCGTGGAGCAGTGAGCAAAAGTATATTAAGGATGGTAAAGACGTGATAGACCCACGTTTTAAAATACAACTGGCAGATTATTGGGGTACGGTAGAAGATGTAGATGCGGTACCTAGATCCTCAGACGGTCAATTACTGTTTCTTATGGAGATGGTTTCTAAGATGAAAACGCTGGAGCAATCTCCTGCGGGTACACGCATTGCAAGTGTACACAACGGCTCTAGCTTATTTACAGGTGATGCTGGTGGTGGTGAGAGTAACATACGCCGTTACATTATAGAAAATGATATGCTAGAAGCCATCATACAGCTACCTAACAATTTATTTTATAACACGGGGATTACCACTTACATCTGGGTATTGAGTAATAACAAAACAGTCGCGCGTAAAGGAAAAGTACAACTCATAGATGCGAGTGATTTATATAAAAAACTACGCAAGAATCTAGGCAATAAAAACTGTGAGTTTACAAAGAAACATATTGATAAAATAACGGAGGTCTATATGAGTGCGCTTTCGCGAAAGCGTACTGAAGAACTATCCCTAGAGAGTCTTGTGTTTGACAATAGTGATTTTGGGTATTATAAAGCAACGATAGAACGGCCAAAACGTCTCAAGGCACAATGTACAGATGCCCGTATAGAGACACTACGCTACGACCGCGTGTTACAAGAAGCGATGCAATATGCGTATGAAACGTATGGCGATAGCGTATATCGAGATATAAAAAAGCACCAAAAGGAACTTTTAGAATGGGTAGAAAAAGAAGAGCTCAACCTCTCTTCTGCACATAAAACCAAGTTATGCAAGCAAGATACGTGGGATAAACACTTGCGACAGATAACCACAGCAAAGAAGTTGCAAAATATCTTTGGCGATACCGTGTACACAGATTATAATGTATTTCAAAAGGAAGTAGATGATGAGCTTAAAGCACAAAAAATAGCCATCTCTGGTAGTGATAAAAAAGCGATTTTAAATGCAATATGTTGGTACGACGCAGCTGCCGAAAAGGTGATTAAAAAAGTAGTAAAACTCACGGGTGATAAACTCACCCAATTTCTAGAACACCTAGATTGTAAAGAAGAAGATCTCGCGGACTTTGGCTATTACGGTACTGGTAAAAAAGGGGAATACCTCACCTACGAGACCGAAAGCGACCTACGCGATACCGAAAACGTGCCCCTCAAAGACAACATACACAGCTACTTTAAACGTGAAGTACAACCACACGTAGCAGAAGCTTGGATCAATCTAGATGCTACGAAAATAGGTTATGAAATAAGCTTTAATAAATACTTTTATAAGCATACACCACTTCGTGATATAGACGACGTCACCAAAGATATACTAGACTTAGAAAAACAAAGCGATGGTTTAATTGCAGACATTTTAAACTTGGTCTAATGGTGAAGGTTGAAAATAAAGTACAACGTTACGAGAGTTATAAAGATTCTGGAGTTGAATGGTTAGGTGAGATTCCTAAGCATTGGAGCGCAAAGAAATTAAAGTTTATTGGTAATATTTACGCAGGGATTAGTGGAAAAAAAGGAGATGATTTTAGCAAAGAATATTCAAAAGGAATACAGAGTTTTATACCGTTTACGAATATTTGTAATAACATTATAATTGATGAAAATCAATATCAATTTGTGAAAATTGATGAAAAAGAGAACCAGAATCGCGTTTTGAAAAACGATATTCTTTTTCTAATGAGTAGTGAAACTTTAGATGATATTGCTAAGTGCTCAATTTATTTAGGCAATGACAAAGAGCTTTATTTAAACTCTTTTTGTAAAGGGTTTAGAATAACAAAAACTAAAATATATCCTGAATACATTAATTACTTATTGTCAAGTAAAGTTTATAGAAATTATTTTGCACTAGTTGGTAGAGGATTTACTAGAATTAATTTGAAGCAAGATTTTATAAATAATGCTACAGTAACACTTCCACCACTTCAGGAACAAACTGCTATCGCTCAATTTCTTGACGATAAAACCACCAAAATAGATGCTGCTATTGACATCAAAAAGCAACAAATACACTTACTTAAAGAACGCAAACAAGTTTTAATACACAAAGCCGTGACACGTGGTCTGGATGATGGTGTGACTTTGAAAGATTCTGGTGTGGAGTGGATTGGTGAGATTCCTGAGGGTTGGGAGGTTAAAAAGTTAAAATATGTTTTAAAAACCCAAGGACGCATAGGTTTTAAAGGGTATACCACATCAGATTTAGTCGATAAAGATAAAGGTGCTTTAACACTTGGTGCATCACACTTAGATTGGAAAGGGAATATTATACTAAAAAAACCAGTTTATATTTCCTGGAAAAAATACTACGAATCACCTGAAATAATGGTTTCAAAAGGAGATGTTATAATAGTACAAAGAGGTTCAACTTGTGGTAAGGTAGCATTGGTTGATAAAGATTATGGTCCTACAACGATTAACCCTAGTTTGGTTTTATTAAAAGAAATCATTGGACATCCACAGTATATGTTTCTTGGAATTAAAGTTGTTCTAAATGGTATTCTTAATCTAGTTAGTAAGACTGCAATTCCAATGCTCTCTCAATTTCAAATAGATAATATTGAAATTCCATTTCCAAATAAAAAAGAACAAAAAGAAATTTCAGCCTACATAGAAACGGCTTCCCAAAAGATTGAGACGGCTATTGGTTTAAAGCAGCAAGAGATTAAGAAGTTAAAGGAGTATAAGAGTAGTTTGATAAATGGGGTTGTAACTGGTAAGGTTAGGGTTTGTTAGGTATGGAAGAAACTAAAAACTTATTTATACCTGTAAACCAACTACAAAACAAAAGCTTTGTAGTTAAAGATTACCAACGTGGTTATAAATGGACAGAAAAAGAAATAAATGCTTTACTAAACGATGTTAACGATCATAAAGAAACAGATGGTAAATATTGCTTGCAACCTGTTATTGTTAAAACCCAAGACGATGCATCTATTGAGTTAATAGACGGACAGCAACGTATAACGAGTATCTATTTATTATTATACTATTTAAAACTAGAGCATTTTTATACTATTTCATACCAAACAAGACCAGCCACAAAAAAGTTTTTAGAAACAGAATTGGCTACGTTACATAAAACTATTTTAGAAGAAATTACTTGGCAAAATTTTATTGCAGTATATCCAGATTATAATAATGTAGATATTTTTCATTTGTTTCAAGTCTATGTTCATATTCATAGTTGGTTTAAAAATCCAAATATCAATAATGGTGGTTTTCTAGAGAAATTAGAAAACAATGTAAATGTTATTTGGTACGATATAGTTGTGTCTAATACCAATAATCAATTACAACTTATACCAGAACAAGTATTTTTAAATTTAAATGCAGGTAAAATACCATTAACAAGTTCTGAGTTAATAAAGGCGCTATTTATACTTGAAACCCAAAACAAACACGCTAAAGAAATAGCCAAATTAAAAGCAACAGAACTAGCCACAGAATGGGACCAAATAGAAACAAAACTACACGACGATTTGTTTTGGTTTTTTATATGCGACAACAAGCAATACAATAATGCGGCTACACGTATTGATTTTATTATTGATTTGGTTAATAACCGTAATTCAAAAGAGCACGACAGCTTATATTCATACAGGCTTTACGAAACCAAATTTAAAAACGAAGAAGATTTAGATTGGAAGGCTATTAAGAAAACCTTCAACAAACTTTTAGAATGGCACGATAATAAGAGGGTTTATCACTTGGTAGGCTTTTTAATAGTAAGTGAATTGAAAAAACTATCTGCTATTATTGATTTAAGCAAGAATAAATCTAAAGCAGCTTTTGCAATTGCATTAGAAAATGAAATAAAAAGAGCATTTTCTAAAACCAAAAAGAAAGATGACAAGACGGTTGAAGTTTATAATCTAGAAAACTTGCATTACGAAAACTTTAAAAAGCAATGTAATGAAATATTACTGCTTTTAAATATCACATATTACATCAACAGCAATGGTCCTCATAAATTTCCTTTTAACTTATTCAAAAACGAGAATTGGAGTGTTGAGCATATTAACCCTCAAAATCCTAGAGATTTTAAAACCGTCAAATATCTGTTAGAATGGTTAATGGTTAATAAAGAATACTATGCCAATTCTGATAATAAAGCCATAATTGAATTACTAGATAAAGCATTAAGTTTTGTAACAACATTTGATACTTCAAAAACGCTAAAAGACATTAAGTTAAGTAAAGAGCAAATTCAAGATATTGAAGACGTAACAGAAAGTATTACCATAGATTTAGGTTTGCACGGTATTTCAAATTTAGCTTTACTAGATGTAAATACAAATAGTAAAATTGGGAATAAACCTTTTTTAGAAAAGAGAGAAGAGTTACTAAAACTAGATCAAGATGGTAAATATGTAAACAGTAAAGGAGAAACAAAATTGGTCTATTTGCCAATTTGCACAAAGAATGTGTTTTCTAAAATTTATACAACGGATAAAGAAAGTACTTTAAAATCATTTTTTGGAAAAGAAGATATGGATGCCTACAAGTTATTTATAGAGACGCAATTACAACCTTATTATAAATAATAGATGAAAGAAGGAATTTATAATACATTTTGGAAAATAATAGATCAATCTAGAATTGAAATACCTATTATACAAAGAGATTATACCTATGGTAGAAAAACAGCTACCACAATAAAAGAAAAGATTGTACAAGATATTTTCAAAGCTTTAGAAGAAGAGGACAGCTTTTTACATCTCGATTTCATTTACGGAAAATTAGTAGGTAAAGAAAATTTAAGTGCTTTTGAAAGAAACAAGACAAATATAAAAGCACTACTTAAAACCATACAATCCTATGCTTCAGAATTAGAGGTTGCTATTGATTATGATTTAGTAGAACAAACCAAAGAAGAAGCAGTTAAAATCACTTTTATTCCATTAGATGGGCAACAAAGATTAACCACTTTGTTTCTAGTGCATTGGTATTTGGTGCAGTACCTAAAACTTGATAATGAACTAAATAGCTTAAATAAATTTTCATACGCTACCAGAGTTGGAGCAAAAGATTTTTGCCAATTAATAACAACTACATTTTTTGATTTTTCTACATCAAAAATGTTAGCTAGTGAATTGATTTCTAACAACGAAAATTATTATTCAGATTGGATAAAAGACCCAACCGTTATTAGTATGCTTTCGGTAATAGATGAAATAGATAAAGTTTTTAAAGCTACAGAATCAAGGTTTGAAAATTATTGGGTTGCTTTAATTGAAAATAATAAAATAACGTTCGACTTTTTCGATTTAGACGATTTTGAACTTACCGATGAGTTGTATATAAAAATGAATGCAAGAGGTAGGAAACTTACCAATTTTGAGAATTTTAAAGCTTGGTTAATTAAAGAATGTAGCGATAATATATCAATTAATAATTGGAAGAGTAATTTCGATATAAAATGGAATGATATTTTTTGGGACAGAAAACCTATTGAACAAGCAACGGTAGATATTGAATACTTAAACTATTTTAAAACACTATTTCTTGGAGATTATTTAAAAGAGTTTGGTAATAACAATCCAAACCTAAATTTTGATGAAATTAAAACAGAGATTACTGTTTTAAGAGATTCAGAATCTAACCCAGTTCCCTACTTTAATAACGCTAACTTCTTTGCCTCTAGAATTAATAATTATTTAAAAATTATCGATGTTTTTGAATTAACAACATTAAACACTCTAGATAGTACTGCTTCTAAGTATGTTTCCAAATATGTAAGCAAACCCATTTCTGAATTCATCTTTAATAATGATGATGTAGAAAAAATGACATGGTGGGATATTACTCTAAATTATGCCATTTTAAATTACATCGATAAAAGAAGCGAAATTGATGAAGCCTTTTATCAATGGTTAAGGATTATTACAAACTTAATTTACAATACACCAATTGAAAGTCCGAAACTGTTTGTTGAAGCATCACAAGCTATTGATAAATTAATTGATACTGTCGGTGATAACAACTCTATTTACGCTGTAATCCAAGATTTAAAAGTAAAAGACATAGATTTCTTTACTACTATTCAAGTAGAAGAAGAAATATATAAGTCTAAATTAATAATGACTGACTCAAATTGGGAAAACAGTCTATTGATAGCTGAGAACAATAAATACTTTTTTGGACAAATTGGTTTCATATTTAACTTACTGGAAGAAGAATTATCAATTGAAGCTTTTGATGTTATAAGCTCAAAAGTCTCTGCTTTATTCTCAAAAGGAATACTTAATAACAAGTCTTTTCTATTAATAAGAACACTTTTAACACAAGGCGATTGTTTTACTCAAAGTGGACGCAACTTGGTGTTTTATACAACTTTTCCAGGAACGCTGAGAAATAGAAATGAAAACTGGAGAAGGTTCTTTAAAAACAAACTTGATTTTATAAGAAAAATAATCAATCATTCACTCTTTAATAAGCTAGATATAATTGAAAGCTTAAATGAGATAATTGAAGTAGAAACAAAAACTTTAGATAAAGAACATTTAAAAAAGTTAATTCAAAATCCAAAGCTACTTGAGTATGCTAAGAAAAGATGCCTTCGTAAAATTAATGAAGGTTATTATATTTTGGGAAGTTCAAGAATTTCAGGATATCACGTTGAATTATATACTTACGATTGGTATCTAAAGAATAAAAAAGAAGGAATTGAATATATTTCTGTAAAAAATATAGATGACTTACCGTACATTAAAATTAAAACTAAAAGCTCATATTTTAAAATAGAGTTGGATAGTGAAACAGCCGTATTTGATCTGGTTGATGAACACGACACCTATATTGATAGTTTTCCAACAATTAATGAAGCTTATAATAAAATAGATAAAGATGCATAGCCAAACCAACGAACAGGCCCTAGAAGCTGCTATACAATTAGCTCTGTCAGGAACTACAATTGAGACTTTTAATGGCGTGCAAGAATCAAATACCCAGTATTTAAAGCAAGGTGATTATTATATAGGCCATCGTCAAGATTATGATGCTACCTATGCAATAGATAAGGCTCGTTTTTGGGATTTTCTTGAGAAGACTCAAGAAGAAGAACTCAATAAATTAAAGCGCAGTAATGATTGGCAATTAAAAATATTACAACGCTTAGATCGTATTATCAAAAAGCACGGCATCATACACGTCCTTAAAAAGGGATTACCTATAGATGATGCTTTTTTGACTTTCTTTTATCCATTACCATTAGGTAGCAGTAGTGAGCGTGTTAAAAAGCAGTTTGAAAGCAACCAGTTTAGTGTGATGCGTCAAGTGCCATACTCTGCAAGTAATCCTCGTGAGGATATTGATATGGTACTTTTTATAAATGGCCTACCTATCATAACCATTGAGCTTAAAAATCAATGGACAGGTCAGTCTGCCAAACTTCACGGACAAAACCAATACAAAAATCAACGAGATACTAAAGAAACGTTGCTGCATTTTGGACGCTGTATGGTACATATGGCAGTAGATACAGATGAAGTATATATGACCACCAAACTTGCTGGTGACAAGACATTATTTTTACCTTTTAACCTAGGTCACAATAATGGTAAAGGAAATCCACCTAATCCTTTTGGTCATAAAACTGCTTATTTATGGAATGAAGTTTTCAAACCTCAAAGTCTAGCTAATATTATTCAGCATTTCGTACGCTTAGATGGTAAAGCAAGCGACCCATTACCATCTAAAACACTATTTTTCCCACGATACCATCAAATGCGCGTGGTACGTAAAATTGTGCAACACGTAAGTGATAATGGTACTGGACATCGTTACTTAATTCAGCACTCGGCAGGTTCTGGAAAATCTAATAGTATTACGTGGGCAGCTTATCAACTAATAGAAGCGTATCCTCAAAATAAGGCCGCAGCTGGTCCAAAATCGATGGATACACCTATTTTTGACTCGGTTATAGTGGTTACTGACAGGCGTTTACTAGACAAACAAATACGAGAAAATATACGTGGCTTCTCAGAAGTAAAAAATATTGTAGCCCCAGCACATTCAAGTAGACAATTACGAGAGAATCTTGAGGAAGGAAAAAAGATTATTATAACGACGATTCAAAAGTTCCCTTTTATTGTAGATGGCATTGCAGATTTAAGTGATAAACGATTTGCCGTAATTATAGATGAAGCACATAGTTCACAATCAGGTACCGCCGCCGATAATCTAAATAGAGCTATCGGGCAATCAAAAAATGAAGATGAAGACTCATCAGATATTCAAGATAAAATCTTGCAAATAATGACTTCGCGCAAGATGCAATCTAATGCCTCTTATCTCGCCTTTACAGCTACTCCAAAAAATAGCACTTTAGAAAAGTTTGGAACCCCAATAGAAGATGGAAAGTTTGCTCCTTTTGATTTATACTCAATGAAACAAGCTATTGAAGAGGGGTTTATACACGACGTAGTTGCAAACTATACTACCTATCAAAGTTATTACAGACTTTCAAAATCTGCCGAAGAAAACCCTTCTTTTGACACGAAGAAAGCCCAAAAGAAACTGAAAGCATTTGTAGAAAAAGACCAACGTACTATAGACAGTAAAGCTGAAGTAATGCTTGACCATTTTATGAGTCAGATTTACAGAAAGAAAAAGCTCAAGGGCAAAGCGAAAGCAATGATAGTTACACAGAGTATTGAATCTGCAGTACGTTATCATAAAGCTGTAGAACGTATTCTTGAAGAAAGAGGTACACCTTTTCAAGCCATATGTGCTTTTTCTGGTGAAAAAGAAATAGATGGTATCCCATTAACTGAAGAAATTATAAATGATTTACCTTCAAATCTTGATACTGCAAAACCTAATGACCCCGGCTACATTCAAGATAAAATAGCGCGCTATTTTGATATGGACGAGTTTAGAATTCTTGTAGTCGCAAATAAGTACTTAACTGGTTTTGATCAGCCTAAATTATGCGCAATGTATGTAGACAAGAAACTTCAAGGAGTTCTTGCTGTTCAAGCATTATCACGTCTCAATAGGTCTGCACCTAAATTGGGTAAAAAAACGGAAGATATTTTTGTGTTAGACTTCTTTAATGATAAAGAAGATTTAAAAAATGCTTTTGATCCTTACTATACAATTACCACACTTAGCAGCGCCACTGACGTAAACGTGTTACATGACACTAAAGAAGCCCTAGATATTGAAGGTGTTTATGAATGGAGTGAAGTTGTTAGATTTAATGAATTGTTTTTTGCTAACGCAGATACAGAAGCATTAGGTGCTGCTTTAAGTAAGCCTCAAAATAGATTTGACGTAGAGTTAGAATATGAGGACAAGCAAAAAGCAGATTATAAAATTAAAGCAAGGCAGTTTGTAAAGATTTATGCCCAAGTAGCTGCACTATTGGAGTTTAATAATCCGGAGTGGGAAATGCTGTATTGGTTTTTAAAGTTTCTAATACCTAAAATGGTTGTACGTGATCCAGGTATCGATGATTTAGACCGCTTATTAGACGCTGTAGACTTAGATACCTATGGATTGGAACAAAGGGATAGAATTGGAGCTAAAATCAAGCTTGACTCAGATGAGACAGAATTAGACCTGTCTCTTATACACATCTGACGCTGCC
>CAJXSW010000054.1 GCA_913060645.1 uncultured Dokdonia sp. | reverse complement strand
ACGAGATAGGAGTCCGTCTCGTGGGCTCGGAGATGTGTATAAGAGACAGACTATGGATCGCTTTAATACTTGTTATTACTGTGATAATAATGTTAGACGAGGTGTGGGTTTTGATAAGCCACAATTGAGCGGTGGTGGTCCTACTTGTGGTTGTGTGCCTATGACAAGTTTTGGGCACAGTGGTTTTACAGGTACATACACTTGGGCAGATCCAGAAAACGAACTTGTCTATGTGTTTCTATCAAATAGGACATTCCCCACAATGGATAACCGTGCACTCATAAAATCTGGTTTGAGAACCAAGATTCAAGAAGTCATTTATAATGCTTTAATTGATTAAATTTGAAGTGCTATTTATATACTCGTATTATAAGTGATATGATGTGAGTACGCTTTCGCGAAAGCAAAAAAGAAATCTACCAAAAATCCTGTTATGAAAATTGCAATTGTCTGTTACCCAACCTTCGGAGGAAGTGGAGTAGTAGCAACAGAACTAGGAATCGCTTTATCAAAAAGAGGTCACGAAGTACACTTTGTAACGTACAAGCAACCTGTGCGCCTAGCTTTATTAAATGACAATATTCATTTTCACGAGGTAAACGTTCCAGATTATCCGCTTTTTCATTATCAGCCATATGAGCTAGCACTTTCTAGCAAGCTGGTAAAAATCATCAAGAAAGAGAAAATTGATATTTTACACGTACACTACGCGATTCCTCACGCATATGCAGGATACATGGCAAAGGAAATGCTCAAGCAAGAAGGAATTCATGTGCCTATGGTGACGACGCTACATGGTACAGATATTACCCTTGTAGGTAGTCACCCATTTTATCGTCCGGCAGTAAGTTTTAGTATCAATAATAGTGATGTGGTAACTTCAGTTTCAGAAAGCTTAAAGCAAGACACACTGAGACTCTTTGAAATTACTAGAGAGATAGATGTGGTACCTAATTTTATAGATTTTGGTGCAGTAACAGACACTTTTACAGAGTGTCAGCGTGATTTAATGGCAAATGAAGGGGAGCGTATTGTTACGCATGTGAGTAATTTTAGAAAGGTAAAACGCATCTCAGACGTGATCGAAGTGTTTTATCGTTTACAACTAGAAATTCCTTCTAAGCTACTTATGGTAGGTGAAGGCCCAGAAAGAGAAGCTGCAGAAGAGCGCGTAAAGGAACTTGGTATAGAAGATAAAGTACGTTTCTTAGGAAACAGTAATGAAGTAGATAAAATCTTATGTTTTTCTGATTTATTCCTACTGCCATCTGAAGCAGAAAGCTTCGGACTTGCGGCGCTAGAAGCTATGGTAAATCGTGTCCCTGTGATTTCAAGTAATGCAGGCGGTATTCCAGAAGTAAATGTAGATGGAGTGACCGGTTACTTATCTAACGTAGGTAACATTGCAGATATGGCTCAAAATGCTATCAGAATTTTAGAAGATGATGATACGCTTGAAAAGTTTAAAACAAACGCAAGAAAAGAAGCGGCCAAGTTTGATATACAAAACATTGTGCCGCTTTATGAATCTCTTTATAAGAGAGCGTTAGATAAAGTCTCTTAATTAAAATAGGTAACGTATCCCTAACGCTACATCAAATTCAAGACTATCGTCAAAGTCATTTAATATTCCTACTTCTGGTCTAAAATCTAGAGATAATAGTAATGGGATATCAAAACGATACTCAATACCTATGTCTCCAGCCGCGTTTACAAAAAACTCATTGTCATCATCGTCATAGAATGGTGAATTATCGTCTACATCAAAAGCGCCTACAGATGCACCTACACCTGCATACCAGTTAAAACCGCCATCAATGTTCCATACCCATTGGTAAATTCCAGTTCCTTTTACTGCGTCAAACCTGTCAGCTGTTCTCCAAGCTAGTCCTAATTCTAGTCTGTTGTTTTCACTTAAAGCTCTTTGGTAATTTACCTCTGTACTAAATCCGTCGTTGTCTCCTATTCTCAGACCTATTGCATTAGGAGAGATTTCTTGAGCATAAACTATTCCACTTAATCCTAGAAAAAGTAGGGCAATAACTAGTGTTTTTTTCATTGTAACTGTTTGTTTGAATTGGCAAAACTATTGGTAATTATATAGTCATAACGTTAAGGGCTACATAAAATTTTAGTTACTTTTATCTTAATGAAAATGGGCCTAAAAAATTTAGAAAATCAGTTAGAAGGAGAATTACATGTAGATCAACTACATAGAGTTATATATGCGACAGATGCATCTGTTTATCGCAAGATTCCGCTTGCTGTTGCATTTCCTAAGACCGTTAATGATATTAAGGAGTTATGCGCTTTCGCGAAAGCGCAACACATCACCCTGATTCCAAGAACGGCAGGAACATCGCTTGCTGGGCAATGTGTGGGCGATGGTATTGTGGTAGATGTGTCTAAGCATTTTACAGAGATTATTCATTTTGATAAAGATAAGCAGCAGGTAACAGTACAACCTGGTGTTATAAGAGACGAACTCAATTTGTTTTTAAAGCCCTATGGTTTGTTTTTTGGGCCAAATACGTCTACTGCAAACAGATGTATGATGGGCGGAATGGTAGGAAATAACTCCTCTGGAACCACCAGTATCAAGTATGGTGTTACAAGAGATAAAGTCGTTCGATTAAAGACGGTATTGTCTGATGGTAGTGACGCAATTTTTGAAGAACTGGATGCAGTTGGCTTTCGCCAAAAATTGAGCCTTGACAACTTGGAAGGTTCCATTTACAAAAGAACAAATGATTACTTTTCTCAAAGTATCGTTCGCAATGAGATTAAAGAGCAGTTTCCAAAACCTGAAATCCATCGCCGAAATACCGGTTACGCACTTGATGAAATTGCTAATGCCGCACCATTTGAAGAGCACGGAAAACCATTTAATTTCTGTAAACTATTATCTGGGAGTGAAGGTACACTTGCATTTACCACAGAGATTACCTTGCAGTTGGACGTGTTGCCACCCACTTTTGGCGTTATGGTTGCAGGTCATTACAAGGATTTAGAATCATGTTTGCAGGCTGTGGTTCCTGCCATGAAGCATGATCTATATACTTGTGAGATGATGGATAAGGTGATTCTAGATTGCACAAAAAATAATCGTGAGCAAGAGAAAAATAGATTTTTTATAGAAGGCGATCCAGCAGCAATTCTAATGTTTGAACTCAGAGATAAAACCATAGAAGGCGCTCGAGAACAGGCGAATAGACTTATTGAACAATTAAAGCTAGAAAGCGATGGGTATGCGTACCCTATCTTAGAAGGTCATGAAATTGCTCAAGCACTTGAATTACGCAAAGCTGGTCTTGGCTTGCTTGGGAATATGATAGGAGATAGAAAGGCTGTTGCTTGTATAGAAGATACAGCGGTAGCGCTAGATGACCTTGCACCATATATAAGTGAATTTACTGCGCTCATGAAAAGACATGAGCAAGATGCCGTGTACTACGCACACGCTGGTGCAGGAGAAATACATTTACGTCCTATTCTTGATCTCAAAACGTCGCAAGATGTAGCACTTTTTAGACAGATAACTACAGATGTAGCGCATCTGGTTAAAAAATACAATGGCTCGATGAGCGGTGAGCATGGAGATGGTATCGTGCGCGCAGAGTTTATCTCTATGATGGTAGGTGATGAGAATTATGAGGTAATGAAAGCCGTAAAAGTAGCTTTTGATCCCCATCAAGTGTTTAATGCTGGAAAAGTTATCGATGCTTTCCCGATGGACGAGAGTTTAAGGTATGAAGTAGACCGCAAGGAGCCAGTGGTAGAGACGCTCATGAATTTTGAGGATAACCAAGGAATCCTAAGACTTGCCGAAAAGTGTAATGGAAGCGGCGATTGTAGAAAATTACCAAGTGCAGGAGGTGCGATGTGCCCTAGTTACAGAGCAACAAGAGATGAGAAGGATACAACAAGAGCAAGAGCAAATGCTTTAAGAGAGTTTCTAACTACATCAGATAAGTCAAATAAATATGACCACACAGAATTAAAGGATGTCTTTGACCTTTGCTTAAGTTGTAAGGCCTGTGCTAGTGAGTGCCCTAGTAATGTGGATGTAGCCACATTAAAAGCTGAGTTTGAGTATCAATATCAGAAAGCTAACGGGAGCAGTCTTCGTACAAAACTATTTGCAAACACGACAAAAATCAACAAACTAGGAGCATTTTCTCCTAGAATATATAATACGCTACTTAAAATAACTACAGGGATAGCAAAAGCTAGCTTGGGCATAGCACAAGAGCGAAGTCTACCTTTATTAAATGTATTTTCAGATCCTGCAGAAGTATCTAGTATAGCTCATACTAGTGTCAATCAGAAATTGAAAAGTGAAACTAAAGTCGTTTTATATATTGATGAGTTCACTCAGTATCTAGATGGAAACATTGGTCAAGATGCTTTAACGCTGTTACGTCGCCTTGGTTATGAGGTGGAAGTTGTAACTAACCATGATAGTGGCCGCTCTTACATTTCAAAAGGATTTCTTGAGGAGGCTAAGACACTAGCAAATAAGAATATTGCACTATTCAAGGATTTAGCAGAAGACACTGTAATTCTAGGTATTGAACCTTCGGCTATTTTATCCTTTAGAGATGAATATCTTCGGCTTGCAGATGACGTGGAGGTTGCCCAAAAGCTTTCGGTACAATCATTTTTAATTGAAGAGTTTTTACATAGAGAAATTAAACGAGGTGTTATTACCTCCAAGCAATTTTCGGCGAAAGCCAAAAAACTAAAAATACATGGTCACTGTCACCAGAAAGCACTTTCCTCTGTGTCACATACGTTTGCCATTCTTAACCTTCCTTTAAATTATACTCCTACTATTATCCCTTCGGGTTGTTGTGGTATGGCGGGTAGTTTTGGGTACGAAAAAGAACATTATGAGGTGAGTATGAAAGTGGGTGAGCAAACGCTATTTCCTGCTGTTCGAAAGGCTAGTGATGATACCATTATTGTTGCAAATGGTACAAGCTGTAGACATCAAATAAAGGATGGTACTGCACGTGTAGCTTTACATCCTATAACGGTATTAAATGATGCGCTTTTAATGTAATTTTCAATAAAGCTCTGACTGAAATTTATTAGTTAAAAATATCTGGTTGGAACATGCTAGGCTCAAGGAGAACTTTTGAAGTATTGTTACGTTTATTATTTTGGATTTCTCTGTAGTAATTGAGACTCCATTTGCGATTATTATATTCTAGGTAGCTCAAATTTTCTATCCAGTCACCACTATTTAAGTAGAGTGTACTTCCTTTTTGATTATGTACTAATCGCTTTGCGGGTTGATGTATATGACCGCAAATAACGTAATCAAATTTGTTTTCGATAGCGAGATCTGTTGCTGTTGTTTCAAAATCATTGATAAACTTCACTGCTCCTTTTACACTATTCTTAATCTTTTTTGAGAGAGAGTATTTCTCTCTTCCCATACTTATAAGCCATTTGTTGAGAAGCCTATTAAATAGAATCAAGAAGTCATAGCCCCAACCGCCTAGTTTTGCAATCCATTTAGTGTGCTGTATAGAAACATCAAAAACATCACCATGAAAAAACCAAGCTTTTTTACCATCTAGATTAAGCACAAGCTTATCGATAAGGTGTATATTTCCCATAGTAGCATCACTAAATTTTCTAAGCATCTCATCATGATTACCTGTGATGTAATACACGTGAGTTCCCTTAGAAGCAAGTGTGATTATTTTTTTAATGACTTTGAGATGCTCTTTAGGGAAGAAACGTTTTCTAAACTGCCAGATGTCAATGATATCACCGTTTAAGATGAGTATTTCTGGTGTGATGGAATTTAAATATTGGCAGACTTCTGCAGCGTGGCAGCCGTAAGTGCCTAGATGTATGTCTGATAGTACAGCAATTTCTACGGGTCTTTTCACCGAGATTGTTTTGCTTGTAAGATCTTTAGAATTTTAGATAGGGTGGTAAATTAGACGTTAAGAAGTATAAAAGTTATAGTTATGTAATAGAGACCAAGTTAATTAATTATTAAGTGAGTTTTTAGCTTTTGATTATGGCCTTTTCAATTTACATTTGTTAAAAACACATACGATGGCAGGTAATACGTACGGAACTATATTTAAGGTCACAACTTTTGGTGAATCACACGGTAAGGCTATAGGTGGAATTATAGATGGATGTCCTGCCGGTTTGAGTATTGACTTTGATGCGATTCAGCACGATTTAGATCGTCGTAAGCCTGGTCAATCTAAGATTGTAACGCAACGTAAGGAACCAGATACCGTAGATTTCTTATCAGGAATTTTTGAGGATAAAACAACGGGAACGCCTATTGGGTTTCAGATTGTTAATACTAATCAGAAATCTAAGGATTACGGTCACATTAAAGATACCTACAGACCTAGTCACGCAGATTACACCTATGATAAAAAGTATGGGAACCGTGATTACCGTGGCGGAGGAAGATCTTCGGCAAGAGAAACTGCCAGTCGCGTTGTAGCTGGAGCCATTGCAAAACAATTTTTGAAAGGGATATCATTTCACGCATTTACAAGCGCTGTGGGCGACTTAACTATGGATGCACCATACCAAGATCTTGATTTTAGCGAGATTGAAAAAAATGATGTGAGGTGTGCAGATCCCGCTTTCGCGAAAGCGTGTAAAGAAAAAATTCAAGAAATAAAAAAACAAGGTGACACCATAGGAGGTGTTATTACTTGTGTAATACAAAATGTGCCAGTAGGTCTTGGAGAGCCAGTTTTTGATAAACTTCATGCAGAGCTAGGAAAAGCAATGCTATCAATAAATGCTGTAAAAGGGTTTGAATATGGAAGCGGTTTTGAAGGGGCGACTATGAAAGGCAGTGATCATAACGATCATTTTAATACAGATGGAACTACTAAAACTAACCTGAGTGGCGGTGTTCAAGGAGGTATTTCTAACGGAATGGACATTTACTTCAAGGTGGCATTTAAGCCAGTTGCAACTGTGATGCAAAAGCAAGAAACTATAAATGCCGCTGGGGAAGTAGTGGAAATGCAAGGAAAGGGAAGGCACGATCCGTGTGTAGTACCTCGTGCAGTACCTATTGTAGAGGCGATGGCAGCACTTGTTATTGCAGATTTTGTACTACGAAATAAATCTGTTAGATTGTAGAAATAAATTTACGTGGAATGGTAGGTAGTAAAGCTGTTTGCCTCCGAGGGATTTATAGTATTTTGAAATAAATTTAAACATCACATAGTCAACTCACTAGTTGGGTTTTCATTCAAGAAGGAACTACTACCTATGAAAAAATTAGCACTACACTGGAAGATTATTATTGGTTTAATTTTAGGTGTGGTTTGGGCACTAGTGTCTTCTTCGGTAGGATTAAGTGATTTTACGATTAATTGGATTGCTCCTTTTGGAACTATTTTTATCAACCTTTTAAAGCTTATAGCAGTTCCTTTAGTTCTGTTTTCTATCATAGCTGGAGTTGCTGGTATAGGTGATCCTTCTAGTCTAGGTAGAATGGGTGGAAAAACATTACTAGCTTACCTCATCACAACATTACTAGCTGTAGGATTAGGGCTAACACTTGTAAATATTGTAAAACCTGGTGCCCTCGTAGATCAAGAGAGTCGTATAGATAATAGAATAAGCTATGAGCTATGGGCTCAAGAACAAGGTGTAGAAATTAAGGATGGCGTAAATTATTTACAAGATCCTCAATTTATGGAACGCGCTGGACGTGTAAACGAATTGGTAAAAACAAAAGGAGAGGACGCTACCGTTGCAGAAAAAATGAAAACTGCAAATGCCACTAAAGACGCAGGTCCTCTGCAACCTCTTATAGATCTCGTACCTCAAAACTTCTTCAAAGCACTTACAGATAATGGATTAATGCTGCAAATTATCTTCTTTGCCATATTTTTTGGGATTAGCTTGCTGTTTATTCCTAAAGAAAAGTCTGGACCAGTCATTAAGCTAGTAGATAGTGTCATGGAGGTCTTTTTAAAGATGGTAGATTTTGTGATGCAAGCTTCTCCATTTTTTGTATTTGCATTACTTGCTGGTGTCATAAGTAAGATGGCAGGTGACGACATAGGAAAAGTGGTAGAAATATTTAAAGGACTCTCATGGTACTCACTTACAGTGTTCTTAGGCTTAATGCTTATGATATTTGTAATGTATCCGCTTATTATTAAAATCTTTGTACGTACCATTCCTTATAAAGGCTTTTTTAAAGCAATGGGTCTTGCGCAAACTACAGCTTTCTCTACCTCAAGTAGCGCCGCGACACTTCCTGTAACGATGGAGTGTGTAGAGGATAACTTAGGAGTAGATAAGAAAATAACAAGTTTTGTGCTTCCAATAGGCGCTACGGTAAATATGGATGGTACCGTTTTATATCAAGCTGTAGCAGTTGTTTTTCTGGCACAACTTCACATGATTGATCTTACGATAGGGCAACAACTTACAATCGTGCTCACGGCGACACTAGCCTCTATAGGATCTGCAGCGGTACCTAGTGCTGGACTTGTGATGCTAATTATTGTTCTAGGTTCTGTAGATTTAAATCCAGCTTGGATTGCGATTATCTTTCCTGTAGACCGTATTCTTGATATGTGTAGAACGGTGGTAAATGTTACAGGAGATGCAACGGTTTCTTCTATTATTGCAAAAACGGAAGGAATGCTCAATTATGATGATACAGTAAATCCAGACGACGCCTTTAATCCTGAAAAATAGGTAGTTAGCCGAAAATTACATGTAATTATATTTTGTAAGATAAATCTTCATTACTTTCATAATCCCAAACTACTACATTGTAAATTAATTGCTTAGCTATGATGTTTAAAATCATAGTTATGAAAGTCTTTATGTTTTCTTTGTTGCTACTAGCAACTACATTTTCGTATGCCCAAGTTGGTATAGGTACCACTACACCATCTAACGCTGCTATGCTCGAAATAAGTGGTGTTACTACAGCTGGTGCTTACAAAGGGTTCATACCTCCTAGAGTAGTAACTACGGCAAACCAAGTAAGTATTGCACCTACTACTACAGATATAGGTCTAATGGTTTTTGTAGAAGAAACTGGCTGTTTAGACTTTTGGACAGGTACAGCATGGGAAAGTATTTATTGCTCTGGAGGACCCTCAGACATTTGGATCAATGAATTTCATTATACAAATAGTGGGACAGATGTAAATCAGTTCATAGAAATTGCAGGGCCTGCAGGTTTAGATATCTCGGGTTATTACTTGGTGAGATATCGTGCGGATACTGGACAACCCTATGGTGCTATTCTAACGCTCTCAGGCACTATAGATGATGAAGAAAATGGCTTCGGAGCGGTTTCTGTAGATGCCAACTTAAGAAATGATACAAGCGGTTTCGCACTTGTAGGGCCTGACGGTAAGGTGATACAGTTTTTAAGTTATGAAGGAACTATCACAGCTACTGGTGGGCCAGCAAACGGACTTACATCAATAAATGTGGGTGTAGAAGAGACTACAAGTACAACCGCAGCACAATCAATACATCTTACAGGAACCGGGAACTCTTTTATAGATTTTTCTTGGAGCACAAGTGCTGTAGGACAAAGCACATCGGGGGTAAAGAATATAGGACAAACTTTTAATTAGAAGATTATGACTTTTTCGAAACAATGTTTGTGTGTAATTGGATTGATTTTCTATTCCTATGTTTCAGTAGGCCAAGTAGGAGTTGGAACAAGAAATCCATCAGAAAAAGCAATGCTCGAAGTTACTAGTCAAATAGACGGCGCTGGTGCTTATTTAGGTTTTATGCCACCACGAATTCCATCTGATGCAGCTAGAGATGGTATACCAACTACCATAGTAGATAAGGGTATGATGGTCTATGTGGAAGCTACTGGATGTATTGATGTTTTTAATGGTGAGTTTTGGGGACATATAAAATGTGCTTCAGAAATTCCCGCGAGAACAGATATTTGGATAAATGAGATACATTATGAAAATATAGGTACAGATACGGGAGAATTTATTGAAATAGCAGGTGCTGCTGGTTTAGATATAAACGGATATTCCATTGTTCTCTACAATGGTAATAATAACGATGCTTACGATACCCAGTTTTTATCAGGACTTATCGCTAACGACACGGGGAATGGTTTTGGTTTTACAGTTATTAACTATCCACCTGGTGGTATTCAAAATGGTGGTCCAGAGCCAGATGGAATCGCGCTTGTAAATCCAGCGGGTAAAGTCATTCAGTTTTTAAGTTATGAAGGTGCGTTTACTGCTACTGCTGGAGTGGCAGCGGGAATAACTTCCGTAGATATAGGTGTGGAAGAAAATACAGCTACACCCATAGGTGAATCTCTACAACTCTCAGGTGGCCCTGGAAGTGTGTATTCAAATTTTAATTGGAATTTGCCCTCCACAAGTACTTCTGGAGCAGTTAATAATGGTCAGAGTTTTAATTAGGAGTTATATGGTGTTTACACCTATAAACTATCAAATTCTATGTATTCAAATTCTGGAGAGGCTTCATAAAGATGTCTAAGTATCGATGCATGACCATTACCTATTATTACCAAAACCCTATCATTATTATCATTAGTGATTTTCTGGATGTTGTTAAAGATTCTAAGATTACGATCATACCACCAAGTAGCAAGGTGATCTGCTCCTTGACCATCGCCAGTTTCAAAAGAACCTGTTAAGTACAAACCATAATTAAAATTATGAGCGGCTCTCGTATTCATTCTTTTAAAATAATCGAGGAGTGGTAATTCCTTCGTAAGTCTATCATCTTGCTCAAAAGATTTTTCGGCCATTTTCCAGTATGGATCAGATACTTCCCAATCTATCTTTCCAAAAAGCTCTTTAAAAGTAATAGAATCTCTTTCCCATAGTTCGCTTCGCATATTTCCAGCATCCACGGGATATAAAGAGTCTATAGATAACTCTTGCGCAATACGCATGGCAAGCTGGTAGCGCTCATCGCGCTCATTATTTTTGAGTCCTTTCTTGTAATCTTTAAATTTCTCGTTCGTGTTCCACTCAGGAAAAGCTTCTATAGCAATTTTAGTAGGATTAAAGCGCTTTATATAGTTGACTAGCGCTGTTACTTCAGATTTTTTAGGCTCTGTAAGAATATCTATTTTATCACTTTCGGCAGTTTTGACTTCATCGAGGCCAGGATAATCAAAATGAAATGTACCCACTACAAGTACCTTAGCCCTTTCTTGGTTATAGAAAGAGTCATAGCTAGCAACAGACGGATTTTCAGAGATTTTTGGCTCGACTTGTGCACAAGAAGCCATTAAAATTATACATAATAGAATAACGTATTTCATGGTGTGGTTGTTTACTCATATTGACCCATTACATTTATGATTGTTACACTTATATTGTATTTTTAAACTTGACAAATTCACACCCTATTATCATGAAAAATAGCATCCTCCTAATATTACTTTTTGCAGCTATTGTGAGCTGTAAAGAAACAAATCAAAACAATAAAGAATTAGAGCGTAATGTTGAACAAGTAGAATCCTCTTCTCAAGAAGCAACAGAAACTAAAAAGTTAAAGTGGAGTGAAGAATTTAATGGTACAACTGTAAATACCTCGCAGTGGAATTACAAAAAAGGTGCTACTGGGTGGGGAAATGACGAATTACAAAATTATACAGATGGGAATAATGTTGAGGTGGCAGACGGGTCTCTCAAAATTATAGTAAAGAAAGAGGGCGAAGGTCAAAAAGTAGGCGATTATACTTCTGCTAGAATTACTAATACTCAGAAAGTGCAATACGGTCACGTAGCCATCAGAGCAAAGATGCCAGATTATAAAGGAAAAGGTATCTGGCCTGCATTATGGATGCTTGGTGCAGATATTACAGAGTTAGGATGGCCACAATGTGGGGAGATTGATGTGATGGAGTACGTAAGTAAGAATCCAGATCAAGTATTACAAACCATACATAGCGTTGCAAATAACCATTCTAATGGAACTCAAATTTCAACAGATTTTATTGCGCTTCCTACTATTGAAGAGGAATTTCACATTTATGGATTGCTGTGGAAAGAAGATCAACTTCAATTTTACATAGACAGCCCAGATAACATCACGCTTACCATAGATCGTCCAGAAGATTATAATAATGAAAACTGGCCTTTTATGAAGGAGTACTATTTTATACTCAATATTGCCGTAGGAGGTAATCTTGGAGGTGAGGTAGACGACCTTATATTTCCGGCAGCAATGGAGGTAGATTATGTACGTGTGTACGAATTGGATTAAAGGAATTATTACGCTTTCGCGAAAGCGTGCTTAAAACAATATCATGAACAACATTCATACGATTGCCTTTGATGCAGATGATACCTTATGGGTAAATGAAACTTTCTTTCGTGATGCCGAAGATGAGGTGTGTAAATTACTGAGTCCCTATATTAACTATGAGTCTTGCCAACAACGGCTTTTTGAAATGGAAATGCGTAATCTCTCACTTTACGGATACGGGATAAAGCCTTTTACATTATCACTCATTGAATGTGCACAAGAAGTTTCTGAAGGGAAGGTGACTAATGAGATTATTGCAAGCATTATAGATATAGGTAAAGAGATGCTTAATGCTCCTGTAGATCTTATCGATGGCATAGAAGAGGTGCTGGACCAGCTTTCTGATAAGTATAAACTCGTAGTGGCCACAAAGGGAGATCTTCTAGATCAAGAGAGGAAATTAGAAAAATCTGGACTTTCAAAATATTTTCATCACATAGAAGTAATGTCAGACAAGCAGCCAGCAAATTATCTCAAGCTTGTAAAACACCTTGATATAGACCCAACATCTTTTCTTATGATAGGTAATTCATTAAAGTCTGATGTGCTGCCAGTCTTAGAAATAGGAGGTCATGCATTTCATATTCCTTTCCATACTACATGGGCGCATGAGCAGGTAGATATAGAGATTACTCACGAGCGTTTCAAGTCTTTTGGAATGTCCAGCGAGATTCTTAAGCATTTATAATGTCAATTTTATGGTAGCCATTTCATAAATACTGTTCATATTTGTGAAGATTATTGATGATCTGGTAAAATGAGTTTTTTAAGTACGCTTTCGCGAAAGCGTGACACATCTTTTTGTTAACTTTAAATAAATCTCAACCCAAATATGATGAATTTTCACACACGTAAATGGATAAAACCTGAAGACTTAAATCCTAATGGAACACTCTTTGGCGGAAGGCTTTTAGAATGGATTGATGAAGAAGCGGCGCTTTATGCAATAATTCAACTAGAAAATCCTAGGACGGTTACAAAGTACATGAGTGAGATAGACTTTCGCTCTAGTGCCAAAATAGGTGATATTATTGAGATAGGGATTGAAGCTACTGCTTTTGGTACAGCATCACTCACATTGAGATGCGAGGTGCGCAATAAGATGACTAGAGAGATTATTATCAGTATTGAACGTATTGTAATGGTAGGTCTAGATGAAGATGGAAAGGCGCAGGCACATGGTAAAACGCAAATAGAATTTGTAAAAGATAGACTGGACAAATAACGAGTGATAAACACCAATGTTAATACGTCCGTATTCTGTTAATGTTATCTAAAATTAATCTTGCTCGTTGCAGTCAATTCTTATTTTCGGAGTACTTTAAACAAACTCCATGAAAAGAATACTACTTCTCTGTCTCATTGCTACCTTTTTTAATGTTCAAGATTCTTTTGCACAACGCAAAGAATTAAGAAAGCGTAAGTCAAAAAATAAAAAAGAGCAGGTTGCAACTCCTAAAAAAGCTGATAAGGACGCAATCAAATCATATACTGATGTAATTACAAAAGAAGCAGTTACAGATTCTGGCTTATTTCAAGTACACAAAATCAAAAATAATTTTTATTACGAAATCCCATTTACTGCGCTTGAAAAAGACATGCTATGGGTGACTCGTATTGCTCAAATCCCTAACGGACTAGGAGGTGGTTATATGAATGCTGGTTCAAAAACTAACGAGCAAGTTGTACACTGGCAGCGTTTTCAAGATAAGGTCTTGCTTAAGATAAAGTCATACACCAACATTGCAGATAGTAGCAAGGCGATAAGTAACTCTGTACGTGTAAATAATTATGAGCCTACATTATATGCTTTTGATGTAGAAGCTTTTAATCAAGACTCTACTGCCGTAGTAATTGATGTAACAAAATTATTTTCTACAGATGTAAAAGCGATTAGCCCGCTATCTGGGCGTTTACGTAAAGAATATAAAGTAAAGAAGCTTGATGGTAGCCGTAGCTTTATTAACAGTGCCAAGAGTTTTCCAGAAAATATAGAAGTAAAGCAAGACTTCACTTATGATGCCTCAGAGCCACCTACAGAACGTTCTGCAGAGAGTATTAGTTTGCAAGTAAATCAATCTATGATTTTACTTCCAGAGGTGGCAATGCAACCTAGATTGTATGACCCACGTGTTGGTTTTTTTACTGTAAATCAGTTTGACTACGGAAGCGATGCTTTAAAAGCAGATGAGAAAACATACATACGTCGCTGGAGACTAGAGCCTAGTGATCCAGAAGCGTATAAAAGAGGGGAGCTTGTTGAGCCTGTAAAACCTATTGTGTATTACCTAGACCTAGGAACGCCAGAAAGCCTTAAAGAGTACATTAAACAAGGAATAGAAGACTGGCAAAAGCCTTTTGAAACAGCAGGATTTAAAAATGCAATCATTGCAAAGGATGCTCCTACACCAGAAGAAGATCCAGATTTTAGCCCAGAAGATATAAGATATTCTGTTGTAAGATATGTGGCGAGTACTACCCGCAATGCGGTAGGACCAAGTGTTTCAGATCCACGTAGTGGTGAGATTATAGAAAGTGATATTATCTGGTATCACAATCACCTGCGCAGTTATAGAAATAGATACCTCCTTGAAACAGGAGCAGCAAACCCAAGCGCGAGAACGCTAGATACTCCAGAGGAAGAGATAGGAGAGATGATGCGTATGGTTATTGCTCATGAGGTAGGTCATGCATTAGGTTTTCCTCATAATATGGCAGCTAGTTATGCGTATGATGTAGAATCTTACAGAGACGGAGCTTTTACACAAGAAAATGGTATTGCAGCTAGTCTTATGGATTATGCTAGATATAATTATATAGCACAACCAGGAGATACAAACATCCGTTTTGTGCGCCAGATGGGACCTTATGATCATTATGCGACTAACTGGGGTTACCGCTGGTTACCAGAAGCTTCTTCGCCGTTAATGGAAAAAGCAACTCTTAATAAATGGATTCAAGAAAAAGCTGGAGATCCTCGTTTTAAATTTGGACGACAGTCTAGTAGTTTTGATCCGCAGTCACAGACGGAATCTATAGGTAATGATCCTGTAAAAGCAAGTACTTACGGAATTAAGAACTTGCGTTATGTAGCACAAAATCTTCCTAGCTGGACGTCAGATAAAACAAACGACTATGGAGACCTAGAAGAGCTTTATGGAGAGCTTGTAGGTGTTTATAGCAGATTTGTAGGTCACGTAGTTACAAATATAGGAGGAGTGTTTGAGGACATTAAAATGCCTTCACAATCTGGAGTAGTGTACACGCACCTAGATAAAGCTGCACAAAAGGAATCAATGAGTTGGTTACAAAACAATCTTTTTGAAACCCCTACATGGCTTGTAGATCCAGCGATCATGCAAAACATAGATCACGCAGGATATGCAGAAAAGGTGAGAAGAACGCAATCACGCTATCTTAATAGAATCTTGAGTTTTGACAGAATAGGTCGTCTTATAGATGCAGAGACTACGCAAACAGATTACTATAGCGCTCTTGATATGCTTTCAGATCTTAGAAATGGTATCTGGTCAGAAACTAGTAGAGGCACTTCGGTAGATCTCTATCGTCGTAATTTACAGCGTTCTTACTTAGATAGAATGGAGTTCTTAATGACGGACCAAGGTCCAAAAGCTAGATCTGGAAGATCTGGTTTTGAAGGAACTCTATATTACGATGTGAGTGTATCAGATGTGCGACCGCTAGTAAGAGGTGAACTAGGAAAACTGCGTAGTAAACTACGCTCAGCGCGTAATAGTAGTGTGAATACAGTCACAAAATATCACTATGAAGATGCCATTGCACGCATAGAGCAATTGCTAGATCCTAAATAAAATTACTCACAGTCAAAATCGATGTCAAGTACTTTAAGACCATAGTTCTTTGCATTATAATTAAAATGCCACCACTCGGTACGAATAGGTGAGAAGCCAAATTTTTTCATAACAGACCATAATTGCTTTCTATTTGCAGTTATGGTCTCATTATGTGGGTGATCAATATGAGCAGCTTTACCAAAAAAGTCATAGTCACTCCCCATATCTAGCGGAGTGCCATCTAGCTTAACAATAGTCATATCTATGGCAGCTCCACGATTATGTATAGAGCCACTACCATATGGATTTCCTACATAACCTGGATTAGGATAAATTTCCCACATTTTTTTCTGTACAGATAATGGTCTGTAGCAATCATATAGCTTTACCATGTAGCCTAACTCACAGAAGTAATTATTTGCATCTACAAGCGCCTCCGCCACCTCGGGTATGAGTAAGCATTGCACACAGTCATAAACCGTTTGTTTTAAAAAATTATCATCTGTAGCATAACGTACATCGTATGCAAAAGTTGAGTCAAACTGGTCTATATTTACCAGCGGACTTTCATCATCACTTTGGAAGGTTAGAAAAAAAAGGGCCGATACTACTAAAAAAAGCGTGCGATACATTCTCATACTGGAAAATTACGATTAATTTGGTTTTTTTCACGCTTTCGCGAAAGCGTAATTTCATAATACTACATCTTACATGATAGATTTACCTCAAATAAAGACAAAGAGACTTGCAGTACATCTCACTACAAATGCCGAAAAGCTTGTAAAACAAGGACATCCTTGGATTTTTGAAAATAGTATAACAAAGCTTAATAAAGCTGGAAGCTCTGGCGACATTGCCATTCTTTTTGATAATCGATCTGATAAAGTGTTTGGAATAGGATTGTATGATCCAGATTCTCCTATAAGAATAAAGGTTCTTAGTAACGTACCGGCAACAATAAATGAGGAGTTTTTTAAAACTAGAATAAAAGAAGCATTCTCCTTGAGAAAACAGCTATTAAGAACAAACACCAATAGTTATCGTCTCATTTTTGGAGAGAATGATGGTTTTCCAGGACTCATTGCAGATGTTTATAATGATGTCATTGTTGTAAAAATTTACAGCGCTATCTGGTTTCCATATCTCGAAGAAATATTACCTGAGCTTATTGAAACCTCAAAAGCAAATACGATGGTATTGCGCTTAAGTCGAAATGTTGCAAAAGGTAAATCACATGGACTTACAGATGGACAAGTGATCTTTGGAACCCTCAAAAAAGAAGTAGTTCGTTTTGTGGAACACGGAGTGAAATTTTCGGCAAACGTGATTCATGGGCATAAAACAGGATACTTTCTCGACCACCGCAACAATAGAAAAAGAGTAGGAGACATGGCAAAAGGAAAGACGGTGCTAGATGTCTTTAGTTATGCAGGAGGATTCTCTGTACATGCACTTGCTGGAGGAGCAACAGAGGTGTTGAGCCTTGATATAAGTGCTCAGGCATTACAAGTTGCGCTAGAAAATGGTAAGCTCAATCAGCACACAGGAAAGCACAAAATACTTGCTGTAGATGCATTTGTAGGCTTACAGCAACTTATAGATGATGGGGAGAAGTATGATATCGTAGTGATAGATCCACCAAGTTTTGCAAAAAGTGCAAAGGAAGTAAATACAGCAAGAAATAGCTACGCTAGACTTGCTCAATTAGGAACCAAACTAACAGCCAAAAGAGGGATGCTTGTACTTGCATCTTGTTCATCTAGAGTAGAAGCAGAGGCGTTTTTTGACATCTGTGAACTCAATATTAAAAAGGCAGATCGTAAGTTTACAGTAGAAGGTAAGACGTATCACGACAGTGATCACCCTATTAGTTTTCCAGAAGGAGCATATCTCAAGTGTGGTTATTATAGATTAAACTAGTGTAGGATTATGGCTTTTAGATTCTTAACGCTTGTTATTTGCATCTCATTTTTTTCTTGTAAAAAGGAAAAACCTTTAGTACCTACAAGTATTGAAAAGCTCGTTCTTATCCCAATTCCAGATCAGATAGTTGCAGAGGATTATGGCTTTTTGTTTGATCAGGAAACTATGGTGATGAGTGATACTTTGCCAGAAGTGCAAGCAATTGCCACGCAGTTTAAAAATCTTTTAAAACAAACACCTTTTCCACTAACACTAGATAATGAAGTAGATGAAAATGTGGTTTCATTTAATATAGTGTCTAGTGATAGTATACCTTCCCCAGAGGGATATGTACTTGCTATAAATAATAAGAGATTGTCGCTTGCTGGGTCTACACCTAGTGGCTTGTTTAGAGGTATGCAGACCCTATTACAAGTATTACCAGATTCACTTATCGCAGGAAAGCAGATTGATAGTCTAGTAATCCCAGGACTAAAAATTGTAGATGCACCGCAGTACGAGTATAGAGGTATGATGCTAGACGTTGCACGTCACTTCTTTACCGTAGATGAAGTAAAGCGTCTCATTGATCAAATGGCATTGTATAAACTCAATAAATTGCACTTACACTTAACGGATGACCAAGGGTGGCGTATAGAAATAAAATCTTGGCCTAAGCTCACTGAAATAGGAGGAAGCTCGTCTGTGCGTAATGAACGCCCAGGGTTTTATACGCAAGAGGATTATAAATCCATTGTAGCTTATGCTCAGTCAAAATTTATTACGGTGATTCCAGAGATTGACATGCCTGGACATACTAATGCAGCACTAGCATCTTATCCAGAACTTAACTGCAATGGTAAGGCCACAAAGTTATATACTGTCTCTTATACACATCTCCGAGCCCACGAGACGGACTCCTATCTCGT
>CAJXSW010000053.1 GCA_913060645.1 uncultured Dokdonia sp. | reverse complement strand
CAATCAATCCAGCCAGTTTAAGTCGCTGTCTGATAAAGTTATCCGTTCTTCCCAACCGTTTTGCAATTTCGGTAGGCGCATATCTTTCGCTTAAATAAGCAATCGCCTCTGCTTCTTCGGTTGGCTCAACATCCTGTCTTTGTAGATTTTCGATGATTTGAATTTCCAGAACATCATTGTTCTTGTATTCCCTAAAGATACACGGAATTGATTTCTTGTTGGCCAATTTACTGGCTCGATACCTCCGCTCCCCCATTACGATGATAAAATCGTTTCCAGATTTTCGGACTGTAATAGGTTGCAGAACACCGTGCTTTTTGATACTTTCTGAAAGCTGCTTTAACGCATCCTCATTAAAAGTCTTCCTGGGCTGCATCGGGTCGGGAATGACCTTTGCAATTGATAGGTTCTCAATCTGAAGCCCAATCGCTTTTTGTGTCAATTTTTCTTTGACTTCTTTCTTGGCGGCCGTAATTTTTTTACCGCTCTTTCTTGTGGTACTCGCTTTTGTTGTCATAATACTCAAATTTTAGATTAAACAATATTTGAGCAGAAACCAAACGGAAGATAAAATCTTGGCTCAAAAGGAAACGGAATAAATAAGCGATGGAAGAGACGTTGGCTTTATGCCGTAGTCTTTTGATGGAAGTATTTTACGAGTTTAAATTGCGGTCATATTGTATGATAATAAACCCCCTTAGTTAAATTTTTATTTTCAATTCATTGGTAATATATTAGTTTAATATTTATTGGTAATAAATGTTGTTAATTGAAAAGAATTATTATTTTTGCATCAGACGAATCAAATTGAACTACAACTCACGAGAATTAGTTCACAAATCGTCAACATAGATAAAAATATTTGGCAGAAGTGCCACAGCGACAGGGCTCGCCAAGCAAGGTTCGAGTCCCGTCCAGACCGCAACAAAAAGCTCACAGTCCGTGGGCTTTTTTTGGTTTATAGAAGTAATTGATTACTTTTAACGATGTTGTGTTGGCCACATCACATGTGGTAGGATTTGTAGTTGAATCCGATGAAGAGCTTTTCCTGTAGGAAAGGCTTTTTTTGTTTTAGAGCAATCTTAGGTGCTTAGACTAGAAGTTAAACTTCCTTTATCATTTTCCCGATTTTCACGACAACTCTTGATATAATCTTTAAGTATTTAGATGAGTAGTGTGCTAGCAAATACAAGAGCTCTTGATTATCTTTTTTTATATTTCTAGTAATAATGCTTTCGGCAGGGCTGATGATGCCGTAAAACGCTTTAATTTGGCTCAAGAGGTTGCAAGCGCTAGATCTTATGGTGGTGGTTATGCAAGAATTTATATAGTGAGCATTCATTAATGCTTGTCACTTAGCGCATTTAAAATAAGGCACAAAAAAAAGCCATACGGACTGTATGGCTTTTACTTACTAGCTCCTCAACTAAGACTCGAACTTAGGACCCTCTGATTAACAGTCAGATGCTCTAACCAACTGAGCTATTGAGGAGTGTTACTTTTTGTAAGCGGATGCAAATATAAAACTTTTTTACACTCGTCCAAAAAAATCAGGCATTTTTTTGACTTTTTTTTGACTTTTTTTTCATCATGCCTACCTGTAAGTAATGCGTTTCTTGAGCTTAAATAATTATCGCGATTCTTATGTGTTCAGAATCAGGTATTTTCAAAAAGAAGAGTAATTAAAAAGAGAAAACCCCAAGAAAAATATTTCTTAGGGTTTTTTCAGCTTTTTTTTGAAATTGTACTCAAAAGTAGTTTTCACTAATCCAAAAAAGCGGGGGAACATTGTTTTTAGTAGGATTAATTCTTTGTTATATAACCACCCAATTATAAAAACTCCTACCCTCCATTTGAAAAAAAAGAAAAATAACTCAAGAATTGAATTATTGAGCATTGATTATCTTTGAGATAATCGCCTCTTAAATATAAAACCTATGAAGAACCATCAGATATTATTTCTAATTGTAATTAGTTTAATGATTGCTTGCGCGAAAACAGGAGCACTCCATGCGCAATCCTCTACACAACAATTATCAAAAGAAGAGCTACAAATTGTAAAACTCGTAGAAACACATACAGAGGAAAGTATTGAGTTTCTCAAAAACGTGGTAAATATTAATAGTGGTACACTTAATACAAAAGGTGTGAAAGAAGTGGGCGATGTATTCTCTGCGTCTTTTACAGATATAGATTTTACTACAAATTGGATTGATATGCCTTCCGAGATGAATAGAGCAGGACATCTATTTGCTAGTACAGAAGGAAAAAGAGGGAAGCGATTGCTTCTTATAGGGCATCTAGATACCGTTTTTGAGGACGATAGCGAGTTTCAGCAATTTGAAATGGTGAATGATTCTATAGCCAAAGGTCCTGGTGCAAATGATATGAAAGGTGGTAATGTAGTGGTTCTATATGCCCTCAAATCACTTAGAGAAGCAGGGTTGCTTGACGATGCACAAATCACCGTCGCCTTCACAGGTGATGAAGAAATTACCGGAAAACCACTCACAATAAGCAGGAAAGATTTGATAGATGCTGCAAAGAATTCAGATATCGCTTTAGGTTTTGAAACTTCGACAGGATTTGATAATGCTACCGTGGCAAGGCGAGGATCTTCTAACTGGAAAGTTACAGTTACTGGAAAGAGAGCACACTCAAGCGGAATTTTTCGCGAAAGCGTAGGAGCAGGAGCAAATTTTGAACTTGCACGTATTCTCAACGGTTTCTATAATGAAGTAAGAGGCCCAGAATTACTGTCTTTTAATCCAGGCATGATGCTGGGAGGTACCACAATGGAGCTCAACCCAGAAGAAAGCAAAGGAAGTATTTTTGGAAAAGGAAATGTAGTTGCACAAACAGCATATGTTCAAGGAGGTCTTCGCTTTATCTCTGAAGAGCAGAAGGAAGAAGCACGTGCAAAAATGCGTGAGATTGTAGCAAATAATTTACCGCATACAAGTGCCGTTGTCGAGTTTGAAGATAGTTATCCAGCAATGCAACCTACTCCTCAAAATTATGAGGTGCTTGAAATTTTGAGCCAAGTGAGTCAAGATATGGGAGGTCCTGCTGTTGCGGCTTATGATCCTGGAAAGCGCGGTGCTGCAGATACTTCGTTTGTAGCAGCGCATGTGGCTTGCCTAGATGGTTTGGGAACTATGGGAACGGGAGCGCATACTCCTAGCGAAACTGTAAATATTAAAACTATAGAAATGCTTACAAAGCGTACAGCAATTCTTATTTACAGATTAATTAATATGGAAAGATAATGAGTTACGCTTTCGCGAAAGCGCACTAGTCCCACCACAACTTAAAAAGCCACATTGCTCTATATTTATGAGTAATGTGGCTTTTTTATAATTTGTTATTGCAGTATTAAGAAGCGAGTAAATGCTCATAAAACTTTTTGAGCTTAGCTACTTTAGGATCTATAACTACACGACAATACCCTTGTTGTCTATTTTCATTATAGTAGTCTTGATGCTCTTGGGTAGCATCGTAAAATGTAGGTAGCTCTGAAACCTCAGTAACTATAGGATCCTCATAATACTCTTGTACCACCTTAATCACTTGTTCTGCTTGCGCTTTCTGCTCATCGTTATGATAAAAAATCACAGATCGATATTGCGTCCCACGATCTGCCCCTTGTTGATTAAGGGTTGTAGGGTCGTGTGTGGTAAGAAATACAGTAAGTATCTCTGCATATGTAATTACGGCAGAGTCAAAATCAAATTGTATCACCTCTGCATGTCCCGTAAGTCCAGAGCAAATTTCTCTATAGGTAGGGTGTCCAGGGACTTGCCCTCCAGCATATCCAGAAACCACATTAGAAACACCTTTTAAGCGTTGTATAACAGCTTCTACACACCAGAAACATCCTCCACCTATCGTGGCTTGTTGTAAATTATTTTTCATTTTCTTCTTCTTCCTCTTTTGGAGTGTCTAGTCGGTTCCAGATTTTATCGGCCTTTAATTCAAAGGTTCCGGCAAAATCCCAATTACATTCTTCTGGTGAAATTAAAGACAAAAAAGGCTCTCCATTTTTAGAACGATATAGATGATAAACTGCACCTACGATGGGTTCAAAAGAGAATTTTGCAGCATAAATAAGATTGTTATATTCAAACTTTTTCATCATCACTTCATACTGCGCCTTTAACTCCTCATATTCAGTCTTAAATTGATGGTTAACCTTACTGATGTTTGAGTTTTTCCATGTAGTTACATCATCAGTAACAATAGCTGGCGCTCCTAAGTTTGTAGCATAAGGCGTAAGGGCAGCATCATACTTGCCCTTCTCCTCATTATAAACAACCTGATCTGGTTTTTTCTTTGTCATAGTGTGATCTCTTACCTAAAAGTAAATAGTCTAATATTACCTCCTTTTTGAAATTTTATTATGCGTAATTTGTTTTTGACGACTGCATTTAAAGCGTGCATCATCCATGCCATAAGCACGTTTTGCTGCATGCTTAGTCTTACGTCCTTGCACTCGCTTACGCCACATACGGAAACTGCTTTCCTTCATCTCACGACGCATTAATTCAATTACAAGTTGCTCCTTGATTCCGAACTGCATTTCTATAGCGTCAAAGGTAGTTCTATCCTCCCAAGCCATTTCTATAATACGGTCTAGTTCGCGTTCTGTAAATTCTGGTATTTCTTGCTTTTTCATAGTCTTTTAATCAAAATTATTTCTGTTTGCGAGCGTGTGTCGTCTTAAGATACGATACGCATCTCGCTTTACCATATTATCATCCTTAAGCTTCCACAACACGTCTCCTGCATATTTTGCCGTTTTCTTAATGTCAATAATAGGCGCAGGATAATCTTCACCTATAACTGTATTGCAAAATTGTTGTTCAAGAACACTCATAGTCCACGGTTCATGGATGTATGCGATAGGCACATTTGCCAATTCTGGAATCCATTTCTTTATAAAATCACCATCTTCATCATGCTCGTAACTATTCTTAACCGGATTGTATATGCGTAGCATATTTATACCTGTCTCACCCGCTTGCATTTGTATTTGAGGATAGTGAATACCTGGTTCAAAATCTAGAAACTGCTGGGCTAGGTGATAAGTAGCATCTTGCCAAGGTTGCCATAAGTTATGTGTAAAAAAAGATAGCGTCATAGCACGCATTCTAAAATTTAGGTAGCCAGTCTCACACAGACATCGCATACAAGCATCAACAAGTGGATAACCTGTTTTTCCTTCTTTCCAAGCTTTTTGATAGGTGAGATTTACTCTTTTGGAAAGCTTGTGATATCCTTTATTTACACTCACAAATTCCATTGAATCCTCCATTTCAAACTTCTGAATGAAATGTGCTTGCCATCGCAATCGTGAAGTAAACCCATCGATGGCACGTTTATTTTTAGAGCTTTCGCGAAAATGTTTTGCTTCCTGATACACTTGGCGTATACTCACATTTCCCCAAGCGATGTATGGTGACAATCTAGAGCAGCTCTTTCTAGCTAGGCTAGGTTTTGATATATGTTTTGCATAATTGAGGTATCGATTATCATGCAAAAATGACGCCAAGTAGCGCATCGCCATCGTCGTCCCTCCCTTTTGAAAAGCGCTAGATGCAGGTGTTTGTAAAGAGACTTTTTTAAAATTATCTTCTAGAGTATTAATATCTTCTATTGATAGTAATTGATTCTTTTTGGGCTGAAAAGGAATCTGTGGTTGTTTCATAAACCACTCCCAGTCTTCGCTCCATCCTACACGATTTTTAAGCTTGCGTTGCACTCCGTTATTTGCAAATTCTACCCAGCCAAATTTATTTTCTGGTGAGGCTATTTTTAGATTATTTGCATATGCCTCTAGTGCAAGATCTCTATCATAGGTAACACGCAGTCCAGTTTCTTGATGTGAGAAAACGGTGTGAATTTTATAATGTTTTATAAGCTCTTTAAAAGCAGAGACCACCTCATCGTGAATAATCAAAATCTTAGAATTGAATGGTTTTAATTCTTTCTGAAAATCAAGTAATGATTCTTTAATAAAGTTAAAGTGACGGTCACTATAATGAGGATCTGCTTCTAATGAAGGTTCTAAAATATAAAGTAAAAGCAGCGGCTTACCCTCTTGCACAGCATTGTACAAGGGTAGGTGGTCATGCAAACGCAAGTCTCTTTTAAACCATACTATGTTTACCTCTTTTTTAATAATTTGCTGGATTTTTAATGATGTCTTCTGCGCGTTCTTGATGCGCCTGTAATGTCTTCTTATCCATTTTATTCAAGAGGCTTAGCATCATACTCATGCGATTGTTTCCTTTAAAATATTCTTGTTTTTCATTCAAGAAATTCCAATACAAGGAGTTAAAAGGACATGCATCTTCGCCTGTTTTTTTACTCACTTTATAATGACATCCCTTGCAGTAATTAGACATTTTGTTGATGTAACTTCCGCTTGAAACATAGGGTTTTGTCGCAATCTTACCACCATCTGCCCATTGTGACATTCCGCGAGTGTTTGTGATCTCAACCCATTCTATAGCATCTATATAAATCCCGAGATACCATTCATCTACTTGTGCTGGATCACACATGGTGAGAAGCGCGTAGTTGCCGGTAATCATTAATCGCTGTATGTGATGTGCATAAGCGTTATCTAGACTATTGTTGATACTGCACTTAAGGCAGTTCATCTTAGTCTTTCCAGTCCAATAAAAATCAGGCAGCGCATTATGATTCTCAAGATGGTTAGTCGTTGCAAATGCTGGCATCTCTTTCCAATACATGCCTCGCATGTACTCTCTCCATCCTAAAATTTGCCTTACAAAACCTTCTACTTGACTAATATTTATTTCTTCTTGATGCGCTCTCCAGAAGTTAATCACCGCTTCAATAACTTCTTTGGGATCTAGTAGCTTACTATTCATTGCAAAGCTTAATCTGCTATGATATAAGTAGGCTTGATCTGGATCCATGGCATCTTGATAGTCGCCAAAATGAACCAACAAGTGCTCACAAAAATAATCAAGCACTTCAAGTGATTCTTTGCGATTGGTGGGCCATGCGAAATTCTTTTCATCTATGCGTCCTATTGTTTTAACTCCAGCACTTTCAATGAGCTTTACAAGAGACGAGACGTTGGTGTCAAATGTCTTTTCAATCGGGATTAAAGTGTCTCCTTTCCACTTGTTGCGGTTACTGTGATCAAAATTCCACTTACCACCTTCTGGATCTTTATCGTTTATCATCATGACGTCATATTTCTTGCGCATCATGCGGTAAAAATATTCCATGGTGAAGAGCTTCTTACCCTCGAAAAACGAAGTGAGATCGGTACGAGAAGTCATAAAATGCTCTGTATCGTATGACTTTACTTTGATTGTTACGCTTTCGCGAAAGCGTGATAACATTTCGTCCAGACGGTATTCATCTGGAAGTTGGTATTCAAATAGCGATATATCATTTTCCTTAATAAGTTGCTCAATGTTCTCAATGAGGCTTTGAGCGTTTTCAGGCGCATCTAGGGTGTAATAAATCACTTTGTGTCCTTGAGATGTAAGCCAATCAGAAAACTCGCGCATTGCTTTAAAAAAGGCGACAACTTTTTGAATATGATGGGTTGCATAATCTGTTTCTTGGCGCATTTCTGCCATAAAATAAATGACATCGTCAGATTGCTCTTGATACCAGGAGTGCTTGTGGTTGAGCTGATCGCCCAGAATAAGTCGTAAAGTGCTCATTTAAAATAATTCATTTTGAGTCCACAGTCTTACAAACTTGCCATTACCGTCATACATTTCCTGCTGCCTTTTGATATTGAATTTTCTGTCTCTAGGATCGTTTCCTACACCTGCGTTGTACATCCAGTTTGCCCAGTTGCTATGCACGTCATAATCTATGAGGACACTTTCAAAGTAAGCAGCGCCTACGCGCCAGTCTTGCTGTTGTTCTTTGGCCCAAAAGCTCGCAACATTCTGACGACCGCGGTTAGACATCCATCCTGTTTCTTTGAGTTCTATCATATTGGCATTTACAAAGTCATATGTTGTATTACCATGAATCCACTCGCGCTGGGCTTTATCATTACGCTTCCAGTCGTATTCTTTATTGAGAATGCCGCCTATTTTAAACAGGTCGTTACCGTGTCTAAGAGAGACATACTTAAAATAATCTCTCCATATCAATTCAAAAATGAGCCAATACGTATCTTGATTTGAAATAATTTCCTTTTCAAACTTTTTTACCTCCCAATAAATTTGGCGTGCAGATATAGATCCATTTGCCAGCCATGCAGATAACTTTGAGCTATAATCTTCTCCTACGAGTCCGTTGCGTGTTTTCTTATAGTACTGGAGTTTTTTTGTATTCCAGAAGTAATTATTGAGTCGGTTCCAAGCCTCGTCTTCTCCGCCGTTCCAAGGGAATGCAGAGCGATGGTCTTTAGTAAAAGTGTCTAAGCCTAGCTCTTGCAAGTTAGGTATGCTGCTTTCTTCATCGAGTAGATTTTTTGAAGGAAGCGTTTCGATTTTTTCTTGTAAACGTTGGACAGTGCTTTCTTTCTCGCACTTTTTACGGAATTGAGTGAATACTTGAGGAATGTCTCCGAAAGTATCGAAAGGAATATCTTCGGGATGAAAGAGAAACTGATCATAATGGGTGTAATGTTTTGCGTTATTAATTTTTTCTTCTACAGCAATGGTAACTTCATTTTCTTCACGCGTCCACTCTTTTTGAGAGTAGATTTCTGAGACGTCGTGTTGGTCTATGAGTTCTGGAATAGTTACTTCTGGAAGCTCGTGAGTTACAATCAAAGTGATGTTAAGATTCTTGAGATTCTTTTTGAGATTCTGAACAGTCTCTATCAAGAACTGTGCTCGATATTTCTCGGTCTTTTTAAAACCAAAATCACCTATTTTAAACTGCCTAGGGTCAAAACAATACAACCCAATTACACGCTTGCCTGAAGCAATTGCATGAGTCAAGGAGCTATTATCTTGTGTTCGTAAATTATTTCTAAACCATACCAGTGCGGTATCCATATTTCTATTTTGAAATAAAGATACTTATTGTTTATCTTTTAATAAATAAGATTAAACAAAATTTAACCTATGATTTTGTTATTTTACTTGGTGAGCTGGTTTAAGAAGATCATTAACCGTTTTTACAGGATTGAAAGTAACTAGTGGAACTTCTATAAATATAGTGTTCCAGTGAGCCATTGCACCATTCCAAAGTCCTGGGTGTTCTAGTGCTTTAATTTTCTTTCCTTGGTAGCTTTTAGATGCAATAAATCCTGCTTTATAATCTACATAATTGAGAAGATCATACTTCTTTCCTTTGTAATTTTTTACACCGCAAATGATATCTACTGGATTAAAGTGTGTAGCATTTTTAAGAATTTCTTGCTGCTCCTTGTTATCAGGATTTATCTGCACACTTTCTATAATCTGCAAACTCTCAGTACCATCTTCATGAATCACCCAGAAAGGGCCGCCTCCTGGTTCTCCTTCATTTTTTACCATACCACACACGCGTATAGGGCGATCTAGTAATTTTCTCAAAAGATCTGTTTGTGCGGCGTTTTCAAGTTTTTTAAAGGTTGCAGGAAGCCTTAAGAATAGATCATCTTCTAAGAAAGTAGCGATCTCCATACGCTCGCTGTCTAAAAGTTCGCTTTGACTGTCAATTTTCTTTAGATATTCAAAAGATGTTGTTTGAAGTGAAAGTAACTTTCCGGCAAGCATTTTTTTATAATAAGCAACTTGAGTCTTGTACTTATTTACAACGACGTTATCAATATTTTTAATGAATATAATATCTGCATCTTGCTCATTTAAGTTGTTTATTAAAGCTCCATGTCCTCCAGGTCTAAAAACGATTTTTCCATCCTCATCTCTCAAAAGAGTATTTGACTTTGTAATGGCTACTGTATCTGTAGCTGAGTCCTGGTAAGAATAAGATATGTCAAAAGTAATGCCTGTTTTGCGTTCTATATAGTCTTTACGTTTATCAAAACGTTTTGAAAATCTCTTTTGATGTTCTTTTGAAATTGTAAAGTGAAGTCGTGCAACGGTATCTTTTGTTGCATACAAAGCACCTTCAAAAAGATGCTCTTCAAAGGCAGTAGCTATATGTTTTTTATATTCATGAAAAGGAAATAATCCTTTAGGTTTTTTGCCAAAATTAAGTTCCTTTTCTTCAAGCATTATTTTTACAAAGCGTAATCTATTTTCATTAATGTCTGCTCCATCTTTACCATACTTGTCTTTTATTCGTGCGCGTATTCTTTTGTAAAAAGGAAAACTTTCTAGACCCACAAAAAATAGTCTAAGCTCTGGAACCCCTTTCTTGTTTATATATGCATTAATACTTCCGTCTTGAGGATTATAGTCTTCAACAAATTCAAATAGAAACTTGAACATTCTAGTAGCTGCACCAGATGCTGGAGTAAATTTTAATGGAGTTATCGCACTTTTACTATCCTCGTAATGTTGTACTAGTTGTTTTTCTTTTTCTGTATTGAGCACAATAAGACCATTACCTTTTGTAGCGGCACTGCGCAAGTTTGCAAATGGAATTCCTTCCTGAAGTATCTGAAATTGCTGTTCAACTTGCTCTTTGGTTACACCTAAATTTGTGATGTGCTCTATGTCTTGATCTGTGATATTCAAACTAAAAGTGTATTTATAGATTCGGTAGCAGTTACCATTCTTTCAGGCACGGTGCCTTTTACAAGAATAAATGGTTTTTTATATTTCTCTAAGGTATGTTTAAAATAATTAAACATTTCCTCTCTTCTTTCTGGGCGATCTCGTAAATCATCTTGCTCCCAAGGAGTGTCTATGTACGTTAAAAGGTACAAATCATATTTATTTTCTAATGCCATTTTTTCCAATAATTCTGGACACCAGCCATCATAGTAAGCCTCGCTATATATTTTTGTGGTCAGTAAATCAGTATCACAAATAACTAGATTTGTAGCATTAGCTACTGCAGCATTCTCTAGTTTTATCTGGCCTTTGGCAATAGGCAACAGATCCATTGGTCTACATATCTTTTGCTCTGTGTCCCATAAATCTTGAAGATATTCTCTTGCATATTCTGGAACTAGGGGTGCGTTGTAATGCTGAGCTAGCTTTCGCGAAAGCGTACTTTTCCCACTACTTTCTGGTCCAATAAGGCAAACTCTTATGCAATTACTGGTGACTTGTCTAAGTTCTTCTTCCATGCTAAATATCCAAAAATGGCAATAATAGTGAGTGCAAAATATAAAATACTACTGAAAGTGAGTCCTTTGTAAAAATAAAGAGGTACAGTGATAATGTCACCTATGATCCAATATATCCAGTTCTCAATCTTACGTCTAGCCATAAGCCACATGCCTACAAAGAAGATGCCTGTGGTAATCATATCTACGTAAGATGTCCAGTGTTCAATTTTATCAAAAATGATATATACGATATACACAAAAATTGCAGATGTAATAAATATAACTACAGAGAGGAGGTGCTCTTTTCTAGTGGTTCTCGTGATAGGAGTAACTGCAACGCCGTCTAATTTTTGTGTCCAGATGTACCATCCATAAACACTCATAATGAAGTAGTACCCATTAATCATCATGTCTCCCAGTAGTCCCCATTTGAGAAGTAGATACACAAAGATTGCTGTGCAAATCATTCCAGTAGGAAAAACGAGGACGTTATTTCGTTTTGAGTAAACTACAGATGCGATAGTAAATACGGCAGCTATAAGTTCTAAGACAATGTCTAAGGTGTCGTATGTGGCGTACTGCCCAAAAAGGAAATCAAAAATCTGCGACATAATCAGAGCGATCTGTTTTTACAATTTTAATATAAAATAGACCGATGCCTATTTCCTCAAAGCTGCGCTTCATTTCTTTAGTAAGTGTAGTCATCACCTTGTCGTAATCTCCATATACTTGAGTGGCAAGAGGATTTTCTATAATGGTAAGACCAGAGTCGCGTAGTCGCTTTATAAAATTAATGATATACATTTCGTAATCATTTTGTAGCGGACTAAAAGTAAGATCTACAGAGATTTGCATAGTTGTTATTCTTGATAAATGTGCAGTAATGCACCCATTCCATAATTTACATTTCCAGTTTTTACTAGCGCCGAATGCTCATTGTAAGTACGGTCAAATACTTGCCATTTTTTATCATTAAAGAATACTCTTCTTACATACGTTTTTTGTGATGGCAATTCATTTGTAAACGGTAATAAAGGTCTAAAAGTAATAGATACTTTTTGAATTCCTCTAGGAGTTTCAATTTCATTATATTTTTTAGTCTGTATGAGCTTTCCTTGTTTATCTGCATATCCTAGCACTTGTAAGGAGGCAAAAATCCCGTCTTTAGGAATAAAGATTTGATATTTATTTATATCGAGTTCATACATCTCATCATCTTGCTCACTTACGCGAAAAACAATATCCCTATGAATTACAGGTGTTCCAGGCAGTCCATTCTCATTCTTATAAAACTGAATGCGGAATAAGGTAGAAAATTTCATGTTACCTTTTTTGCGATATTCCTTTTCTGAGTTTATAGGAATCCACAGTTGTGCAATTTTTGAAGATTTTCCATCCTCACGATTAAAAAGAACAGCGACCTCACTCTCTACGGTAGGGAGCCAGCAGTTGTAATAATTAGTGTGTGTGGTCTCCTTGTATTTTTTCTTCTTGTATTTGCCTTTCTTTTCTGCAGTAACGATAACTTCAGAAAGTAAGCTAGCCTCTGGAGCTAGAAATATTTTTTTAGGTAAGCTAGCGGCAGCAAAAGCTTGCTCCTTAAAACCTATAGCCGAGATATAAAGACTGTCTATATCCTTATATTTTGAGCTAATAAAAGTAAACTCACCAACATCGCCTGCAAACGTTCCTCTTCCATCACCAAAAGAAATAGTAGCAAAGGATACGGGTGTTTTTGAAACCGCATCAACTACATAGGTCGTTTGACCTAGTAGTTGTGTTGTGATGAGAATCGTTATTAGATAAATGATGTATTTCATAAGGATGATTTAATATTCAATTAGCAGTCATTCCATGAGTTCTCTTCAAAAGCTGTGCCTATAACGACCATTGTTGCCCCAGCCTCATGTGCTAGCTCCATTTGAGTAGAATTTCTAATACCTCCGCCCACGATTACTGGAATGGTGAGTGTATCACAAACGGCTTTGATTATTGAAGGTTGAACTGCCTTTTTTGCTCCGCTTCCTGCTTCTAGATAGATACATTTTTTACCTAAATACTGTCCTGCAAGTGCCGTGTCTACTATGCGTTCTGTGTCATCTTGCGACATTGGGCTCGTCTGGCTCACACGTTGTACGGCAGTTACAGAGCCGCCGTCTATGAGTAAGTATCCAGTGGGGATTACTTCAAGCTCACTTTGTTGTACTGCTCTCGCAGCTTTCGTTTGCTGGCCTATTAAAAATTCGGCATTATCACCAGATAGTAATGATAAAAATAATATTGCGTCTGCATCTGGAGTAACCTGATTGTAATTTCCAGGAAACAGAATAATGGGTAATGCTGTTTCGGCTTTTAGAAGTTGGACCACAGTTGCTGTTTTACGTGCTGGATCTGTACTTCCGCCTATAAAAATATGGGTTGTGGCGGTGGGTATTTTTTTCAAGTACGCTTTCGCGAAAGCGGAATCCAATTCAAACTTATCTGGATCTATGAGAATTGCGAGTAGTTTACCGCCTTCTTCTTTTTTATGTATGATTTGGGAATATATAGTCACCACACGAAGGTAGGAATTGCAGTACAAAGAATGCTATTCATTATTAATAACCGTAGACGCAGGTAAAACCTTCAATCCCGATAGCTATCGGGACCAAAATCAAAACCCATATACACAAGTAAATCCCTCGAACTCCATAAAGGTGAGATCATAGGTGGTGACTGCGCCTTCATAATTTACCGTGGCTATAGTCTTGCCATCGTCAAAATCAAAATCTGTAACGTCAATATGCTTTAAGAAACTCAGTCCTTCTTGTGAATATAGTTTGTAAAGTGATTCCTTTGCTCCCCATACAATGGTGAGTTTGCGCATGCGAGCATCTGCATTAGTAAGTGTGTAATATTCTTCTATAGGTGTAAATTTATGAGCAATGCGCAAGATTTTGTCACGTTGCTTTTCTATGTCGATACCTACGGGTTGATCACTTACAATAATGGCAGTGAAGGTGTAGCTATGTGTGATAGAAATGTGTTTTCCATCATGAAGGTGGGGTTTCCCATTCTTATCGTAATATAAATCGAAATCTGTATATCCAGCTTCGGCGAGGAGATGGCGTATACTCATGAAGCCTCTTTGATGAAGCTCAGACTTCATTCCTTGTAGTCTATTCTGGCAATGATCTGTAAGTTTTATATTTCGCGAAAGCGTAGTAATATCTTCTTCAATCTTCCAAATATAGACTGTTGTACTCGAGCTAATTGTTATCGTTTTGTAAAGAGGCATCGATTAAAAGGTTTTCTGTAAGGTATTGCGTAAATTTGCCACTGCTAAGAAATAAGCTAAATATACAAATTATGAGCACAAAGACAGTACCGTACGTACCGTACAAAGTAAAAGATATTTCCCTAGCGGGCTGGGGACGCAAAGAGATCGAACTTGCAGAGGCAGAGATGCCTGGGCTTATGTCTCTACGTGAAGAGTATGGAGATGAGCAGCCGCTTAAAGGTGCTCGTATCGCAGGATGTCTGCATATGACAATACAGACAGCTGTATTAATTGAAACATTAAAAGCGCTAGGAGCAGAGGTAACTTGGTCTTCTTGTAACATATTTTCTACTCAAGATCAAGCTGCTGCAGCAATCGCAGATGCTGGAATACCAGTATATGCTTGGAAAGGGATGAATGAAGAAGAATTTGACTGGTGTATTGAGCAAACACTTTTCTTTGGAGAAGATCGTAAGCCATTAAACATGATCCTTGATGATGGAGGTGATCTTACTAATATGGTATTAGATCGTTACCCAGAACTTGCAAAAGATATTAAAGGTCTTTCTGAAGAAACTACGACTGGTGTACACCGTCTTTACGAGCGTGTAAAGAAAGGAACATTACCTATGCCAGCAATAAACGTAAATGATTCTGTAACTAAGTCTAAGTTTGACAACAAGTACGGATGTCGTGAGAGTGCGGTAGATGCTATACGTCGTGCTACAGATACTATGCTTGCTGGAAAGCGTGTAGTAGTATGTGGATACGGAGATGTAGGTAAAGGAACTGCAGCTTCTTTTAAAGGAGCAGGTTCTATTGTTACAGTAACAGAAATTGATCCTATCTGTGCGCTTCAAGCTGCAATGGACGGATTTGAAGTAAAGAAACTTAACTCTGTAGTAGGTAACGCAGATATCGTGATTACTACTACTGGAAACAAGGACATCATACGCCCAGAGCACTTTGAGGCAATGAAGGATAAGGTGATTGTATGTAACATAGGTCACTTTGATAATGAGATCGACATGGGCTGGTTAAACAGCACACACGGAGCAACTAAGGATGAAATCAAGCCACAAGTAGATAAGTATACTATAGATGGTAAAGATATTATCGTTCTTGCAGAAGGTCGTCTTGTAAACTTAGGTTGTGCAACAGGTCACCCTAGTTTTGTAATGAGTAACTCATTTACAAACCAGACACTAGCACAAATCGAACTTTGGAAAAATAGTGCAAACTATAACAACGAAGTATACATGCTTCCTAAGCACCTTGATGAGAAAGTAGCAGCATTGCACTTATCACGTCTAGGTGTAGAGCTAGAAACTCTTTCTACAGAGCAAGCAGATTACATCGGTGTTACAGTAGAAGGGCCATTTAAGCCTGAGTACTACAGATACTAGGCGAGAGTCGCACAGACATAAAACTATTTTCGCTTTCGCGAAAATATTAAATAGAAAAACCCACGTCTATAGCGTGGGTTTTTTTGTGCTTTATTCGGAAGAAATCTAACTTCTTTTACTGCTTCACTAAGGTAAGCTCTGCCTTTTCACCCGTTTTAAGACTCGTTCTTGTAATGATTAAACTCATGCCGTCTTGTATCTCTACTTTAACCGTATTAGGCGGAGAGGTTCCTTCTGTAAGGGCTTCTACGCGCACTACGGTTGTTTTCTTGGTAATAGTGATTGGTATTTGCTTTTTAGCTTTTTCTATTGAGTAATCTTCTAGTATAAGTACATCATCCACATAAAGGTTTATGCGGTCATAATCTACCTTCCCAGAGTCATAAATAGAAATCACAACATCTTTAGTTTTAGTAAAAACGTTGAGGTTTTCATTCTTTCTTACGATACTCATGGTAAGCGTATCTACAGAGCGCTTTGCCGAAATTCTATCTTTTAATTCTTGACTTACCTTTTTAGATTTCTGAATCTTCTTGTCTAGCTTGGCAATTCTAGCTTGCGCCTCTTCTGTGGCAGACATGATAAGCATTCCATCTAGGCATGAGCTCTTATCTGGGTAGAGGCCTTTAAAGTCACCGCTAAAAGCTTTATTGTTTTCAAGGTTTCTCATTTTACCTTCAAAGTTTATGAGGCACATGTCTACCTCACCTAGTGGAGATTTTGTGTACACAATATCATATTCGGCAAAGGAGAATATTTTGTTTTCACTATCATAAATTCCTTTAATATTAGACTTAGTTTCATGCTTGCCGCCTAAGTCTGCCATGGAGTATCCTTGTACTCTACCATCTACTTCCTCAAAGGCTAGTTTATAAGAAATAAAAGCCGAGTCATTAAGTTTTATAACGCCCATATATTCATAAGCAGTAAGTTGGCCGTAAGCAGTTGCTGCGAGCAGGAAATATGTAAAAAAGAGAATTCTTCGTAAGTACATAGCTGTTTTTTAGGTAATTTAGTTAGGTCTAATAAAAACAAAACCAAACTATGAGACTCAAAATTACACTATTATTTGCGTTTGTAATGCTTGCCGTTACAAATACCTATGCTGGATTTCCAGTACAGAGAACAGCTGTTGCTGCCGTAAACGGAGTAACACTTACTGAGGATGATCAGGCAGAAGTACTTACTTCTCCTGCAGCAGTAGAAGCAGATCGCCAATTGATAGCTATTTTATTATGGTTATTCTTAGGAGGTTTTGCAGCACACAGATGGTACTTAGGAAGCCCAATAGGCTGGAACATCTTATTTATTCTTACAGCAGGTTTCTTTATTGTAGGTTGGGTAATCGATGGTATTGAAATCCTAACGGGTAGTTATCCTGGGCTGTAACAAAAGCTTAGTTAAAAGAAAAACCTCTCCAAGTGAGAGGTTTTTTTATGCGTAAATAATGGGTTTTAATTGTAGTGGTACGCTTTCGCGAAAGCGTAAAAAATTAGATTTTAATCTGTCTGTCTATTTGTTGATCAAGTGAGATAAAGGTTTCAGTGCGTGATACACCGTCTATCGCTTGAATCTTTTTATTGAGTAAATTCATTAAGTCCTCGTTATTTTTACAGAGAATTTTGATAAGTACAGACCAGTTTCCAGTAGTGTAATGACACTCTATTACTTCTGGAATATCTTTAAGTTGTCGCACTGCTCTTGCATTATTTGCAGCTCTATCAAGATATACTCCTATAAATGCTTGTGTGCGGTAGCCTAGTACTTTTGGGTCTATAATAAACTTAGAGCCAGCTATGAGTCCAGACTTCTCTAGCTTGCGTAAACGCTGGTGTATGGCAGCTCCAGAAATGCCCACTTTACGAGCAATTTCAAGAATAGGCTTACGAGCATCTTCCATAAGTTGGCGCAAGATTATCTTATCTATACCATCTATTATAAGTTCGTCTTTTACAATTTTCATCTCAAGAAGGTTCTATATTTAAACTACAAGATATATAAATAGTTATAAACTGTAATTCAATTTTTAAAAAGGTTATCCTCCTACGATATCTGGATTATAACCTAGATAGTCAACCTCGTATTCTTTAAAGGTGATGCCATACTCTTCCAGTTCTTTGAGAATAGGTTCATACACTTCTTTCTTAATAGGTAATTGCACTCCAGGTGTAGTGATCTCGCCGTTAAGAATGCGCAAGGTTGCCATAGCTACTGGCAAACCTACCGTTCTCGCCATTGCGGTTTCTACTTGATCTTCGCCTATGTTTACCATGGTTGCATCAATCTGCTTGCGCTTACCGTCAAGTTCATAGCCAAATTTATGATACATGACAATCATGTCCTTGTCCTTAGCATCTAGCGTCCATTTATCTTCTAGGATGCGTTGTAATGCTTGAGCAGGAGTTGCATTTGTAAGTCCTAGTTTTTTGGTAGCATTAAAAAGATCAAGCTCCAATAATTTGTCCCAGAGTAAATCATCTTGATCGATCTTGAGGTAGTGACGCAGTTTTAACTCTACCGAATCTGTAGGGGAGTATGGTAAAAATAAATTTACATAATCACGGTAGCTCATGTGCTCCGTTTTTTCTAGTTGATAACTATCGTCTGTCATACCTAGAAGCACAAACATTTGCCAAGCTCTAGAAAAGCCAACTCTACGTATGGTGCCGCGATACAATGTAGGGATGTCATCAAGACCATATACAGAGCGATACTTAAGAGAATTACGATTTGCATATCCTTCAAAACGACCGTGACCTTCTATCTGTAAAAATTCTGTACGTCTAAAAAGGCGTTGATATGGAATATATTTGTAAGTGCCTTCCTGTATAAACTCGGCTGCGCCACCTTGACCTGCGAGAACGACATTACGAGGGTTCCAAGTAAATTTATAGTTCCAGAGATTTGTATCACTTTCTGGAGCAACGAGACCACCTGTAAAAGATTCAAACAGAATCATCTTTCCTCCTTTATCGCGTATACGGTCTATTACCTGCATGGCACTCATGTGATCTATACCTGGGTCTAGGCCTATTTCATTCATAAATACAAGACCTTTTTCTCTTACTGCGCTATCAAGCGCTTCCATCTCCTCAGAAATATAAGAAGCAGTTACCATAGACTTTTCAAAAGTGACACAGTCTCTAGCAACCTCAATATGGAAACGAGCAGGAAGCATAGAGATTACTATAGTTGCTCTGTCTCTTATACACATCTCCGAGCCCACGAGACGGACTCCTATCTCGTA
>CAJXSW010000052.1 GCA_913060645.1 uncultured Dokdonia sp. | reverse complement strand
CTACACTATCCTCTTCGTCGGCAGCGTCAGATGTGTATAAGAGACAGCTTATATACGTATTAAAAAGGGAGCCTAATGGCTCCCTTTTTTGGTTTATACATTATCATAGCGATAGCTTTATGATTACTCGCATGCGCTCCCTGTTATGTGATTTCTCGACAGGCTCGAAATGATTTAGATGTAATTACTCAAATACGATTTTATCTACTTCAATTTCAAAATCTGTAGCAGCTTTTGTGTTTGAGATAAGTCCTAGACGAATGATTGAAGCCAGGTCATCTTTGTCTGGGTGACCTTCCAAAGGTTCACCAAGTCTATATGTTCCAAAATCTGAAAGATTGTAAGTGACAGTTTTCCACTCACCTTCCGTTATCGGTAAATTGATTTTATAATTCGGTCTCCAGAATCTTTTATACTTATTGAGCGTAAGCCCAAAGTCTTGTCCCGTAGACTTATATCGTACAGTCACGGTTGTATAACCCGACAAATCATAAGACTGGTAAGGAGTGCGCAGCGAGGCAAAACCTCCATTATTCTCGAGACTTACGCTTCCGCGAAAGATGATACTTTCGCTAGTTTGCTCAATGCTACCTGTAGATAATCCTCCCATAACACCATCCAATACGACAAACCAGTCATCACAGGTGTTGCAAGAAGTTCCAAAATCAAAAGAGAGCGGTGTCGTGTTCATAGTCGTTGTGATCAGTAAGGCTAAGAGATATTTCATAGCTTTTTTCTTTAAAGTTACGCTTTCGCGAAAGCGTGAACCTTATACTTACCACATTTTTAACACTAGCTCGCTACTGTCAATTTTTTCTTAAAACGACGATCAATAACAAATTGGACTACAAAAAGAAGTAAAAATATAAAACGAGAAAGACTAGGCATGGAGATCGCTACAACACCTGCAATAACCCAAACAATCATCACATTAAGACCTCTAGCTCTGTACCAGCGGTAACGTAACCTTGTAAAACCTGAGAGTTGCTTTTCTGAGTGAAAGACATAACGCAACATCACTATATTAAAAAACCCTATCACACTAAGGTTAATACAGTAAAATATGAAAGGGCCAGCTTGGTCAAAGCCATTTATATACATTGCTGTTGAGAATGGTAAAATTACGATAGCAAGTAGAAAAAAGATATTTATCCAAAGTAATCTACCAGAAATCACACTTACATAACGCATTAATTTTATGTGACCCATCCAGTAGAGTGCACTAACCATAAAACTCACAAAAAGCCCTATAAAATCAGGTATTCTAGCCGAAAGAACACTACGGAAGGGTTGTGTATTAATCTCACTTATAGTAGGAACACCCACCTCTAGAATGAGCAGCGTCATTACTATAGAAAATACAGCGTCTGAGAAATTAATTACTCTTGACTTATCATATGTTTCTTTAATCATCATCCTAAAATAATAATAAAAAACAAAAACGACCTCTTTTTACAGAGGTCGTTATGCAATATCTACTTAGCAATTAGCTCATTATAGATTATATTTTACTGTAAACATCGCTATTCTAGGTTGTACAAAATACTCTGTATTTGAAATTTGAAAATCATTCACATTGTTACTTGAAATGGTATCCACATTTAAGAGGTTTGTAGCCTGTATACGGAACTCCCACTGACTATCTGGCCTCTGGTAATACAAGTTTGCTTCAAGAAAAGAATACATATTATCAATCTCTGTACTATCATCATTGTCATCATAGTTATAAAGACTCCAGTCTGCACCTAATGTAAAACCTTTACCGAAATTCCACTCTGCGTTTGCAAAAGGTCTATTTGTAAAGAAGGTTCTATCTGTCACGCCATTATCTGAGTTTGTGCTTGTAAAGTTGTAACCTATTTCAAAATTTGGCACTTCTTTAAAATTTGTCTCTGCACTTGCTCTATAATTCTGTGTTAGGTTTTTTGTGTTTCTATCTTCACCGTTGATAATGTTATTAAGATCACTATAGCTTCCATTTGCACTCACGTTAAGTTTCCACTTCTTAAAACGTTTTGAGAAACGTGCGTTAGCACTTAATGTCTCATCTGCAAAGTTTGTGTTGTTTACTGGACTAGCTACTTGGTTTATCCCTACAAATGACCCAGAAGTCTTTATAGGATCTACTCTGCGAGAATAATTTACTCCTCCAAAGAGACTCGTAAAGTTGAACATGCTAAAGCTAAAGTAATTGATACTTGCATTGTGATAGATAGCATTTTCTATCTCTCTGTTACCACGATATAAACTATTGTAGTTATTAAATAATAAGCCTTCGGCAAAATTATTTACGTCTGTATACTGCGCTGTCATCTGGTAGTTTACTCGTAAACTTTTCCCTTGAGAGAAATCTAATACCGTAAATAAGTCTGGCAGTAGTCTCACATCACTATCTTCTGTTGTTGTGCCTAGTTGCTCACTCTTTGTAGTATAATTATGTAATGTCAATCCTGGAGTAATTGTAAAAATTCCTGTTTTAAGTTTATAGTGAAGTCCTACAAACACATCACTAAAGTTAAATGCAACATCGTTACCTATAATAGTACCATCTAGTGTCTCGGTAAGATCATCTACCGTTCCTGTTTCTAAAATTTGAAATAGATTAGAATTAAAGTCTTGGCGACTTAAGGTTGTTCCTGCAGTAATATTAATGTTACTCTTTTTATTAAGTATGTAATAGTAATCTAATTTTGCATCTAGCTTATTGGTTTTGATATTTTTGTTTTGATTGATATCAAAAAGACCATTTGCACCAGGCATAAAATCAATAGAGCTTATTTCATTTGTCATATCTGCTGGGTCAGGCGCTGTAAATGGCTCTTGAGAAAGCGTAGCGTTATAAAACGGATCTTCATCTTGATACAAATGCTGGATAGTCCCTGAGAATATGTTGTTCTCATCAAGTGTGTAGTACAGATTTACATTCTGATTGACAGAAAATGGTTCATTCTCCTTGTCTTGATCTACCACATCTTCTTGTACGGCTCCATCTCTTGTTACGATACTAGTACCGTCTGAAAATTCTGTTTGCTTAGACTTTTTTACGAGCACATCATAATCAAACTGCAAGTTTGCGTTCGGCTTATATACAGAACTCAGTTTTGCCATACCTAACTGATTGCGCTGATCTGTACTCTCATTGAAACCTTGTGTAAATCCCTGATTGATAAATGTATTTAGCGAGTTATTTACAAAGTTTGTCTTGTTATCTGAAAGTAACGCAAGACCACTTATATCCCATTTCGGGTTAATCGTATATGTAAAGTTGGCCGCTGCAAAACCCGTTTCAATTTCGTTTGCGCGATTATTTTGAGTAGTAAGAAAACCTAGACCACCATCACTTACATTAAAAGAAGTCCCACCTCGCTGATTAAAGTTTCTAAAACCCCCGGTAAAATTAAAGTAGTCTCTAAAGGTAAATGGCACCTCTCCCGTATTATTAAAATCTGTGATAATATTAATACTCCCTTTAGGGCTATAGTAAAATAGTTTTGCTTTACCTAAATATCTAAACTTCTCTCCATCACCAGCACCTGCTGTAAGATCTCCAAACCAGAAATTAGTTTTACCTTCCTTAAGACGTATATTAATCGCGACGTTATCTTGATCATTACCTAGACCTCGCATTTGAGAGACCTCATTATAGTTTTTAAGAACCTCAACCTTTTTAAGTGCATCTGCAGGGATGTTTTTTGTAGCAAGTTTAGAGTCTCCATCAAAAAAATCTTTCCCCTCAATCATCACCTTAGAAACAACCTTTCCTTCTACCTCTATCTCACCATCATCATTAACCTCTATCCCAGGGAGCTTTTTGAGAACGTCACCTAGTTTTTTCTCATTTCCATTTGTAAAACTATCCGTGTTATAAACAATGGTATCACCTTTAATGGTAACAGGCATCTCATATACCAACTCCACATTATCTAGCTGATTAGGATCTTCCTTTAACGTAAAGTCTTTAGTAATATCTTGGGCATCTTGAGCAACATTTATTTCTTCATTTACAGATTGCAATCCCAAGTAACTCACTTTAATATCATAGGTAATTCCTGTAGTAAGATCAAGGCGGTAGCGTCCTGATGCATCGGTAATACCATAAGATTCTAATGTACCTTCGGCTTTATTTGTAGCGATAATGTTTGCTAGTTCAAGTGGCGACCCTATAGAGTCTTTTACAACACCTCTAAGCGTTATAGACTGGGCAAAGAGCGTCAAGGGTAATGCTAGAAGCATTACCAATGTTATTTTTTTTAGTATCATTTAGGTTGGTTGGATTAGCCACACCTGTTATCAAGAGATATCAGGTATAATCATTATATTGATTGATGTTATTGTTTGCTTAATTTCATTTTTAGATAAGATCTGTATAAACTTCAACAAACTGAAAGCTTACTTAGTTTATTAAAAACGTCTTCCTCCTTGCTGCCCTCTTCTATTCCCTCCACCAAAACGTTCTGCCATTTCTTTTGACTTTTCCTCGACGATGGTTTGGTATTCCTCTCTACTCACTTCTTTACCTTTTACAGGCGGCTCGATAGCGATAGGCTCCTGAGGATTAAGTACCACTTTAGTACAAAGAATCGTTGTATTGTTTGTACTTAACTCTAAAATGAGTCCTGGTAAACCACCAAACTCATCTGGTCCGTGACTCGCAGGGATCATAGGTGTGTACCAGGCAACTATAGTTTCTGTCTTAGGTTCCTCTTCTGCTATTTCAATGTCGCTTGATGCACTAGTAGTAGCAGTACTATCTTCTTTTTTCTCACGACCTCTCTGTCCTTGTCTCGCTCCTCTTCCCATTCGGCTCCACATATTCTGCTCTATATTTCTAGTCGCTACCGCTTTAAAAACTGGATATTGTCCTATTACCTTGCTCTCTTTTACGAGCTCCCATTCTAAATTATTTAAGGTGTCTTTTACTAAGAAAATCTTACCCATCATGTCATTTTCACGAGCATAATCATTTGATACACGGTTAGAGTAGATACCTCCTTGTGTAAAACCTCCTCCAAAACCACGTCCACCTCCACCTTGTCCAGGCGCTTGAAGTTTTTCTTCTTCTTTATAAAAAGACTCATCTTTATTAAAGCTCAGTGTATATTCCTTTTCTAAGAAATTTTTCATGCGCTCTGCAATCTGCTTTTTACGAGCTTCCGTCAGTTGCTGTCCACCACGATTAAAGCGTGACATATCTATCGTAGTTTTAGTTTGGTAAGTGGCAACACCTTCTATTTTCTGTGCTTGAACAGCTGTACCTACTGTAAGTGTCACAAATGCAATGCACAACCACTGGGATGTTTTAAGAGTCATATTTCTAATTATTTATACTTTAGACTTTTAAAGTAGCGCATAGTTTGATGAGCTTTTCAATTTTAAGAAAATTTTAAGAACTCTAGTTGCGGATGATTTCTGTGGTTGTAAACACGCGACTTCCATTTTTACCTCTTTTACCTCCGTGGCGCTCCATCATTTCATCCATTTTTTCTTCTTGAATCTTATTAAACTTATCTTGAGCAACCACTTTACCTTTTTCTGGTAAAGCTATTTGCACTTCCTTTTTTGGGTTCAACACTACTTTTGTACACATAAGTGAGAATTTACCATCACTCACTTCTAGTATTAAGCCTGGTAATCCCCAGTACTCATCTGGACCATGATTTACAGGTATATCTAGCGTGTACCATGCGGTGATTGTTCTCGTCTTTGTAACAGATTCTTCCTCCTCTCCGGTCTCTTCATTAAAAGATGGCTGCTCATATTCTTCTGAGATGGTAGCTTTAAAACAAGTGTATACTCCTATGTTCTTAATTTCCTTTTCTAGTATCCATTTTAGTTTAGGCAGTGAGTCGTTCACTAAAAACTCCTTCCCCATAATCTCGCTTTCCTTTATTAGTTTTTGCTCTGTTGTATTGTGATACGTTATGCCTTTGGTTCCAGAAACTGAGACTGTAATCCCATTAGTAGATGGCGCAGGAGCAGCGAGGCTTTCTTCTTGTTGGTAGGTAGATTCTGCACCCACAAAAGCAAGTGTATACTCTTGCTGAAACTGTTTTTTCATCTGAGCTTGTAGTTGCTTTTGTATTTCGGCGGTCATTCCATTGTTCTTATCATCGTCCATTTTAAAGTCAAAAGATCGTTGCGATTGATAGGTTGCTACTCCTGAGAGTTGTTGTGAGTACGCTTTCGCGAAAGCAAAAACTGTAACTAGCATGGTAATAATAAGTGATTTCATAATTGATTGCTTTTTGATTGACATGATTTATTGATGATTCAAATATCTGAAAATAAACAAGATACTAACGTTAACTACCGTTAACGAGTGTTAACCAATTTGCTTAAGAGCTCCTTATAAAGCATCTTTGAATTATGGAAGACAAGAGGTACACTTATATTATATACTTTATCGTTACCGTGATTACACTGACGCTAGCAATCCAATTATATTGGAACTACAAAAACTATGAGGCTGGAAAAGTACAGCTTGTGCGTGATGTGCAAATAGGTCTTGATCTAGCAGTAGGCCAATATTATGAGGAGCTAGCTGCACAAAATACCATAGGTATTTTCTCAAATTATGAAAAAGGTACAGGGGATTACCTCGAAACAGATGGGTTTAAAGATTTTCTTAGAAAGAAAACGGATAGCAGTGTTATAAGCATTGAACATATACAGATAGAAAACAATCTGGATAGCTTAGGTTTTCTCACGATAGAAGGTGCTCATCCAGAAAAAATAGATTCTATAATACAGAGCCAGCAACAACAAGCACTCACCAAGCACTTTGAAAAAAATAATGCCAACACCTCTACGCTTGTCATCAATGGAGGCTCAAATAAAGACACATTAAAAAACAACAGTAATAGGTTGCAGCGATTCTTTGCAAAGCAACGCCTTAAAACAGATAGTATCGCTAAATATGACACACTTGCTTCTGGAGAATTGAGGTTGCGCGATAGAAAAAACGCTCTAGAAACACTTTCATCAAAAATCGTTATATCATTTAACGATGATACCATTGATATAAAAAAATTAGATACACTTGTAAAAGAGCAATTACTGACTTTAGGAATAGATCGCGCAGCACACAGTCTCACATATAGCCCAAAAGGAGACACCATCTCACGCCCCATTCCAGGGGTTTCCACACAACTCAGCCCAACCTATGATTTTAATGTGGTTGCAAATTCAAAATTGCTCCCTGCAGAAAGTATACTCTCTCTAGGTTTTAATGATATTACCACCATTATCTTAAAACGTAACCTAGCAGGTATATTACTTTCATTTATACTAATTGCAGCTGTAATTGCCAGCCTACTCTACCTCCTTAAAATCATACGAGAACAAAAGCAGCTTGCAGAGATTAAAAATGATTTTATAAGTAATATCACGCACGAGTTTAAAACACCCATAGCCACCATAAGTGCAGCAATTGAGGGGATACAGCATTTTAATAAAGAAAACGACAAGGAGAAAACAGAGAAATACCTCGCCATGTCTACCACACAGTTAGGTAAGCTCAATACTATGGTGGAACGCATACTAGACACCGCTACACTCGATAAGAATGATTTATCGTTACAAAAAGAGCATTACAACTTAGTGGAAATGCTTGAACATCTGATTAAAAAATATAAAGAAATTGCACCTGAGATTCCTATAACAGTTAAGAGTACAACGTCTTCCATATGGGCTACTGTAGATATTTTTCATCTAGAAAATGCCATAGATAATCTTGTAGACAATGCTACTAAATATGGTAAACCACCAATAGTAATAGCTATAACAAACAGCAATAACACTATCCATCTGTCAATTACAGATGCTGGCACATCACTTTCTAAGGATCAGGCGGCTCAATTATTTGAGAAGTTTTATCGTGTTCCTAAGGGAAACACCCATGATGTAAAAGGTTTTGGGATAGGACTTTACTACACCAAAACTATTATTGAAAAACACGGAGGCGCTATTGAAGTTCTCACTACTCCTCAAACCTCATTTAAAATTACAATCCCAGATGGCAATGACTAAACCTTATATTTTGCTCGCAGAGGATGAGCCAGCACTTGGGCTTATTGTAAAAGAAAGTCTAGAGAGCCGAGACTTTACCGTTAAACTCTGCACAGAAGGTGTGCAAGTGATAAAACAATACGAACTTAAAAAACCAGACATCTTAGTTCTTGATGTGATGATGCCAAAAAAAGATGGATTTACCGTGGCAAAAGAGGTTCGTGAACAAGATGATAAGATTCCTATTATTTTCCTCACTGCAAAGTCACAAACTGCAGATGTGGTTGAGGGGTTTAGTATAGGTGGCAATGATTATCTCAAAAAACCTTTCAGTGTAGAAGAACTTATTGTGAGAATTCAGAATTTACTGCAACGTAAAACATTACAGCAAAAGGCAGAGGCCATTACCATCGGTAATTATCATTTTGATTTTACGAGGCAGGAATTACGATTTCGCGAAAGCGTACAAAAGTTAACTCACAGGGAATCTCATTTACTATTTCATCTTCATAAAAATCGTAATGCCGTTCTAGACCGATCACTTATTCTTAAAAAATTATGGGGTGATGATGACTTCTTTTCTGCGAGAAGTATGGACGTCTTTATATCAAAACTTAGAAAAAAGCTGAAAGAGGACAGTACTATAGAAATCGTAAACGTAAGAGGATATGGCTATAAGCTCATCTGCTAGCGTGAAGGCTTTGCTTGAAACATATTTACCAGAAAAAAAGTTCCAATCTTACGAGCTCTAAACTTTGCCATCTCTGCAAGTTCGCCTTCATATAACTCATCTACCGTTTGTACCCAGTGATTGAGCCACACACCAAAGTGTTGCTCATTTATAGTGTAGCCTTCATCTCTATCTACACGTTTGTGCGTTTGTAAAGGTCTTCCCGTAAAGATCTTTTTAAAGAACAAATTGCCTTCCCAAAAGTCTGTGAGATGCTCAAAGTGATGTGGCCAGTCTGTAATGTGTTTATTAAAAATAGGTCCCAAATAAACATCACCACGTATGCGACCATAAAAAGTGGTTACAAGTGTATATACATCTTCTCTATTTTCAATCTCTTTTTTCACCTTACAAAGGTATTAACTATAACGGCTAGATTTTTGTACTTTGCTCATTAATGCACAAACTGATTTACATACTACTATTGCTTGCCACCATCACGGTGACAAGCCAGAATTACACTTTAGAAAAGGTTAATGAGGTGACACTCGAGGCAGATACTTTTATAGGAGTTGATACTTTTAATGCCTTGTATCATATTAAAGATGATGTTTTATATAAAGGCGATATTAATGACGGTTATCAATTTACTGCACTACAGCTAGGTGCTATCACTTCGGTAGACATTCTTAATCCTCTTAAAATAAGTGTGTTTTATGAAGCTACAAATACCGCAGTAATACTAGACAATACATTGAGTGAGATTACCCGCATTAATTTTTCTGCCATAGATGATTTTAGAAACATAAGTCATGTTGCGACAAATGGTGATAGACGTTTATGGGTATTTAATACAGACCTACAACAACTTGAGATTTTTGACTGGAATACAGATCAAATAACCACACAATTCCCACCTATGCCAGTTAATGCTACGACACTAGCAACTAATTTTAATTTTGCGTGGGTAGTAAATGAAATAGGGTTGTTTCATTACAATAACTACGGTAGCTTTTTAAGTAAAACAGCCTTACAAGATATCACGCTCATTTCTCAAAGCAAAGGCGCTGTTATCTTGCTATCACAGGGCAAATTACACTACAAACCAAAAGAATCCAACGATTTTATTGCATTAGATACTCCAGATTTTACCATAAAACAACTTTCGTTGAATGGCGAAATCCTGTATCTTTACACCGGTCAAAAGTTAGCTGCTTTCCGACTAAAACTTCCTAAAAAACCTTAACATGCACATTGCAATTGCCGGTAACATCGGAGCAGGTAAAACTACCTTAACTAAACTTTTATCTAAACACTTTAACTGGACTCCACAATATGAAGATGTTGTAGATAATCCATATCTAGATGATTTTTATAATGAGATGGAACGCTGGTCTTTCAATCTTCAGATTTACTTTTTAAACAGTCGTTTTAGACAACTACTAGATATAAAAGATAGCGACAAAACGATTATTCAAGATCGTACTATTTATGAAGATGCATTCATCTTTGCTCCTAACCTTCATGCGATGGGTCTTCTTACTAATCGTGATTACAATAACTACAAGTCTCTTTTTGACTTGATGGAAAGTGTGGTAGATGCACCAGACTTGATGATTTATTTACGTAGCTCTATTCCTAACCTAGTATCACAAATACATAAGAGAGGGAGAGATTATGAAAATTCTATCTCTATCGACTATTTAAGTCGTCTTAATGAGCGTTATGAAGCATGGATACATGGTTATAAAAAAGGAAAGCTTCTCATTATCGATGTAGATGATATTAACTTTGTAGATAATCCAGAAGACTTAGGGGATATTATTAATAGAATAGATGCTGAGTTAAACGGTCTTTTCTAGAGTTAAAACAACATTACTACTTGCTTAATTTCAGTTATTTACACATAGAAATGTATTTCTTTACATATGTAAAATACTTTTCTAATTGAATTAAATAGCCTAGTTTTGCGCCTTGAAAAACTAACAAATATTATGAAAAATCTTAAATTTATTTTAATCTTTGCTATTTCTGTAATGGCTATTTCTTGTGGTAATGATGATGACGGTACACCAGCAGGACCTACATTAACTCCAGCACTTCTTGAAGGAACATATAACTTCACATTTCTTGAAAGTGAGGAGGTAATAGAACAGCAAGTAACAGGAGGGACGGCTACGACAACTATCACTGAGGTAGGTGACACCTTTGGATCATCAAACATCGTTTTTAACGCAAACGGAACTTACACTACTAGCTTCCAATACCGTTTAACAACAACTACTCAATTAAAAAACAACGACCCAGTAGAAGAAACTGAAATTATTGTCGATTCTGATACAGGTAGTTATACTGTAAACGATGCAGATCAAACAATAACTTTTGACGGTGGTAACACAGGAGATGTGACTTCATTTAACAATAGCCAATTGAGAATAGAATTTATGGATGTAGACGTAAGTACAGATAGAACATCTACAACAAATCAAGAATTTCGTTTTGAAAGACAGTAGTCACAAAGCAACTTAATAATACACAAAAACGGCTACTTGATTCAAGTAGCCGTTTTTTATGCTTTTACGATATAAGTCCTATTGATCTTGCGTGCTCCTCTGCAAAGGAGCTTTTTTCTACTAGTACAGCAGGAGTAGTCTCATATTGGCTCAAAACACTTTTTACTCTAAGTACCTTTTTCTTGTGTTTTACACTACGCAAATAAACAGCTATTATTTGCTCTGGGTATTCCTTAGCCACTTCTAGATAAATATCTACATCATGCTCTCCACTATCTCCTATGAGTACAAACTTAAGCTTAGGATAAGCATTTAGTATATTTCTAATCTCATGCTGCTTATGAGGTTTTTCTGGTTTTGGTGTTTTTTCAAAAGGACCGCGTAAATCTCTCAATAATATAGGCCCTTTAGGAAACTTTTGATTCCTTACAAAGGACTCGAGATAACTATATAAATTCCATGGGCTGTTACTCACGTAAAACATTGGGTTTGCATCTTGTCCAGATTTCCCTCCGTGTAATTTTCTATAAAGTTCTGGTGCACCCTCTAACGAAGTGCGTTTACCTACATTTTTAAAGAAGGTATTTAAAATAACCCTCCATTTTAATAACGAGGCAACACCGGTGTGTAAAATGGTATCATCTATATCACTTATCACTCCGTAAGAGGCAGTTTTTGCTGGAATAAGCATCTCAATAGGAAACCTATTCTCTCCTAACACAGTAATATCCTTCTGCACATCGTCAAAACTTATCACCATTTGCAACCAGCCCTCATCATTTGCCAGTGCCCCTAGCCCGTCGACTTGTTCATCAATTTTAAAATACCCTTCGGCGTCTGTGATGGTATAAAATGATGTATTATCTGGAAGTGTCACCTTTAGCTTTGTGTGTCGCAACTCATCACTAGCAAATTGCTTGTAAGCATTTTTTAGTGCAGAAAGAAAGCTGGTTTTCTTAAGATCTACTCCCTCGTGCTCAAGGGCCCTGCCTATTAAATATAAATGATTTGATGATCCGTATGACTGGTAGCCATCTATTTGTATAGGATCAGACTTTGATGAAAAAAACATAGTTTGGTGATTTTTTATAAAATTACGCTTTCGTACTTCGGCAGGCTCAGTATAAACTTCAGCACACTGAAAGCGTAAACTAAAACACTACAAAAAAAAGGGCGTACACAGAAGATGGTACGCCTTTTACAAAATGTGGCTTAGTATTTACTATAATGATGTAATATCTTTTACCTCTCCTCTTGCAGGGTAATCCTTTTTCATAATAAAATCAATTCCTCCTAAAAGATCGTCAAACTGTGGTCTTGCAAACGGCATAGATTGCACTGATGAGAAGAAAAGTGTACCATCTGGCTTTATTAAAAATAGTCCAGGCTCTGTAAAGTAGTCTGGCTCCTTATCTGAAATTGCTTTAGAAATATACAGCCCGTACTCTCTAGCTTTTTCTAATGATAAGTTATAACCAATAGGAAGTGATGGAACGTCCCAATCTTCTCCTGCTATTTTTGCACGCTTTTCTGTATCTCCACTTATCGCAACTACATTAATTCCTCGCTCTGTAAATTTATCTAGTTGTGACGCTAGATCCTCAAGCTGTGCTTTACAAACGGGACAATGCAAGCCTCTATAAAAAATAATGAGCGTAAAATTTTCTGAATTTTGCTCACTCAATTTCCAATTAGTATCGTTTATTAAAGGCACTTCTAGTGAAGGCACTTTAGTTTTAGGTAGTATCATAATCTTGTTTTTTATAAAAATACCCGAGATGAAGGTTAAAGTATATTAATATGACAATAAAGGTTTGTTAAGAAATTACAATACACACACCATTATACCTCCATACCAATTAGTTATAAAAAAAGCGAGCCTAATTGGCTCGCTTTAGTTTTGAATTACTTGAATGTTAGTTTATTATTTCCTTTTCATAATCATCCATTTGCTGTTTAACCTGAGCTTCTGTACCCATAAATTCCTTTTTGGTCGTACTCACCTCCCCATTATCATCCGTAATAATGGTGACCGTTCCTACAAATTGTCCATTTTGTTCTGCCATGGAGAAGCGAACTTCTTTTTTTACTTCCCTAGATTCTTTTATCCGACCATCTTGAGTAATCTCAACAACGGCACCATCCGGAGCAGTGATTGCGAGTCCTTCGTCACCATGACTACCTAATATGGGAGCAATCACTAAACCTATTAAACATGTAAGTTTTATTAATATATTCATAGAAGGTCCAGATGTATCTTTGAAAGGATCTCCTACCGTATCACCAGTTACCGCAGCCTTATGTGCATCTGAGCCTTTAAAAGTCATCTCACCATTTATTTCTACTCCTGCTTCAAATGATTTTTTTGCGTTATCCCATGCGCCTCCAGCATTGTTTTGGAATATTGCCCATAACACGCCACTTACGGTTACTCCCGCCATATATCCTCCTAGCATCTCTGCAATCGCTTTATGCTCCATCCCAAATAACATAGGTAAAAAAGCTATTACTAATGGAAAACCTATAGTAAGTACTCCAGGAAGCATCATTTCCTTGAGTGACGCTTTTGTAGAAATAGCCACACATTTATCATACTCAGGTTTTCCAGTACCTTCCATGATACCCGGAATCTCTCTAAACTGTCTGCGTACTTCCTCCACCATTTCCATGGCTGCTTTACCCACCGCATTCATGGCAAGGGCAGAGAATACTACGGGTACCATACCACCCACAAATAACATTGCAAGAACAGGTGCTTTAAAAATATTAATACCATCTATATCTGTAAAAGTTACATAGGCCGCAAAAAGCGCTAGTGAAGTTAATGCTGCAGATGCTATTGCAAACCCTTTACCTGTAGCCGCCGTTGTATTACCCACAGAGTCTAAAACATCTGTTCGCTCACGTACAATAGGCTCTTGCTCACTCATCTCTGCAATCCCTCCGGCGTTATCAGATATAGGTCCAAAAGCATCTATTGCTAGTTGCATTGCCGTCGTTGCCATCATGGCAGAAGCTGCTAGTGCTACTCCATAAAATCCTGCAAATGCATATGACGCCCAGATGGCAGCTGCAAATAGCAGTACGGAAGGAAACGTAGAAATCATTCCTGTTGCAAGACCTGCAATGATATTTGTACCTGCCCCAGTGCTTGATTGTTGCACTATCTTAAGGATAGGTGACTTACCTAACCCTGTGTAATACTCCGTCACAGATGATATCACCGCTCCTACAACTAATCCTACGATTGTTGCATAAAAGACACGCATAGATGAGATCTCTTGAATTCCTTCTCCAAAAAATTCCATTTGCATAGTTTCAGGTAGCATCCACTTACAAAGTGCAAAACACGCAATAGCAACGAGCACTATAGAAGTCCAGTTACCTATGTTGAGCGCACCCATGACCTCAGACTCCTTTGCATCGTTACTTTTAATTTTCACCAGCATGGTACCTATAATAGAAATGATGATTCCTACACCTGCAATTGCCATAGGTAATAAAATAGGACCTATTCCTCCGAAGGCATCTGTAATGCTTCCGCCCATATCTTTTATCACATAATTACCAAGAACCATTGCCGCAAGCACTGTAGCAACATAAGAACCAAATAAATCTGCTCCCATACCGGCAACATCTCCTACGTTATCTCCCACATTATCTGCTATAGTCGCTGGATTACGTGGGTCATCTTCTGGTATACCTGCTTCGACTTTACCTACAAGGTCTGCACCTACATCTGCCGCTTTGGTATAAATACCTCCACCTACACGCGCAAATAAAGCGATAGACTCAGCTCCCAGTGAGAAGCCTGCTAACGTTTCAAGAACTACCGTCATATCTGTCGTATTAGTCCACACGCCACCCATGAAGAAGTGAAAGAAAAAGATAAAGAAAGCCGTAAGACCCAATACTGCCAATCCTGCAACTCCTAGTCCCATCACAGTACCTCCACCAAAGGAGATTTTAAGTGCATTAGGCAAACTAGTTCTTGCAGCCTGCGTGGTACGCACGTTTGTTTTTGTGGCTATTTTCATCCCTATATTTCCTGCAAAAGCAGAAAAAACAGCACCACATATAAATGCGATTACAATGAGCCAGTGTGTAGTGGGAACTACAAATGATACAATTGCAAGTAAGACACTTACAATAATTACAAAAATGGTGAGCAGCTTGTATTCTGCATTAAGAAAGGCAAGCGCACCTTCGTAGATGTGATCAGAAATCTCTTTCATCTTACCGTCTCCGGCGTCTTGTTTCATTACCCAAGATTTTTTTACGAGCATGTAGATCAACCCGATTAATGCTAGTGCGATAGGCACATAAATCATTATTGATTCCATATATTATTAGGTGTTTTTATAAGGGATTCTTAAATAAATCCTTAAAATATTTAACAACTACTAATGTAGGAAATAAGATAGAACAAAAAAAGCAGCCTAAAGGCTGCTTTTTTTGACTAATTCTTTATTATGAAAAAGTATCTATTTGATAGTAACTTCTTCTACAGGAACATCAGATTCTTCGTAACGTTCGATACATTTTTGAATAATTGCTTTCGCTTCATGAACATCTCCCCATCCACCTACGTCTACTTTCTTATCTTCAAGATCTTTATATACTTGAAAGAAGTGCTCAATCTCTTTTATTAAGTGTGGGTTACAGTCAGAAAGATCTGTAAGCTTACTAGCAGAAGGATCACTTACTGGGACACAGATTACTTTTTCATCTGGTCCTTTTTCATCTGCCATGTGGAATACTCCGATAGGCTTTACTTCAATCACACAACCTGGAAAAGTAGGCTCTGTAACTAATACTAATACATCAAGAGGATCACCATCTAGCGCAAGAGTTTCTGGAATAAAACCATAATCTGCTGGGTACATCATGGAAGAGAAAATCATACGATCGTAACGCATTCTCTTTAATTTAAAATCGTACTCATACTTGTTACGGCTTCCCTTAGGAATCTCTACTAATACGTCAAATGTTGTTACTTTATCTGCTGTCATAATATATTATATTTCAAATCTCTCGTATTTAAATACATGAGAAATGTGTCAATTAGTTCACAATTTCCTAAGCTTACACTTTATTAAACAACTGCATAACAACCATTTACTTTAAAACATATTTCTTAAGGCGTGCAAAAATACGCTGAAATAGCGATTTAGCCAAATTATGATGCGTTAAGATTAGGTTATGGCTTCAAAAAAGACATGCTTTTAAAAATGCTAACAAGCTATCCCACAAGAAGTATCCCCTTAAAAATAAAACCCAAAACTACCAGTCACTCCTATTTTCCTTGCATCTGGAACAGAATTATAATTTCCTCTAAAGTTAAGGTCAATACGGAACACCTTAAAGATATTCCCTACTCCTACACTATACTCGTAATATGGCTCTAAGGATGGAGCTACCATGCTCGGAGTTATTGCTGTAATAGGTTGTCCTTCTTCAAATAGTAAACTCTCAAACGCTGGACGGTTTAAGTCTATATTCCCTTGAGAGATATTTCCTATCACACCACGCACGCTTACAATCTCACGTAGATTCAAATTTTTAAGCAATGGAATACGATTAAAAATACGCCCTCCAAAGTTATGTTCTAGCTGTAATGAGGCATACTCATCTGTTGTAAACTCATAAAAATTAAGCTGGCTAAAGGTATTAAAGATTGAAAACAGCGACTGGTTACCCGGCACTGGACTTAATAGCGCTAGTGGCACCTCATCAAATGTTTTACCTATTTCTGTAGAGGCCGTTAATGTACCAAGACCTCCTATACGGATTGCCTTCCTTGCAGAAAATTGTACTTTATCATAAGCAAAGTCGCTATCAAGTGTACCTTCTAGTCCACGTGTATAACTCGCATAAAAACTAGGGAACCACTCATTAGTCACCCTACGCTCTACTCCAAACCCTGAAGTTTTCTTTCCTGGCTCCCAGATAGTGGTTAAGACAACTTCTGCTTGTTTCAACTCTCCTGTAGTGGTGGTTTGCGTGTTATCTGTAAAATAATCTAGGCTAAAGGTTTCTGAAGCCGACTCTAAAGTTCTCACAGAAAAGTCTGCTCTTACTTGAAGGTTACGCACAATCTCTACTTCTGCTGCAATATTTGCTAGCTTGATTGAGGTAAGCTTATCATTTGTCGCAGTATTTACTAGTGAAGATGATGCAAGATTTCTCCCTAACACATCTCGAGACGTAGTAAGACTCGCTCCTATTTGCTCCACATCTTGTCTATATCCACCAGAGACAATAAACCTACTTTTCTTGTCTAGTAGCCATTTTCCTGAGATTCCAAATTTTCCTTTTTTGTCCTTAAATCCGTAGGCTAGAAATCCTTCTAATCTCCATGGATCATTCTGTGAGAAATAAGTTCTGCCTCCCGTGCGCACACGTAATCCCTCTACCTCATTAAATCCAAAGGTTGAGAATATAGGACCGTAATCAAAGTTTAAACTTGGGATTTCATAGTATCCAGATGCAAGAATAGAACCTAGGTTGTAAAGATTTTTAAATTTCTTTACCGTTTTTAAGGTGTCAAGCATCTTATAAACTCCTAGCTCATCTTTACTAAGTGCCTCTTTTCTATTTTCTTGCCAGAACTCATCACTACGATTAAAAACATCTTTATCATAGTTATACACCTGTCTGTCGTAAAAGTCCTTTTCTAGCTTGTTGTCAAAGCTGTGATTATCATATAACGTAGTACGCTTACCGTACATACCTCTGGACTCCTCTTTTTCGCGCAAAGCGAAATCAGATAAAAAGTAATCTCTTGAAAGTAAGAAGGTGCTATCATTTACGATATCAAATTCTTGCTCCATGTAAATCTCTTTTACCCAGTTTACATTTGCACTTTTAGAAAGCTGCATATTGATTTCCTTAATAGCCCATGTAGAGTCATTAACCCAGAAATCTCCTTTAAAGGTCAGTTCGTTTTTACGTCTAGGGTAGTAGATAATGTTATAACACCACTTATTATTGATGTAAGCACTATCTGCAAGTACGTAGTTATAGGTTTGGATACCTGTACGAGAAATTGGACTTGTAAAACTCTTGTCAAAAAACTGTAGGTAGTTATCATAGATATCATAATCACTGTATAAACTTTTTACAAAACCTATGATCGTTTGATTCTCACTAAAACCACTATTCTTGTTCCCCTCTAGAATCTCCTTTTCCTTATTAATCTCATTATCCCCATATACTTTTGAAAATGCTTCGTTTACAAAAATAGGTAGGTAAGTTTTTCCAGTAATACGGCTTGTGTCTGTCTGCTCGAAGATAAACTCCATCCCTCTAAAGATGCGGCTATTGATAAGCGAACTATCAATAGTGTTAAGATCAAACTCTAGCTTTTCATACTTATCATAAGCATACTGCTTGTACTGTCTCAATCCGTTCTGACGCTTGTTTGCCCATATTTTACGTAGTATATCTACCGCTGGGTTATTTTTCTTATCTGTTTTTCCTGTAAATATGACTACCTCGTCTAATGCTCCTGCCTCCTCTTCTAGCGTTACTTTCATCTCATAATTCACCTTCTCACTTAGGTCAATTATCTTATTTGAAAAACCTATAAAAGAAAATCGCACTTGATCCCAGGTCTGGTCAGACTCTAGATAAAAACGTCCATCTTCATTAGTTATCGTACCCTCGTTAGACCCTACAAATATGACATTTACAAAAGGTAGACCGTTACCATCTGCGTCAAAAATCTCACCACTCACCTTGGTTTGACCAAATAAACTTGCTACACAAAACACGCTAGCAATAATGAGAAAAAAATTATATTTCATACTAAATAATCTGTGAGGATAGCCTTTCAACTGGGGACACCATCGGTTTATAATCTGTCTCTTATACACATCTGACGCTGCCGACGAAGAGGATAGTGTAG
>CAJXSW010000051.1 GCA_913060645.1 uncultured Dokdonia sp. | reverse complement strand
CTCTAGTTCCTAAGGAGCTTAATGGAAAAACTACCTTGTCTCAGTTTCGCGAAAGCGTAAAAACACTTGATACTATTTTTACAGAGAGTAAAAGTAAACTCTCAAGACATGAAGTGCTACGTCACGTGGGAGAACTCAATGTCAAAACACAAGAACTGGAGGTAAAACTAGTACAGGAGTCTAAGTTTACCGCACTAGGTCAAACGCAAGGAGCAGATGCTGTTTTTGAGATTTATACCGCTTCATATGGAGATCAGCCGCTTGTGATTCAAGGTGCGGGAGCTGGTAAAGCAGTAACGGCAAGAGGTGTTTTAAGTGATATAATTAAGATAACGCAAAGCCTTAATTAATGAGCAAGCACCACCCAGAAACACTTGCCATACGCACGCAACTTGAGCGCTCTGTGCATCAAGAGCATGCCGCGCCGGTATATCTCACTTCGAGTTTTGTATTTGACAGCGCCGAAGAAATGAGAGCCTCCTTTGCCGAAGAGAAAAAGCGCAACATTTACAGCCGTTACACAAATCCTAACTGTGCAGAGCTGGTGGAAAAAATCTGTTTGCTAGAGGGCGCAGAGCAAGGCGTGACTTTTGCCACTGGCATGAGTGCTATTTTTAGCACGTTTGCTGCCTTACTTGATAGTGGTGATCATGTGCTTTCGGCGAGAGCGATTTTTGGGAATACGCACACTTTATTTACAAAACATCTACCTAAATGGGGAATCACTCATACCTACTTTGATATAACTGAGCTAGACGAGATCTCCTCAAAAATAAAGCCTAACACAAAAATTATATACGTAGAGTCTCCTACAAATCCTGCCACAGAAATTGCAGATTTAGAACGTCTAGGAGCGCTTGCGCAAAAGCATAATCTCATATTTATAGTAGATAATTGTTTTGCAACACCTTATCTACAGCAGCCTATACACTATGGAGCAGACCTCGTAATACATTCTGCTACAAAATTATTGGATGGGCAGGGGCGCACCATGGGGGGAATCACCGTGGGAAGTGCACAATTAATAGATACGATATATCGATTTGCAAGAGTGACGGGACCTGCATTATCTCCATTTAATGCGTGGACAATTTCAAAAAGTCTTGAAACGCTAGCGGTGCGCGTGGAGCGTCATTGTAAAAACGCGCACGAGCTTGCTATATCGCTAGAATCTCACGCTAAAGTGAAGCAGGTGCGCTACCCATTTTTACCATCGCATCCACAGCATGAACTTGCTCAAAAGCAAATGAAAGCTGGTGGAAATATTGTGACTATTGAGATACACGGAGGTTTAGAAAAAGGACGTGACTTTCTAGATGCTATCACAATATGCTCCCTCACTGCAAATCTGGGAGATACTAGAACAATCGTAAGTCATCCCGCAAGTACAACCCATGGAAAATTGTCAAAAGATGAGCGTGAAGCCGTGGGAATCACTGATGGCTTAATCCGTATTTCTGTGGGTTTAGAACATATTGAAGATATTAAAAGTGACATTTTTCAAGCTCTTAATCAATTATGAAAAGCCAACTCACACGCGCATTAGAAGAAAGAATCTTGGTTCTTGATGGGGCTATGGGAACCATGCTGCAAGCATATAACTTCTCTGAAGAAGATTTTAGAGGAGAGCGCTTTAAGGATTTTCACCTCTCTGTAAAAGGGAATAACGACATGCTCTCACTCACACAGCCTGCTGCGATTGCAGAGGTGCATCGCAAGTATTTTGAAGCAGGAGCAGATATTGTGGAGACTAATACCTTCTCAAGTACGACTATCGCAATGGCAGATTATGAGATGGAAGAGTACGTGTATGATTTAAATTATGCTTCTGCGAAAATTGCTAAGGAAGTTGCTCAATCTTTTACAGAAAAAGAACCGCACAAACCACGATTTGTAGCAGGAAGTATAGGGCCTACAAACAAAACAGCAAGCATGTCTCCAGATGTAAATGATCCAGGCTATCGTGCAGTGAGCTTTGAAGAACTCAGAGTGGTTTATAAACAACAAGTAGAAGCCTTGCTAGATGGAGGTGTGGACATGTTACTTGTGGAAACTGTGTTTGATACCCTTAATGCAAAAGCTTGTCTATTTGCAATAGAGGAAGTAAAGGAAGAGCGCAACTCAGACATACCAATCATGGTGAGCGGTACGATAACCGATGCCTCTGGACGCACGCTTTCTGGGCAAACGGCAGAAGCTTTTTTGATATCTATCTCTCACATTCCACTACTTAGTGTTGGCTTTAATTGTGCACTAGGAGCTTCTCAATTACAACCACACCTCGAAGCTATTGCAAATGTCACTAACTACGGGATTTCTGCTCACCCCAATGCGGGCTTGCCTAATGCCTTTGGTGAATATGATGAAACACCAGAACAAATGGCGGCGCAGATTAAAAAATATATCGATAAAAACCTCGTGAATATAGTGGGTGGTTGTTGTGGCACTACACCTGCTCACATTAAAGCTATTGCTCAACTTGTAAAAGGAGTGACTCCACGATCAATAACCTTATAATGAATACTACACCCAGATATATGCGTCTTTCAGGCCTAGAGCCACTAATAATTACTCCAGAAAGTAATTTTATAAATGTGGGTGAACGTACAAATGTAGCAGGTTCAAAGAAATTTTTGCGGCTTATAAAAGAAGAGAAATTTGACGAGGCACTATCTGTAGCTAGAGATCAAGTAGATAATGGTGCGCAGATCATAGATATCAATATGGACGACGGCCTTATTGATGGAAAGGAGGCGATGGTTAGGTTTTTAAACCTTGTCATTGCAGAGCCAGACATCTCTCGTGTTCCTATAATGATAGACAGTTCAAAATGGGAAATTATAGAAGCTGGTCTTCAAGTCGTACAAGGGAAGTGCGTAGTAAACTCTATAAGTCTTAAAGAGGGTGAGACGCAATTTATAGAGCAAGCAAAAAAAATAAAACGATACGGTGCTGCCGTAGTCGTCATGGCTTTCGATGAGGTGGGACAGGCAGATAATTATAATCGTCGTATCGAGATTTCAAAACGTAGTTACGAGATTTTGGTACATGAAGTCAATTTTCCACCAGAAGACATCATTTTTGATCTTAATATTTTCCCTGTGGCGACGGGAATGGATGAGCATAAACGCAATGCGATAGATTTTATAGAAGGCACGCGATGGGTAAGAGATAATCTACCTCATTGTTCTGTAAGTGGTGGGGTAAGTAATGTGTCTTTTAGTTTTAGAGGTAATAACGCAGTGCGTGAGGCCATGCACTCCGTTTTTTTATATCACGCAATCAAAGCTGGGATGAATATAGGTATAGTAAACCCTGCTATGCTCGAGATTTATGATGACATTCCAGAAGATTTACTAGTGCGTGTAGAAGATGTAATTCTCAATAGAAGAGATGATGCCACAGAACGATTACTAGCATTTGCAGAAACCGTAGGCCAAAAAGAAATTACAGAAAAGGAGGCAGAAGCCTGGAGAACAGAAGATATCCAAAGTCGTATCACCAGAGCACTTGTAAAAGGAATAGATGCCTATATTCTAGAAGATGTAGAAGAAGCACGCTTATCTGTCGATGTTCCTATCAAAGTGATAGAAGGTCACTTGATGACAGGGATGAACGTAGTTGGAGACCTTTTTGGAAGTGGGAAGATGTTTTTGCCTCAGGTGGTTAAATCTGCTAGGGTAATGAAGAAAGCCGTTGCCTATCTGCTGCCATTTATAGAAGAAGAAAAACTAAAGAATGGAACCTCTGGTCAAAGTCAGAGTGCTGGAAAAGTACTCATGGCAACGGTAAAAGGAGATGTGCATGACATAGGTAAGAATATCGTATCTGTAGTGCTTGCCTGCAATAATTATGAGATTATTGATCTCGGAGTGATGGTTTCACCAGAAAAAATTATCCAGACAGCCATTTCCGAAAATGTAGACGTTATAGGCTTAAGTGGTTTGATTACGCCTAGTCTTGATGAGATGGTATATCTAGCTAAGGAGTTGCAACGTCAAGATATTAAGATTCCAGTGTTAATAGGCGGTGCAACCACGAGTAAAGCACACACCGCTGTAAAAATTGATACTCATTATAACAATGCGGTGGTACACGTAAATGATGCCAGTAGAGCAGTAACTATTGTAGGTGATTTATTAAAGAAAGACTCAAGTATCCTTTTTAAAGATCAATTAAAAGATGAGTATGCACGCTTTCGCGAAAATTTTAACTCAAGACAACGCATCAAAGAATATCTCACCATCGAGAAAGCGAGAGGGAATAAATATCAAATAGATTTTAAAGCCGAAGATATTGTAGCTCCAAACCAACTAGGTGTACAAGTGATTGAAAATTTGGATCTCAAGAAACTGGTGCCTTTTATAGATTGGAGTCCATTTTTTAGAAGTTGGGATTTACACGGTAAGTATCCAGAGATTTTGACAGACGAAGTAGTGGGAACACAAGCCAGCGAACTTTTTGCAGATGCACAACAAATGCTCCAGCAAATCATTGCCGAAAAATGGCTTACTGCCAAGGCGACTTTTGGACTATTTAAAGCAAATGCAAATAACCAAGATGATATTGTAATTCCCCCAACCCCCGAAGGGGGCTTTCAGCGAGATGATAAAAAGTCTCCTTTTGAAGCTGGAGGAGTCATTTTCCGAACGCTGCGCCAACAATCCAAAAAGGCAGCAGGAAAGCCAAATATCGCACTGTCAGATTTTATTGCACCGCTTGAAAGTGGTTTACAAGATTATATGGGAGCCTTTTGTGTCACGACAGGATTTGGAACAGCCAGAAAGGCAAAAGAGTTTGAAGAAGCCCTAGATGACTATAGCGCCATCATGATCAAAGCACTTGCAGACAGACTCGCCGAAGCCTTTGCCGAATATTTACACAAGGAAGTACGCACAAAGCACTGGGGATATGCCACCAGAGAAGCACTAGCAAATACAGATTTAATTAAAGAAAAATACCAAGGAATACGCCCAGCACCAGGTTATCCGGCTTGTCCAGATCATTTGGAGAAAGAGACTATCTGGAAGTTGCTTGGCGTGGAAGAGTCCATAGGTGTTACCCTTACCGAAAGTTTGGCGATGTGGCCGGCGGCAAGTGTGAGTGGGTATTATTTCGGGCATCCTGAGGCGAGGTATTTCGGACTAGGAAAAATAAAAGAAGATCAAGTAAAGGACTATGCGAGCCGCAAAAATATTGCTTTCGCGAAAGCGGAAAAATGGCTCACCCCAAATATAGCAGAGTAGATTATGACAAAAGTAAGAGATCACATAGCAAAAGCAATAGAAGAGAAGAGAACCGATTTTTCATTTGAAATCTTGCCACCTCTCAAAGGGCAAAATATCAACACCATTTTTGATAATATAGATCCGCTTATGGAATTTAAGCCACCCTTTATAGATGTAACTTATCACCGTGAGGAATACATTTATAAGGAGCGAGAAGATGGGTTGCTAGAGAAAAAGGTGGTACGCAAGCGACCTGGTACTGTGGGTATTTGTGCTGCAATACAAAACCGCTATCAAGTAGATGCAGTGCCGCACGTGTTGTGCGGTGGTTTTTCAAAAGAAGATACAGAGAATTTTTTGATAGATATGGATTTTCTAGGTATTGAGAATGTGATGGCTTTGCGTGGTGATGCGGTCAAGAGTGAGACTTACTACAAGCCTAATAAAAATGGAAATATCTATGCGCAGGACCTCGTAGAGCAAATTATTGATTTAAATAATGGCACCTACCTAGATGAAGATTTACAGAATAGCGCCAAAACAGATTTTTGCATAGGTGTGGCGGGTTATCCAGAAAAGCACCTAGAAGCACCAAGTCTAGAAAGTGATATTCATTTTTTAAAGAAAAAGCTAGAAGCTGGAGCTTGTTATGTGGTGACCCAAATGTTTTTTGATAATCAGAAATACTTCGACTTTGTAGATAAGTGCAGAGCCGCAGGTATTACAAAACCCATTATACCAGGACTCAAGCCGCTAGCGACAAAGAAGCAACTCAATTTAATTCCGCAACGTTTTAGTGTAGATGTTCCAGATGCATTAGTCATGGAAGTTGTAAACGCAAAAGATGCTGCAGCCATTCGGCAAGTAGGGATAGAGTGGTGTATCCAGCAAAGTAAGGAGCTCAAGGCCGCAGGTGTGCCCGTACTTCATTACTACTCTATGGGGAAGAGTGATAATATTAGACAGATAGCAGAGGCTATTTTTTAAGATATGGTATTAAGAGTTGCCATTAGTTTACAACAATAGTGGCAGTACACGTGTTTGGATTTCCATCTAGAGTGATGGTGAAAACATCTGTTTGGTTTGTTGTAGGAGTTCCAGAGGCAGTGAGTGTAATCGTATTTATTCCTAAATTAGGAAAGATGCCTGTAGTACTAAAGCTATAGCCATTAGTAGTATTTGTACTTATTGTGTAGGGAGCAATGACTTTAACGAGCACATCAATAGTGATGGTATTGCTTGTGTTTAGAGTAGTCCCGCTTATATAGGTCCCATTTATTGCTGTTGACGTACAATCTAAATTATTCTCACCACGTTCGGCAAGGCATGTAGACCACGCAGTTCCTTTATAATACTGAAAACAATGATCGTCACTATTATATATAAAGAGTCCAGCTGTAGGTGAGGGTATTGCATCGCGTTCTTGGGTGGTTAATGCCGGGAGTAGGACTCCTTTGTCTTTAGATACTATATCTAGCGCAGCAGATGGATGTGGAGAGGTGGTGTTGATACCTATTTGAGCTAGGCTCACAGAAAACCAAAACAATGATAATAGTAATGAAAACTGTGTTTTAGACATTTCTTTACGTTTAAAAACTATTATCTAATATATAGTTGAACAGCATTTGAAGCAGTAGCATTTGCAGGAATACCTCCTCCCCAGGGATTTACACTTCCAATAGAATAAAACCAATTACCAAATCCTACAGAGCCGTCTAGATAAGTAGATCCTCCTGATGTTTCTAAGCCTCCCCAACCGCTTTGAGTCATATCAATACTAATGGGTACGTAACCAGCTACGGGGCTAGTGCCAGGTCCGCTTCTTGGATCAAAATCTTGTTTCCAGTGGTTTCTTAAATTAGATGTAGGATAGTAGATCCTAAACTCATAAGCGCTATCACTTTTAATGTCATCTAGTCTACTCAAAATAGAATATTTAAGTGTTGTGAGTCCTGGTAATAAAACATTGAACTCACTGGCTTGGGTGTCATTTAGCCAATATCCTCCTGCAATGTTATGATTAAAGACAAGGGTCCAACCCCCACCGTCATTTGTCATATCACAGTAACAGTCGTATGGTGCCAGCGGCCCAGCGCCATCTGTGTCAATGGTATATATGCCATCTGTTGTAGATCCGCTATTTCGATATTCTAGGCAGTTGCGTAGTATGGAATCTGTAGTGACGTCTACAGTACATAAGTTGGAATTTCCAGCGAGGGATATTGTAAAAGTATCTGTTTGAGTAATAAGCGGTATGCCAACACCAGTTAGCGTTACACTTGTTAAGCCTGCATTTGTAAATACCCCTGCTCCCGTAAAACTATAACCATTTACGGTGTTTGTTGTAATCAAATAAGGGCCTACTACATTTACCAGGACATCTATGGTGATAGTGCCATTACCAGAAAGAGGAAACCCTGTAGCAAAAGTTCCATTTGCTACTGGAGAAGTACAATCTAAGGAAGTGGTAGGGGCTTCGGCAAGGCAATCAGACCATCCAGTTGCTTTATAAAATTGAAAGCAAGTACTATCTGTGTTATAAATAAATAATCCTTCTGCAGGTGAAACAATAGCATCCCTCTCTACGGCTGTCATTCTAGGTAGTAATAATCCACGATTAGATGATGATATATCAAGAGCCGATGATGGATCTGGATTTGTAGTATTTATACCAACTTGCGCATTAGAATAAGAGATAGATAATGCAAAAAGGAATAAAAAAAAGAAATTTTTAAACATTTAATGAAGTTGAGGGATTTTTCTTTTATCAAAAATAAAGGTTCTTTATGTACTTGTAATAAATAAGTTAGGGAAATTTTGCAGAAATTTTCGGTGTGAATAGTCTATGATTTTTCGGTGTCGTTAAACATTTTAAAGCTCATGATGAGATAGAATTATTACTCAATACGTGTATGCCAGTATTTTTTAATTATAAATTATCACTATTTCTAAGTAGAGTTTTTTAGTACTTTCGTTTTAGATATGCTTTCGCGAAAAACTAAATACGGCATTAAAGCCTTAACGTACATTGCCCGTGAACAACGGGAAGATGCTTTGGTGCAAATAGGCACCATTGCTGAAAGTGAAAATATCTCTCAAAAATTCCTTGAAAGCATTATGCTTACGCTTAAAAAAGCGGGTTTCGTATCCAGCCGAAAAGGTAAAGGCGGCGGTTATCAACTGCGACGTGAGCCTAAGGATATCAAAATGGTTGAGGTCATGAGAATACTTGAAGGACCCGTTGCCATGCTACCATGTGTATCTCTCAATTATTATGAACGTTGTGCAGATTGTAAAGATGAGGATGCATGTTCTGTTCATAGTTTAATGATTCAAATAAGAGACAATACACTACTCGTGTTAGAAAAGAACACGCTTGCAGACCTTGTAGCGGCTGCTAGTTCTTAGTTCTATTTATTAGCTTTTTCCTTTAAAATAGCAATTATTCTTGTTAACCTAAGTTAATAATTTTACATTTGCCGATTAACCCTAGTAATCCGATAGGAATAAATAATTCTGAAATGATTATCGATTCGCTTGTTTTAAAACAATCAAAAAATACTTCTAAAGAGAAAACTCCTGCTTCGGCAGAAAAACCTATGCGCAGTATTGTGAAGTCCATAAGCTGGAGAGCAATAGGGACACTTGATACAATCGCTATTTCGTGGTTTGTAACTGGTACGCTAGCCTTAGCGTTGAGTATAGGGGCAGTAGAATTAGTATCAAAAATGGCGCTCTATTTTTTTCATGAGCGTGTTTGGAATTTAATAAAATGGGGAAAATAATGAAGTTTACTCAAGAGCAAATAACACAATTTAATAGTGATTTAAAATCACAAAGCCCGTCAGATATTGTAAAATGGGCATTAGAACATGCTGAAAAACCTGTGATAACAACAAATTTCAGACCTTATGAGGCAGCCATCTTACACGTGGTTTCTCAGGAGTTTAATAATATTAATGTAGTATGGTGTGATACAGGTTACAATACTCCAGAAACCTATAAACATGCAGAAGAGGTTATCAATCAACTAGCACTTTCTATTGACTTGTATGTTCCACAACAAACCCGTGCTCATCGTGATGTAGTTATGGGTAATCCATCTGTCACAGATGAAAGTCATAAAGAGTTTACAGAGCAGGTAAAATTAGAGCCTTTCCGTAGAGCTATGGAAGTACACAAACCAGATGTATGGTTTACTAATTTAAGACAAGGGCAAACGGCACATAGAGATAATCTAGATATTTTAAGTTTAAGTAAAGATGGCGTTCTTAAAGTAAGCCCTTTTTATTATTGGTCAGATAGTGAGTTAGACAAGTACTTAGTAGATCATAAGTTGCCTAATGAACACAATTATAATGATCCAACAAAAGTTTTAGAACATAGAGAATGTGGTTTACATCTCTAAGCAGAGAGACATATGAAAGAGATATTAAAGACTAATGCACTCGAGAGTGAGTCCATTTATATATTTAGAGAGGTAGTTGCTCAGTTTGAAAATCCAGTATTATTATTTTCAGGAGGTAAAGATAGTATCACCTTGGTGAGACTTGCTCAAAAAGCATTTTATCCAGCTGCCATCCCATTTCCATTACTACATGTAGATACGGGTCACAACTTTCCAGAGACCATCAAATTCAGAGATGATCTAGTAAAGGAACTTGGGCTCAATTTAATTGTACGTAATGTGCAAGATGCAATTGACCAGGGGAAAGTGACAGAAGAAACTGGAAAGTATGCGAGTAGAAATAGCTTGCAGACTACCACGCTTCTGGATGCTATTGAAGAGTTTAAGTTTGATGCCTGTATAGGTGGCGCTCGTCGCGATGAGGAAAAGGCACGTGCAAAAGAGCGTATCTTCTCCGTACGAGATGATTTTGGTCAGTGGGATGAAAAAAACCAGCGACCAGAATTATTTGACTTGCTCAATGGTAATATAGAATTAGGACAAAACGTCCGTGTTTTTCCTATCTCAAACTGGACAGAACTTGATGTGTGGAGCTACATACAACAAGAACAAATTGAAATTCCAAGTATTTACTTTTCGCACACAAGAAAAACGTTTGAGCGTGATGGAATGATATGGAGTGCTTCAGATTGTGTATATAGAGATGATAATGAAGAGGTAGAAGATCGTGTAGTGCGTTTTAGAACCGTAGGTGATATGACATGTACTGCAGCTGTAGCTTCTGAGGCAGTTACTATACAGCAGATAGTAAACGAAATTAAAGTAAGCCGTATTTCCGAACGTGGAGCGCGTATAGATGATAAGCGTAGCGAGGCAGCAATGGAAAAACGTAAACAACAAGGTTATTTTTAGATTATGGAGGTATTAAAACTAGCAACAGCTGGAAGTGTCGATGATGGTAAAAGTACCTTGATAGGTAGGTTGTTATATGATACACAATCGCTTACCGATGACAAGTTAGAGGCAATAGAAAAAAGCAGTAAGAAGTTAGGGTATGATTACCTAGACTTTTCACTAGCAACAGATGGCCTCGTGGCCGAAAGAGAGCAAGGAATCACGATTGATGTAGCACATATCTATTTTTCGACACCTACTAAAAGTTACATTATAGCAGACAGCCCTGGGCATGTAGAATACACCCGTAATATGATTACTGGAGCGTCAAATGCTTCTGTGTCTATTATCCTTATAGATGCTAGAAAAGGCGTTATCGAGCAAACATTTAGGCATTTCTTTATCAATGCGCTTCTACAAGTTAAGCACGTGGTAATTGCAGTAAATAAAATGGACTTGGTAGATTATGATCAGTCTGTTTTTGACAGCATTAAAAATGACATTGATGCACTTAGAGCAAAGAGTGGTTATAAAGATCAAGAGATAACGTTTATTCCTATAAGTGCACTTACAGGGGATAATGTGGCTTCCGCTTCCGCGAAAATGGGCTGGTATGAAGGACCATCTATTTTAGGATATTTAGAAAATGTAACACCAGAAGCAGCTAGCGATACGCCTATGCGTTTTCCAGTACAAACGGTAATACGACCAAAAACCAACGCCTTTCATGACTTTAGAGGGTATGCAGGTAAGGTATATGGAAGTTCAATAGCGGTAGGAGACGAGATAACGGTACTGCCTAGTTTAAAGTCATCAAAAGTTCAAGACATATTCAGCTACAAAGATTCTTATAAAGAGGCCCAAGCGGGTAATTCTATAACACTCACGCTAGAAGACGATATTAATGTCACTAGAGGTGATGTTATTGTAAAGTCTAGCGAAGTTCCGGAGCAAACCAAAGAGCTTACGGCAACCGTATGCTGGATGGATGACATGGTGCTTACGGCAGGTAAAAAGTACGAGCTGCAGCACACGACGCAGCGCATACTTGCAAAGGTGTCTCAAATACAAGAAATTATCCCAACAGATTTTTCTACACCAGAAACTGGCGCTAGTGAAGTGGCAATTAATGAAATTGCTACGGTACATTTTAAACTTGCCAAATCACTTTTTTATGATCGTTATACAGATCATAAGCAAGGAGGTTCATTTATCATTATTGACCCTATTACAAATACAACTGCTGGTGTTGGGTTCATACAGTAAGCCAATCATCACAGTGTGTAAAAAAACAAAGCCCATTCTTTAAAAAGAATGGGCTTTATCATTAATAGTTGTTTTAGTGTATTACTTTTTTGCTAAGAAAGGGTATCTGTAATCTGTAGGCGTTACAAATGTTTCCTTAATCATACGTGGGCTTACCCAGCGTAGTAAGTTAAGCATAGAACCAGCCTTGTCATTAGTTCCAGATGCACGAGCTCCACCAAAAGGTTGTTGCCCTACAACTGCTCCTGTAGGCTTGTCATTAATATAGAAGTTACCTGCAGCGTTTTTAAGAGCTTTAGTAGCCTCTTGTACAGCATAACGATCTGTAGAAAGTATAGCTCCCGTAAGTGCATACTCACTAGTCTCATCTACTAGAGTAAGCATGTCACTCCAATCTTTATCTTCATATACGTAGATAGTCATCACTGGGCCAAAAAGCTCTGTGTGCATCGTTGTGTACTTAGGATCTGTAGTTACAATAACAGTAGGCTCAATAAAGTAACCTTTCTTCTTGTCGTGTCCACCACCTACGATGATCTCTGCATTTGCATCTTCTTTTGCTTGGTCAATGTATTTTGCAAGCTTGTCAAAAGATCCTTCGTGTATTACCGCAGTAATAAAGTTAGTCATATCCTCTGGAGAACCCATTTTAAAAGACTTCACATCTTCTATAACGTACTCTTTTACTTCTTCCCAGATAGAAGCAGGAATGTAACCGCGACTTGCTGCACTACACTTCTGTCCTTGGAATTCAAAAGCACCACGCGAGATTGCTGTTGCAACTTGCTTAGCAGGGGCACTAGGGTGAGCAACGATAAAATCTTTACCACCAGTTTCACCTACGATACGTGGGTATGTCTTGTAATTGTGAATGTTCTCACCTATTTTTTTCCAGATATCCTTAAATACATGAGTAGATCCTGTAAAGTGTAGTCCAGAAAAATCTGGGCTTGCAAGTACTGTATCTGTAATCATGATAGGATCTCCGTGTACAACTTGGATTACACCATCTGGCACACCAGCCTCACGGAAGATGTCAAGAATAATCTTAGCCGAAAGCATCTGGCTATCAGAAGGCTTCCATACTACTACATTCCCCATAAGTGCACAAGCAGCAGGAAGGTTTGCAGCAATCGCTGTAAAGTTAAAAGGAGTAATCGCATAGATAAATCCTTCTAGTGGACGATATTCTAATCTATTCCAAGCTCCAGAAGTAGACTCTGGCTGCTCATTATAGATGTCTGTCATAAACTGCACGTTAAAGCGTAAGAAGTCTATAAGCTCACAAGCAGCATCAATTTCTGCTTGATATATAGTCTTAGACTGATTAATCATCGTTGCAGCATTAATCTTTGCACGGTATGGTCCTGCAATAAGCTCTGCAGCTTTAAGAAAGATACCTGCACGTTGCTCCCATGGAAGCTCTGCCCACTCTGTACGAGCTTCTAATGCTCCAGCAATTGCTTGGTCAATATGTGTTTTTTCTGCAAGATGATACTCACCTACCACTTTCTTGTGATCGTGTGGTGGAGTGATCGTGCGTGTATTTTTTGTGCGCACTTCTTTCCCGTTGATGTACATCGGTACTTCTGTGTGTGCATTAAATAATTCTTTATAAGCTGCTGCTACTGCCTCGCGTTCTGGAGAGCCTGGAGCATACGATTTTACCTCTTCGTTTACAGCAACTGGAACTTGAAAAAATCCTTTTCCCATGATGTTTTTTTGTTTTGTTTTTTACGAGTTGTAAAGTTACAAATTTAAGATAGGATGATACAGGTCTTTGGGAAGAGTGTAACAGGTGAGTTTTTTACGCTTTCGCGAAAGCGTAACTTAGAAACAAACCTTAGGAAACCTTACTATTCTTTTTTTCGTAATTTCACCCATTAAACTGCGACTTATCCCTCAATGTGTACTGTAACCTATATTCCTAAAGAAAATAATACGTTCATTCTTACGTCTAATCGTGATGAAGCGGTGGGTAGAACCACCCTCGCTCCAGACTTTTATGATGTGGATGGAACAAAAATGCTATTCCCAAAAGACGCTGTTGCTGGCGGTACGTGGATAGGTATTTCTGAAAAAAGTAGGATGATATGCTTGCTTAACGGAGGTTTTGAAATTCATGTGAGAAAGGAAAGCTATGCTATGAGCCGTGGCATCGTTGTAAAAGAACTTCTCAAGGCAGCCGATTTGTCTGAGGCTATCGATACGTTCAATTATGAGGGTATTGAGCCTTTTACTATTGTAGCTATAGACTGGAGTAATACACTCAAGGCTACAGAACTAGTTTGGGATGGTGAGAAAGCGCATATAACAGTCTTAGGTAATGAGCCGAAAATATGGTCTTCATCTACCTTATATGATGCCACCATGAAAGATAAACGTCGTACTTGGTTTGCAGCTTTTAAGGAAACAACAGATTGGAGTAAGGAAAGTTTATTTGATTTTCATACCAAAGCAGGAGAAGGTGATGCACATGTAGACTTGCAAATCAACCGCGGCTTGTTAAAAACAGTAAGCGTTACTCAGGTAGAAAAAATAGATGACACTTGTGAGATGACGTACAATGATCTTCAAAAGGAAGAAGTTCACACCGCTCAATTTGAAATGATACCTGCGTGATATATAATGGAAAGATTATAGTGCTCGCTTTTCCAGATACGTTTGTAAAAATGTCTGATGAGCTCATGTGTAAAATTTTACCGCTCATGGGACTTGGTACGCGCACGCACATCAAAGCGGGTCATGCTGCATTAGTGCTTATAGAAAATGAGACTGGTAAAGCAAAATATTTTGATTTTGGCAGATATATTACTCCCAAAGGAAAAGGTCGTGTGCGAGGTGCAAATACAGATGTAGAACTTGAAGTACCTGTAAAGGCATTTGTAAATAATGGAACGCTTGAAAATCTAGATGAGCTTTTGCTTTGGCTTGATGCACATCCAGAAAAAACGCATGGATCAGGCAGGCTTGTGGCCTCACTTTGTTCTTCAATTAATTATGAGAAGGCAATAGACTACATACATTCACTGCAAAGTCAAGGAAGCGTTCCTTATAAAGCTTTTGGGAAAATAGGAAGTAATTGCGCTCGTTTTGTTACAGAAACGATACTCGCTAGTACTGAGGAAAAGGCAATTATTAAATACCTAAAGCGTAATAAGAAATTTACGCCAAGTACCATTGGTAATGTAGAGAAAAGCGCGTCCCAAGAAGGGGTTTGTCAAGTTTTTAATGGTGTGATTGCACCTTATAATTCTACTGCGCTACGCGAGAATCTTACAAACTACTTTGATAGACGAGTTCCCGCTGCATACACTGTTGAAGATGAGGTTGTGTTGCCAGAAAACGTTCACTTTCTAGAGGGCACAGGTAGTAGTGCTTATTTTCATCTTGAGATTCTCTCTGAGATAAAAGGTATTGTAAGAAGGTTTACTGAGTTTGGCGAGCAGGATTTTGAAGGTGTCGCAGCATTTCCAGACGGTTTCTCTGCCGTGAGTGATTATCGTTTTGTGTATGATAGTAACTGTGCATATTGCACGCTTGAGCAGGGAGATTCACTTTTTCGCCTTGAGCTTACTTCTCAAAAATTCTCGGCTATTAGTTTAAAGCAAACGGTGCACTCAGCTTAAATACTGGGATTTTTACTCTAAAATTACGTGTAGTAGTAAAGTTTACCATTTGGTAAAAACCTTGCATTGCCCCAAAGGCAGAGTTGAGCAAGCATCCAGAACTGTAGGTGTGGCTTTCGCCAGGTTTAAGAACAGGTTTTTTACCTATGACACCTTCTCCGGCAACTGTCTCTGGTGCGCTAAGGGCATCTGTGATTCTCCAGTGACGAGCCATAAGTTGCACGCTATCTTTACTCTGGTTTGCAATCGTTATTTTATAGCCAAAGGCGTAGCGCATTTTATGATTTTTATAAAATGTGCCCTCAAAGGTAGTCTCTACAGAAATTTTAATTCCTCTTGTAACTTGTTGTACCATTCTTAAAATAAAAGTGCAGTAATCGTAAAGAATATAAGTGCAAAAAATATGGAACTTATAAAAAATACGATATTTAAAAATACGAATTTTATAAGTGTCCAGCGCCTCTTCTGTTTGTAAAAATTGCGCAGTGCCTTGTAAAAGTAGAACGGTCCTACTAGAATTAATAGTATGGCGGCTAGAATATTATCTCCTGGCAGTAATAGATCTGGAAGTAAACAGATAATTAATACCACAAATATCCAACTGAATATATGGAAGATAAAAACCAAGTGTTCCATGTAGTTAAATTTCTTCTTTGAGTAAATAAGCCAAAAGAAAAGGGCTACAAAAGGTGCCATGAAAAACAGAAAGAATGGAGTTTTAGAAAGTAGATATTTTGAGAATTTCACTGGATTTTCTTGGACACGCTGGAAGTCATTTGTCTTGGTGTATAGAAATATGTTGGTCTTTGTTTTAGGGTACCTTAAGCTGTCTAGCGCTGTTGCTGGATTTGATATATCTGTATGTTTATTAAACTTGTAGAAGTATTCTGCTTTGTGTGCTAGGATATTTAAATAACTGCCTGATCCTTTGTAGGCAGCGGTGAGTGAGTCTTCTGTAATAAATGTAAACTCCTTTTCCTCTTCTTTCTTGCGTTGCGCTTTTTTGGTAGTGATAGATACAATGCCAGCGTTAATTTTTTCTTCAATCTCGTTGCTTAATGAGTCGGCTTGTTCTTGGTTGTAATTCTGCACATTGCTAAAATCCATTTCTTCTATGGATTTTTGAACATTTACAATATTCTCTTTACCATCATTTACTACAAAAGCACCCTTACTCAAATCTACTTCTTTAGGCTCTTGAAAAAGTCCCACTATTGCAAGTAGAATAAAATAAAAAATAGAAGCACTTAAAAAGAATCGAAAAGGGTTTGCATACTTAAGCCTCTTCCCGTCTACGTAGTTGCGGGTGATGGTGCCGGGTTTGAAGAGTAAATCTTTTATAGTGAACCTAAATTTAGAGTCGTAGGTGAAAACGCTTAGAACAAATTCGCCTATAAAATCTTTGAGCGTAAGTCTTTTGGTGGTGTTTATTTGACCGCAGTATGCGCAAAAACGGTCAGAGAGTTCTAGAGGGTGCTTGCAGTTTAAGCATTCTACGCCTCTATATCGCATCGCCTTTCGGCTAGTTGGTTTGATTTCTGTTTCCTTCACGATATAAATATAGGATTTTTAGAAGGATACGCTTTCGCGAAAGCGTAAAGAAATAATGCTCACTACATATGTTGTAATTAGTTTGTAATCTGGCTAGAGTTTGTGGTGCCATATCCTAATAACTCATCAAAGCGCCCGCCGGGCTTACGGTAGTATACTAGTATCTGGTAATCATTTTCTGTCTGCCAGAAATTACCGTCTATATTATCTTTCTCTTCAATGGTTCCATCTGCGTTTACTAGTACGTAGCGATAATTGTAAAATCCTTGTTTAAGCAAATAGGGTAATTCATAGCGGCGTGAGTCACCATTATAAGTAAGAGCAGTGCTTTTATCGATTACATAATTATTAAAGTTTCCGTAGACATGGATAGATTTTCCGGCGTTAACTTCTGGATATTGTAAAGAGAAGTGAATCCACACATACTCTGCTTCTGTAAGTGGTGTGCGACCTTGCAAAGTGTTAATTAAGAAATTACCGTTAATATCTGGGTTGTACGTGTATGGCTCATCATAACGAGCAGGATTTGTGTAGAGGTAGTTGTGGTAAAGACTTTTAAGCTCTATGCTACGTATGGCAAAAGTAGAAGATCGCACATCCTTATTTTCAAAGTTGAAAAATTCATTACCACCCCAAAAAGCTGTTTCTTGATCATAGCGATACTCAAGTTTGCTTCCTATATTGTATTGAGGATCTATGCCTGTAATAGCCGTTTTTAAGTTATTGTTTTGGATGAGAACGGTGTGTAAATTAGTTTTTGGGTTAATAATAAGATCATCACCAGAGTCTACAAAAAAGCGCAACACTTGTTTGTTGTCTATATATCTCAAGTCGCGAGACCTCTTAACCTCTGCTCCCACACTATATTGAGGATTAAAAATCATAAACTTACGAGAGAAAACAAGATTGTCATCCTCATCATAAATACTCAAGAGGTAATTACCTGTTTTAGTAAGTCTCTTAGTCATCTGGTTAGGGATGCTTAGGTCGTAATGAGTGTAAAGTTGTAGGGTGGCAACCGAGTTTTCAAACTCGAGAATACGCACATTATCCATGCCATCCATAAACTCAGAACGTACGAGATTACTAGGTGTCCAGTCTGCATTATGATGTGTTATCTTATAAAAATAATCACGCTCATCTCCTATAATATCGTCAAAAGAAAGTCGCAAACTGCTCCCCAGTTTTATAATAGGCAGCGAGGTGCCGGTAGTACTGTTTTCATTAAACTGTACAGTTTTTATAAATGCAGGTTCTGGAACTTCTTGCACTGCTTGAGCAGCAGCAGACAACGAAATTACAATCAATAAAATGGTGAAATATGGTCTCATAAAACATGGATGGATACCAAATATAAACAATTTTGATGCCGAGATATTGCGTTAATCAATATGGTGTGGCAAATGATGATGTTAGATGATTATGCTTACGCGAAAATGTGATAGCGGGAAGTGAATCTAAAAATGCAGCATAATGTAAGATTACAAGCATTTTACATTCCTTATTGAGAATTGTGCGCCTCAATTTGATGTTATTTTAAAATTAATTTTGCAGAGTCTTGGTCAAATAGGCTTAACAAGAATCTTAAAAAGAGATATTTTTTACGGTGAAAACGTTTGAAATATAGTGTTTTGAGAAGCTTTGTTTAATGAGTCGTGTAAAACATTATTTAGAAATGTTATAAATAATACTTTCACTTAGTCACACTCGGAAATACGGACGGTATTATGTAAATTTGCAAACCTCAATTTAAGAGGATTTTAGATAACATAAATCTACTGACATATGTCAAAAGACATCAGAATCAAAAAAGGTCTTGATATCCGATTAGTAGGCGAAGCAGAAAAAACAATTTCTGAGGCGCCTAGATCGCGTACCATTACTATTAGGCCTTCAGATTTTCATCTCATTACTCCTAAAATGGTCGTAAAAGAAGGAGCGACCCTACAGGCAGGAGATGTAATATTTTACTCAAAGTCTCAAGAAGAAATCAAATTTGTATCTCCCGTAGCTGGAACAATTACAGAAATCAAGCGTGGCGCACGCCGTGTGATTACTGATATTGTAATTGAAGCAGATTATGCTGGTGCTACTCGTGATCTAGGAGCTTTAGGTGCATCTGCAAGTGCAGAGGCGGTAAAAGCGAGATTACTTGAAGGAGGGGTTTGGCCATTTATCAAGCAACGTCCTTATGATGTTGTTGCAAACCCAACAGTAACTCCTGTCTCTTATACACATCTCCGAGCCCACGAGACGGACTCCTATCTCGT
>CAJXSW010000050.1 GCA_913060645.1 uncultured Dokdonia sp. | reverse complement strand
GAGATGTGTATAAGAGACAGTCTTGACTCTGTATGATATCGGGAAGTTGTTCTCCACTTCCACTGCCAGAACCCATGCCCATACCTTTTCCTTTACCGGAGCCGCTACCAGACATCATTGCATTTTGCATATTATCCAGCGTCTGACTAAGAAAGTCTGCTAGTTTATTAGTTCCAGTTATAACATATTGCTGGCTACTTACAACTTGCATTATTTGATTTTCGGCAAGTCTTGATAATGCTTGATCCATGCTGTAATCAATATCTACTAAAGTTTCATTGATAACTTCATCCAGTTTTGGCTGACGTAATGACAAGGCATATAAACTATCATCTATATGTTTGAAATTTTGTTTGAGTACATTTTGCCTTCTTAACTTACGTGCATAATTAGGATTCTTATTATCCATCTTACGAAATTCCATCATGATAGCTTCTTCCTCAAAACTAAAAACAAGAAGATTATCTAGTATCTGGCGTAACATCTCTGTATCTTCTTCAAGACTTTCTTCTCCATCCATTTGCATTTGAGACTGCATAGACTTGCTCATTTGCTTCATCTTCTCTGCAGCCTTTTTTTGCTTTTCTTGAGCACCAGATTTATCTTGAGGTGTTCCGTCTTGTTGTTCTTGATCTTCTTGTTTTTCAAGTTCTTCACTAGCTCCCTCCTGCTCTTCTTTGATTTCTTCTTGTTTCTTTTCGTCACCAGGAAGGTCCATAGGTTTTTTAAGTTCTTGGTTTTCTTTCTCAAGTTCCTTAAGCGCTTCCTCCAGTTTTTTGAACTCTTCGTTGAGTTCATCTTGCTTTTCCTTAGTATTTTCTTTTCCTTCCTTCTTACTTAAATCTTCTTGTTTTTTTGCGAGTTTCTCTAAGTCACGAGCAATTTGCTCAGTCTTTTTCTGAACATAATAACGCTTTGTAAGCTCAACCATTTGCTCTAGGTTGCGCTTATTATTTTTATTTTGTTTTTCAAGTTCCTCAAGCTTTTCAGAGAGTTCTTCTTTTGGCATTTTCTCTCGTAGTTCTTGTAATTCTTTTAGAAGCTTTTCATTTTCCTTTGCTTTCTTTTCTTGACGTTCTAGACGTTCCTTGAGTCTTTCCTTATCCTCATCTGTAAGCTCTTCTTCCTTTTGAAACTCATCAAGATTCTCCTTTAATTGTTTAGAAAAATCTTTCATCATTCCCTCTTGCTGTTTCTGGCGTTTCAGAAAACTATCAAGTTTCTTTTGATCGTTAAAACTCAGCTGCTTTTTCTCTTTCTGAGTGCGTGAGATTTCTTGTAATTCTTTCTCACTATCCTTCATCTTCTGTAAGGACTTATCAAGATTACCTATAGATTTTTGTTGTTGCTCAAGCTGTTTATTTTTAAGCTCATCATCGGTGAGTTTCACAAAACTATAAATCGTGCTCTTCGTACTCTTGAAGCGATGGATGGCATCGTTATCAAAAACCTCAAAATAATACTCATAATTTACTCCTTCCTGTAAATCAAGCTTATTAGGGAATGCATATATAAACTGATCTACATTACCCTTTGAAATACTGATTTCCTCATACTGTTTATTATCACTCTCTGACGGGTAGTAAACAATTTGTAATTTTTTAAGCCCGTAATCGTCGCTCACTTTTCCGTAGAAATAATTCTGCTGCTGGTTTACAGTATCCTTTTTTGCTTCTAAGGATATTTGAGGATACTGATCTTTTATCACCTGTAAGTTATAGGCCAGATTTTCATAATTTTTCAGTTGGCTGTTACTCGTACTTACTTCATAACTCGTGTTATTATAGATACGTTTTACTGCTTTAAAAACTTTTGAGGTTGTCACATTTTCGCTTATAGCGAAAGGAATAATAGTATCCTTAAGCACAAGATCTACACCTTCCGTCTGCCTCGTACTTATATTCCAAGAAACGGTAGTTCCTTCTGGAATGATTGCATTCCCAGTATTTTTTACAGTCTCTTTTCCTTTGCGAGTATGTGCAGGATAGTTGAGCTCCATATCAAAATCCATAAGTACAGGAACCTCGAGTACCTCGATAGTATAAGGCTGGGATACGACTTTATTACCCTTAAGATTAAAGGTGATATCTTCTGTAGGCTGTTCAAATATATAGCTATACTCTCCCGGAGCAATTTTCTGTAAAAAATACACCTCATCATTAAATCTCACAGATGCCTCCTCAGGAATTATATCTCCCAGTGTGCGCACGCGTAATTCAAAATCTTTATTTTCTATCGCCTGTAAATTCTCATTGACTACATAAAAACTAAACGGTGCTGGTGGCTTATACGCCTCGTTGTAATTTACAACACGTTCATAACTTGTTGAGAATACCTTTTCCTTCCCTGCATAGTTTGCAATGAGGAATATAACTACGGGTATTGCAGCATATTTGAGGTACTTCTTATTTTTTTTAAAATCTATGGCTAGTCTAAAAGGGATAGGCTCAAGCTCTTCACTCTTCTGCTCTATGCTTGCGAGCATGAGCTCCGAGTCTGTAACTTCATTATGTAATTGCAAGGTGTTTATAAGCTTGTCGCTTACCTCTGGAAAATAATTTCCTATTAAACTAGCCGCATCCTTATAATTGATACCTTTTGACAATTTAAATAATCTGGCTAGTGGTACTGCTATAAACTTGATGAGTAACGCTACTTCTACCGCTATAAACGCCCAGAAAAGAACCGTTCTTCCAGCTGGACTAAGCCAGAAAAAGTACTCAATGAGCAGTGTGATTAAGAAATAAAATAGGCCTAGTGCAAAAAATAATATCGCACCGCGCAGCAATTCATTAGTGTAATATTTTCTAATAAATCCCTCTAGCTTCTTCTCTATTTTTTCAAATCTATTCGTCATCTATCCTAATTCTCTTTATAGCAACCTCTAAAGTACTATTTTATTATGTTTTAAGAGGATGTCAACATTTACAAAGATATCACTGTGATCTTCATAAAAAACTTTAAACGGTATTCGTTAAGCCTTTTTAAAGGCTTAAAAGTATCTTTGCACAAAATCTAAGACTATGTCTCAAAACGTTCGGGTGCGATTTGCACCTTCACCTACTGGGCCATTGCACATCGGTGGTGTGCGTACGGCGCTTTTTAATTATTTATTTGCAAAAAAACATGGAGGTACTTTTATCCTCCGTATAGAAGATACAGATCAAAATCGCTATGTACCTGGTGCAGAAGATTATATACGTGAAAGTCTAGACTGGTGCGGGATATCGTATGACGAGGGACCTACAAAAGATGGCGGATTTGGACCTTATAGACAAAGTGAACGTAAGGATAAGTATCACGCTTTCGCGAAAGCGTTAGTAGACTCAAATAATGCTTACTATGCATTTGATACTGCCGAAAGTCTTGATGCACACAGAAAAGATCACGAAGCAAACGGCAAGACCTTTATCTATAACTGGCACAATCGCCTTAAACTAGATAACTCTCTCGTTCTATCACAAGAAGAAACAGAGAAACGTATTGCCGCTGGTGAAAACTATGTAATCCGCTTTAAGTCTCCACAAGATGAAATATTACAACTACGTGATGAAATACGTGGTGCTATGGAGATTGATACTAACATTTTAGATGATAAGGTGTTATTTAAATCTGACGGGATGCCTACCTATCACCTAGCAAACATAGTAGATGACCATTTAATGGAAATTACTCATGTGATACGTGGTGAAGAGTGGTTACCATCTCTAGCGTTACACGTGTTATTGTATAGAGCCTTTGGATGGGATGCACCAGTATTTGCTCACTTACCGCTTATTCTTAAGCCTGTAGGGAAAGGAAAATTAAGCAAGCGTGATGGTGATAAGCTAGGATTTCCAGTCTTTCCGCTACAATGGGAAGATCCAAAATCAAACGAAATTTCTTCTGGATACAGAGAAGACGGTTACTTTGCAGAAGCAATGGTAAACATGCTTGCCTTTTTAGGATGGAATCCTGGAACGGAACAAGAAATTTTTAGTCTAGAAGAGCTTATAGCAGCTTTTGACTTAAAACGTGTTAATAAAGCTGGAGCAAAATTTGATCCAGAAAAGACTAAGTGGTTCCAGCAGCAGTATATGCAAGAATCTCCTGTAGCACTTATAGCAGATCAATTTATGACATTCTTAAAGGATAAGAATGTTACCGCTACAGAGGAATATACTACACACGTAGTTGATCTTATTAAAGAACGCGCCATCTTTGTAGAAGATTTATGGACACTAGGAAGTTACTTCTTTACTGCTCCAACGGAGTTTGATGAAAAAGCAGCCAAGAAAGCTTGGAAAGAAGATACGGCGGCCATCATGGAAGAGGTAAAAATTATCTTATCTGGAGTATCAAACTTTACCACTATTGAAGCACAAACAGCTCTTAAAGAGTGGATTGTAGCAAAGGAATTAGGTTTTGGAAAAGTAATGCAGCCTTTTAGATTATCACTTGTGGGCGCTATGCAAGGACCTGATGTTTTTGATATTGCTACCACCATTGGTAAAGAAGAAACATTACGACGTATAGATTATGCAATTACCACGCTAGGATAACTGTTATACATCACATTATTAATTAAGGCTACAAATCATTGATTTGTAGCCTTAATTTTTTACCGATAGTTTATAAATAAAAGACAACTCCAGCAGCGATTATTGATGCATTGCCTTTGAAATCTCTCGCATTGTTATCAATTACAAGGTTTTGATCGTTGAGATTATTGAGGATGTTTGTAAATCCATATTGATATTGTAGACTAAGCCTAACATGTTCAAAACCTCCTGTGAGTCCTATAATACCAAAACCATTTACTCGAGATATTTCTTGTATGTCACTTGCGGTAAGAGTAGTATAACCGCTTACTATATTTGTGCTTCGACTAGAATTATCTAGCTTCATTTTACTGTTAATAAGTAGTGCAGGTCCAATGTCTACTGCTAGATGGTTTGCTATTATGTTATAACTGAGTAATAGATTAAGTTGAGCACCTATAATATTATATTGAGTATCCTCACTAGTTAGTTCATCTAAAGCTGTTGTTTGAACTGTAACCGCAGTACTTAAAAAATCAATCCCGTAAACTATACCCCAATTATTATACACATTTCCTCTAGTAGTAAAACCTGCTAGAAAACCTGTTTCTCCTTGTACATCAAAGTTCTTTGTATCTATATCTACCAAAGCAACTTTACCTTGAAGGCCTATACGATTGTAGTTACCACTATTCTTGTAAGATTGAGCATTAATAGTTGTTGACGTAACAAGTAATAAAGCGAGAAGTGATAGATATTTCATAGGGGATTATGTAAAGAGGTTATGCTTAGTTAATGGTTCTAAGGTATAATAACTTTAAGGCAATCAAGAAACTTTTAGTTTATGTGTTACATTTTATCGATTATGGCTACTTATCTTTAAGATTACAATAATCACCATCAATAATTTTTAAAAATATCCAATATGGGACAGATTCTTTTACCAGTATTAATAGTACTAGCCATACTTATAATCCTTTCGGGGATATTTATGGTTAAGCAACAAACCGCCGCTGTTGTGGAGCGTTTTGGAAGATTTATTGGAGTGCGTAACTCGGGGCTTCAATTTAAAATTCCTGTATTTGATAAAATTGCAGGTCGTATCAACTTAAAAATACAGCAGCTCGATGTTGTTGTTGAGACTAAAACTAAGGATGACGTTTTTGTACGTCTTAAGATATCTGTACAGTTTCAAGTAGTAAAAGATAAAGTGTATGACGCATTTTATAAACTTGAAAATCCTCATGATCAGATTACTTCTTATGTATTTGACGTTGTAAGAGCAGAGGTTCCAAAAATGAAACTAGATGACGTTTTTGAGCGTAAAGATGATATTGCGATTGCGGTAAAACGCGAACTTAACGAGGCTATGTCTAGTTATGGTTTTGACATCATTAAAACGCTTGTAACAGACATAGATCCAGATATGCAGGTAAAGGCAGCTATGAACAGAATTAATGCAGCAGAACGCGAGAAAGTGGCTGCTGAGTTTGAAGCAGAAGCAGATCGTATCAAGATTGTAGCAAAAGCTCGTGCAGAAGCAGAGTCTAAGCGCTTACAAGGACAAGGTATTGCAGATCAAAGACGTGAGATTGCTCGTGGTCTTGAAGAATCTGTAGATGTACTAAACAATGTGGGGATTAATTCTCAAGAAGCATCTGCACTTATTGTTGTGACACAACACTACGACACATTACAATCTATGGGAGAGCAAACTAACTCTAACTTAATTTTAATGCCTAACTCACCACAAGCTGGAAGTAATATGCTTAATGATATGATAACTTCATTTGTAGCTTCTAATCAAATAGGAGAACAAATGAAAAAAGATAATGAAGCAAAAGGTATTGTTAATAAGAAGAAAAGAGACACTCAAGAAGATTAATAATTACCATTGATCTCATAAAAAAACCCCAAGAACAATGTGTTCTTGGGGTTTTTATTTATTTATAAAATAAGTCTTTACACTTTGTAGTCACCTTTCTTATTGACTTCCTTAACACGCTTGTAGCCAAAAATTGTACCTAATAATTTCGTAACTACTGCTTTTTGAATTAAAGATCCTAAAACAGTTCCTAATGATGATACTGGAGAAAATCCAGAGCTCATACCATTTTTAGCTCCATTTACATTTAGTCTTACCTCCTCCTCACTTATTTGTCTTTTAAGTTTGAGAATTTTAAGATCATGCTCTATTTGTTCAAAACTACTATATTCTCTCATCAGTGTTTATATTTTGAGTTGCTACAGGAGCTACTGGTGAAACATCTGGGAGTGAATCATCACTAAAGGCAAGTTTACTGTATTTCTTAAGTAACATAGTTTCGAGAGGCTTTGCAGCAAAAAGAAATACTAAAAAGAATATTACTAAGTAAATTCCTCCTACAATAAAGAATCCTGCACTCAAGCTATCTAGAGACTCCCCTATCACAATTGAAAGGCCTATAGAAAAGAACATCATTGCTATAAGACCAAAAGTTGCTCTCAAAGCTAAGTTTGCACTACTTACTAATCCTCTCATTCCATTTTTGAACAAGCTTAGTTTGTAGTATTCTGCAGTGACTTTGGCATATTCCTGCCCGTTGTCTGTTAGTCCTTTTAAGTTATTTGTTAACTTTTCAAAAGCCATATCTGATTGGTTTCTTTTGGCTTATGATAATGCTTTCTCCACTTTGGCTACATTTTTATCTACAACTGCATCTTTTTGAAGTTTTGCATTTTGTACACGTAACTCAGCTAGTTTTGTTTCTAAAGTTGAGATTACATCATCTGCTTTATGACTCGCTGTTGAAATAGAGTCGTTTAACTTTTCTTCAAAAGTTAACTTAGCTTTCTGAGCATTATCTGTAAGTGAGCTTCTTGTTTCCTTAAGTTGCTTTACTAATTTATCCTGCTCTTTCTTAGCTTTCTTAGAAAGATCTTTTCTAGTTTTAGTTCCTTTTTCTGGAGCATATAAAATTCCTGCTGCTGCACCTATTGCACCACCTAAAACTAACGCTAACAATGTATTACTTGACTTACTCATATGATTCTATTTTATATTAATAATTGGTTGAGTGTAAAGATATTTTGATATGTTTCTTTTCTCCGTTAATAACCGGTTAATATCTCTTTAACCAACTCACAATCTTTGTTAAAAGTAGTCTCTTATCATCCTTAAATGAGACATTTATGCCAATAATTGTTAAAATATAGATCCTAGATATTAAAATCTAGACGCTGCTTCTTGTAATATTTCGTTGCTATCTTCTTTTGCCTTTTCAACAAATGCTTCGGCTCCTTCAATGTCATTAATAGTTTTGTTTTGCGCTTTCGCGAAAGCGTACAAACTCTCAATACCCGCAATACGAGTACCCACCTTTTTTGCCGATGTATTAAAGAATCCTTTTACCTCATCCTCTGTTAAACTCGCTGCTAACTTTTGTATATCTGCAACAGCCGCAATACGTTTATCTTCTGGTAGATTTGCAAGTTTCTTACCTAGTTTATTAATCGTACTAAGAGCTGAAGCTTTTTGCTGTTGCTGTGGTTTTGCTTGACCTTGCGTGTTACCTTGTGCTTGTTTAGGCTTCACTTTTGCCCATGAATCACGCAAACCTACCGTTCTATTAAAAATAAGGTGATCTGCTGTAGATTCTTTATCTACATTAAAATATCCCTTGCGCTGGAATTGGAATATATCCCCTACCTCAACGTCTTTAAGACTTGGCTCAAGATATCCAGTGATTGTAGTAAGACTGTTAGGATTTATAAATTCCATCAAGTCTTTATCCTCATGACCATCAGGATTTTCATCACTAAATAGTCTATCAAATAAACGTACCTCAGCTTTAATAGCATGAGTAATAGAAACCCAGTGTAGTGTTCCTTTTACATTGCGCTTAGAAGCTTCTGTACCGCTTCCAGATCTACTCTCTGGATCATAAGTACAGTGTATCTCTGTGATAACTCCGTTCTCATCTTTGATAACCTCACCACCTTTAATGATGTATGAATTTTTTAAACGTACTTCTTTATCTGTAGTAAGGCGGAAATACTTGTTTCCAGCATTTTCTTTAAAATCCTCACGTTCTATGTACAACTCTCTACTAAAAGGAACTTTACGCTCTCCAGCAGCCTCATCTTCTGGATTATTCTCTGCATCTAGCCACTCCTCTTTACCTTCTGGATAGTTAGTTATTACCAGTTTTACTGGATCTAATACTGCCATTACTCTAGGAGCAATGTTATTTAAATCCTGACGAATGTGGAATTCTAATAATGCAACATCAATCACATTCTCACGCTTTGCAACTCCTACTGCATCTATAAAATTACGGATTGCAGCAGCTGTATAACCACGACGTCTCAGCCCAGAAATAGTAGGCATACGTGGGTCATCCCATCCAGATACAACTCCTTTTTCTACCAGTGTGAGCAACTTGCGTTTACTCATAATTGTATAGTTGAGGTTAAGACGTGCAAACTCGCGCTGCTTAGGACGTAAATCCTCACCAGAGTATACTTGGTCTAAGAACCAATCATAAAGTTCTCTGTGAGGCTTAAACTCAAGCGAACATAAACTATGACTTACCTGTTCTATATAATCGCTCTCTCCATGTGTCCAGTCATACATAGGGTAGATACACCAGTCACTACCTGTACGGTGGTGATCTTTGTGCAACACACGATAAATAATAGGATCACGCATTAACATGTTTACATGCGCCATATCAATTTTTGCACGTAAAATATGCTCTCCTTCCTCAAACTCACCCGCTTTCATTCTAGCAAAAAGGTCTAAGTTTTCTTCTACCGTACGATCACGGTAAGGTCCAGGTATACCAGGTTGTGTAGGTGTTCCCTTCTGCTCTGCCATTGCCTCACTAGATTGGGAATCTACATAAGCTTTTCCATCCTTAATAAGCTGGACAGTCCAATCATATAACTGCTGAAAATAATCACTTGAAAAACACTCCTTATCCCATTGATACCCTAACCAAGAAACATCTTCCTTGATAGCATCTACATATTCTTGCTCTTCTTTTGCTGGGTTAGTATCGTCAAAACGTAAGTTTACCGGTGCCCCGTACTTCTCCCCTAGCCCAAAACTTATACAGATTGCCTTACAGTGACCTATGTGTAAATACCCATTAGGCTCTGGCGGAAAGCGAAAACGCAAATCCTCTTTAGAATAGTTCCCTTTAAGGTCTTCTTCAACAATTTGTTCTAGAAAATTCAATGATTTATTATCCTCTGTCATGATGTATGATTGTACGGGTAAAATTAATCAATTTGTAGTTGGATTTAATAAGTGTTTTAACTGATGTTTTTATTGCTTACGCGAAAACTTTAAATCATTATACAGAAGCATTCATACAAACCATTGTACTAGATAGCTCTATTATCAAGCTTTGTATCAAAAGCTGTTATTTATAACTGGTTTATGAGGTTAAAACTTTCATTGTGTAACATTTTAAAAAAATAGACACTCATCTATTATAACAACAATACCCTATGAAACCACTTAATTATACTTGCGTAAAATGCCAAAACCACACTTACAAAATAGGCGAAATGCGTGCAACTGGTAGTTTTCTAACAAAATTGCTCAATATGCAAACAGAAAAGTACAGCACAGTAACATGTAAAAATTGCTCATACACGGAGTTTTACAAGGCCAAAACTGGAGCACTTAGTAACATTTTTGATTTGTTTGGAGGATAAGACATGGTTAAACCTCGTGTTTTAAAAATGCAAAATCATGTTTTGAGTTGTAACTTTGAACACTTATAAACAATACCATATCATGGGAAAAATAAGAGTAACAAACATACGTGCCTACGCCTACCACGGCTGTCTTTCTGAGGAAACTGCCATAGGATCAGACTACAGAGTAGATGTAGAGATTGAAGCAGATTTATCAAAAAGTGCGCAAACAGATAAACTTGCAGACACAGTAGACTATGTATTACTTAACCGTATTGTAAAAGAAGAAATGGCAATTCCTTCTGCATTACTAGAAGTAGTGTGCGAGCGTATTTTAGTACGATTTTTTAAGGAAGAGGCTCTTATACAGCTAGCTACGGTTGCAGTATCAAAAGTAAATCCTCCTATAGGTGGAGATGTAGAGATGGTTACTGTAGAGCGTACTCGAGTGCGTTAATACCTTTATTATCAGAGGTAAAACGAGTCAAAAATTCGTAAAAAGAGTTTGTATTATTTATAAAGAAAAAAAAGAATATCTCATTTCGATATTTGTCAGTACTATTCCTATATTTGCACCCACATAAGGTGTCGTGGCCGAGTGGCTAGGCAATGGTCTGCAACACCATCTACAGCGGTTCGAATCCGCTCGACACCTCAAAAAGGAACTTCTCACGGAGTTCCTTTTTTTTTGTGCTTTATTGTAAATACTTAATTAGTGAATCGTATCTGGCTTGATTTCTGGAAGCTCTTGAAAACGTTCCATCTCTTGCTGGATATTAAACTCATCTGAAGGAACAAAACCTTTTGTTACGAGTACAAGACCACAAAAAATTAGTACAAGCCCTAATGACTTTTTTACTTTAAATATTCTACGTGGTGTCAAGTAACGCTTAAGCTGTTTTGCAAGTACTATTTTACCAATGTCTGTAATAAGATAAGCACCTATCATCCCTATAAAGAAGCCTAGTAAACGGTCACCATCATTCTCTACCGTAGGACCTACAATTATTAAGATTCCTAACCAGAAAACAAGTACCCCTATATTTATAAAATTGAGTAAAAATCCTTTTACAAAGAGTTGTACGTAACCACCTTTCTTAATTTTTGCTCTGTTAGGATCAAGTGCATCGCGCGTAGGTTTTTTAAGATAAATGGTGAGTCCGTACACGATTAATATCGCTCCTCCAAAAACATAAAGACCTGGTTGGTTACTCAGATTTTCCAGTAGTTGATAACTACTTAAGTAAGCAACTACAATAAAAACAATATCTGCAATGATAACACCTATATCAAAGGTAAGTGCAGCTCTAAAACCTTTGGTAGCCGCCGTTTCTAGTAACACAAAAAATACAGGGCCTATCAAGAACGCTAAGAAAAATCCTAGAGGTATAGCCGTGTGTAAATCTTGAAACATATTGAAAGTGCTTTACACAAAGTTAGACAAAAGCATACAGTAAAAAGAAAAGGATGCCTACGTATGTAAACATCCTTTGTATATATCTATTGATTAATAATTTAAAGTGCTTTCAAACCTGTTACAGAAGATTGCACTAAGATCATAATAGCTTACATTATTTTGATACGCCCTCCAAAAGTACGACGACGCTTCACCTCTGCTGGATTACCATAGATTACAATATCACCGCCTGCTCTTATCGTTAGATCTGCTAGTTTACTTGCATAAGCTTCTACTTCTCCACCTGCTTGTACAAATATCTCGGCTGTCTCTGTTTCTAGATCTCTACCTTCATAAATGCCTCCTGTGTTCACTTTTACCTTTTGTAGGGTTGCTTGACCACTTGCTTCAATTATACCTCCTGTAACTGCTCTTAAAAGGGTTTCTCGTACTTGTAATCCTACTTTTACACGAGCACCTTCTTGCATTTTAATCTCAATCTTGTCTTGTTCTATAAGCTCATTTGAAGTAATTACAGCTCCTTCATTTCCATCTATCACTTGCAGGTTTTTGTAATGCACATGTACAAAGGTTTTGTTTCCGTCAAAAATAAGATCAAGATCCATTTTAATCTTTAATGTTCCATCTTTATTTACCACATTGACTTGGCTTACATCTTCTCCCGTAATAATCACTTTATTTTCGGTAGACTTTACAAGGTTTACTACAATGCGATCATACACTTTTACTTCTGTAAAATCTCCTACATCTTTTGTAACTGGATTTTGAGCAAATGCTGTTGCTGTAATTACTAGCGCTACTATGGTATATATAAATTTCATATTCATTGTTTTTGTTTGATATAGAGACCATACAATTACTAGATTGTTACAGTTTACAGATTAATGCCTCTTCCCTTTCCATGTTCCACCATAGGTGTAACCTTCTTTATTACGATGTTTATCGCAACATGTTTCACATATAAAAACCCACTCTTTGGCGTGATTTAACCGCGCTCTAAAAGCTACAGTTATTTCTTTGTTACAAGTATGGCAGTTCTTTGTTTTAATATCAAATATTTTATGAAACAGCTCTTTGTGAAATGTGTTACGCTTTCGCGGAAGCGTATTTAAAAATCTATCTTCTTCTTAACTCAAATAAATCTTTACGACGATCTCTTAGGTTCTTAACTGCTCCAAACTGGTTGAGGTTACGTAGTAAGTCTATATCACAATCTGCAATAAGAATCATCTCTGTGTTAGGTGTAGCCTCTGCCTTAATCCCGTTTGCTGGAAATGAAAAGTCACAAGGAGTAAACACCATAGACTGTGCATACTGGATATCCATATTATGCACCTTAGGTAAGTTACCTACGCTACCTGCAATGGCAACGTAACATTCATTTTCAATAGCTCTTGCTTGTGCGCAGTTACGTACTCGAGAGTATCCGTTTTGAGTATCTGTAAGGAAAGGAACAAAAAGAATATCCATACCGTCGTCTGCAAGAATCCTACTTAGTTCTGGAAACTCAGAATCATAGCAAATTAGAATTCCTATTTTACCACAGTCTGTATCAAAAGAGTGCAGTTTATTACCTCCTTGCATTCCCCATACTTTTGCCTCATCTGGAGTTACGTGAAGTTTTTCATAACGTTCTGTACTTCCATCTCTACGGCATAAATAACCTACGTTGTATAGTAAATCATCTACCACTTCTGGCATACTACCTGTAATGATATTGATGTTATAAGATATTGCTAACTGTGAAAAACGATTTTTAATCTCCTCAGTATGTTTTGCGAGCTCACGTATTGCTTCTGAAACTGGTAGGTGATTATTTTCTGCCATAAGCGGAGCATTAAAGAACTCTGGAAAGAGTGCAAAATCTGATCGATAACCAGATACTGCATCTACAAAGTACTCTGCTTGCTGCATGAGTTCTTCAAGATCTTTATACAAACGCATTTGCCACTGTATCAAGCCAAGTCTTACTACCTTTTTTTGTGTAGCTGCAACAACAGATTTTTTCTCATAGTAGATGTTATTCCACTCTAGAAGTACGGCAAACTCACCTGAATCTTCATCACCAGGTAGGTATCCTTTTAAAATCTTAGCAGGGTGAAAATCATTATTAATCTGGAAGTTTAATACCGGATCGTGGATTTCTTTGCGTTTTACCTTCTCAATATATTCCTTAGGAGTTACAGAATCTGCATGTTTGTGGTAGTTAGGAATACGTCCTCCAAAGAGAATTCCTTTTAAGTTTTGCTCCTCACAAAGTTCTTTACGGTAGTCGTATAATCTTCTTCCTAGACGTAAACCTCTATATTCTGTTTTAATAAACACGTCTATACCATATAGAATATCTCCATCTGGCTTATGCGTGTTGAACGTATAATTACCTGTGATTTCTTCGTAGGTATGAACACTGTCAAAAGTAGACTCATTAAGTTTTATAGAAAGCGCGCAACCTGCAAGTTTTCCATCAATTTTAATTACTACTTGACCTTCTGGAAACTTATTAATAAGTGCAGTGATTTGCTTCTCATTCCAGTACATGTCTGGCATATTAGAATACGCCTGTATCATTGCACTTTTAAGTTCTTCGTAATCGTTGAGCGTAAGATATTTAAGCTCGATATTTTCTATGGATGTTGACATGTAGTATGGTTAAGAAGATCGATTTTTAATTCTTCTATAAGATCACAAAATTAGTGCGCTTTTTCTTAATAAATTGCTAAACTTTTAAGAATAATTAATAGCATAAAAAAAACCATCACACTTATGATAGTGTGATGGTTTAAACTTTAATATAAGTGATAAGTAACCTACTGATGCAACCCTTCCTTTACACCCACAAGTGTAAAATCAAGATGCTTCTTCACTAGATCTGCTTCTTTTACTTTTACTATTACTTCATCTCCTAGAGTAATCTGATTACCAGATTTCTGCCCTATTACAGAGTAGCTATCTTGATCAAATTCATAGTGATCACCCTTAATATCTCTTAAGCGCACCATTCCTTCACACTTGTTTGAGATTATCTCTACATAAATTCCCCATTCTGTAACTCCAGAAATAACACCTACAAACTCTTCATCCTTATGATCTTGCATGAACTTAACTTGCATATACTTGATGCTGTCTCGTTCTGAACTTGTAGCTAGCTGCTCCATTTGTGAAGAGTGCTTACATTTTTGCTCATACTCTTCTTCACTAGCAGATTTACCACCATCAAGATAATGCTGTAATAATCTATGCACCATTACATCTGGATAACGACGTATAGGCGATGTAAAGTGACTGTAATAATCAAATGCTAGACCGTAGTGACCTATGTTATCTGTAGAGTATACTGCTTTACTCATGGTGCGTATAGCTAGTGTATCTACCATATTTTGCTCCTTCTTCCCTTGTACATCTGTAAGAAGTTGGTTTAAAGAAGAGGTCGTAGTCTTACGATCTTTTAAGTCTAATTTATAACCAAACTTGCCTATCACTTTTTCAAGAGATGCTAGTTTTTCATCATTAGGCTCATCGTGTATTCTGTATACAAATGTCTTTTTAGGAGATTGTTTACCTATAAATTCAGATACTTTTCTGTTTGCAAGTAGCATAAACTCTTCAATAAGTTTATTTGCATCCTTAGAGGTTTTAAAATAAACGCCCTCTGGATTCATGTCATCATCAAGCTTGAATTTTACTTCTACTTTATCAAAAGAAATAGCTCCATCCTTCATGCGCTGGCGGCGCATAATCTTAGCAATTCTATCCATTTCTAATGTTGCTTCTACAAGCTCATCAGATACTTTATAGGCTTCTCCGGTAAGAGAAACTTCGGCTGGGATGAGGTTTGATCTGCTTTCTATAATTGCTTGCGCTTCTTCATATGCAAAGCGGGCATCACTATAAGTTACAGTACGTCCATACCAAGAATCTACTATTTTTCCAGAGTCTGCTTTCATTTCAAACACTGCAGAGAATGTATACTTCTCTTCATGAGGTCTTAATGAACACGCACCATTACTCAATATTTCTGGTAACATAGGTACTACCCTATCTACTAGATATACTGATGTTGCACGCTCATAAGCTTCATCATCTAGTATCGTTCCCGGTACGAGATAATGACTTACATCTGCAATGTGAATTCCTATCTCATAATTACCATTCTCAAGTTTTTGAAAACTTAATGCATCATCAAAATCTTTTGCATCCTTAGGATCTATGGTATAAGTGAGCACATCACGCATGTCGCGACGTTTTGCAATTTCATCTGCTTTTATAGACGTATCTATCTTATTTGCAAACTCTTCTACCTCTTCTGGAAACTCATATGGAAGTCCATATTGAGCAAGGATAGAATGTATTTCTGTATTGTGTTCTCCTGGTTTTCCTAAGACCTTTGTAATTCTTCCAAAGGGAGAATCTGCCTTATCTGGCCAGTCTTCTATAGTTACCACCACCTTATCACCATCTTCTGCCTTGCCCAACTTTTTAAGCGGTACAAAAACATCAGTGTACATCTTGTTTGACTCAGAAGTAAGTACAAAAGCAAACTTCTTTTGAAGTTTTACTACGCCTACAAACTCTTCAGTTTTGCGCTTAATTATTTTTGTAATCTCTCCTTCATGCTTCTTACTACGGCGCTGGCGGTAAATATATACCTCTACTTCATCACCATTTAAAGCTTTATTTAAGTGATGCGGTGGTACATAAATGTCTTGTTCGAGATCATCTACCATCACATAACCTCCACCTTTTCCAGATACATCTAGAATTCCGGTGTGGTAATTTTTATTTGAAACAATCTTAAACTGGCCGCGTTCTTCTTCTATAATCTGCTCTTTGGCCTTAAGTTGCTGTAAGTGTTTGATAATTTGGTTGCGGCTGGATGGATCGTCTACATCAAGTTTGGCCGCTATTTGTTTGTAATTGTAGGTTTTTTGGTGATCGTCTTTTAATATTCTAACGATTCTTTCTGAGAGGTTTGATATTTTTCCTGGTCCTCTCCTTCTCTTCTTGCTATTCATCTATTTTATTTCTGTCACAAAATTAGTCCTAAAAAGCTCAACTATAGCTTTTATGTTAAAAATTTAAGGTTTAGTAACGTTTTGTATACTTTAATTTGTTTTTATACGCTTTCGCAAAAGCGTACTTTAAAGATATAATATCTAATGCAACTCTTATACCGTTTTTACACAGTCTCACAACCCTAACAAGATCTATACTAAAGTTTAACACTCTAATTTTAACAAAATATTAGTATTATCTTAATAAAATCTTAATTTTGCTGTAACGTTTTGATTTTTATTACGTCTTTAAGTAGATGACAACTATGAACACCTCTAGATTAATACATAAAAACACGATTCTGCTACTTGCTATATTCTTAGTAGGGGTAATCGTTGCTGTGGTATATATCAATGCAGCTTTTGAAGAGGAAACAAATAGCCGTCATACTACAGCACCTGCTACAACGAAAGGAGTTTCTTACCACTCATAAATTTCATTTAAGCTTTTCTTTTAAAACGATTCCTTCTTCTTTTTTACAAAAGATAGAAGAATATACTCATGCCTTCATCTTTCTAGTATTTTTCTTTTCAAGTATAGAGAAAGTCAAGTACTACGCTTTTAAAAATAAATCACTTCAGGATAATCATAAGTAGTCACTCCCATTTTTCATTCAATTGACTAAAGAGAGCTTTCATTTTACAGAATTCAATTTTTTAAATTTTAGATGTTATTCACATATATATATATATCATTTGTTTTCTTTTAAAATTTTAAAAAATAATGATGCTTATTATATACTGTGAATAGCGGTATAACTTTTAAGAAGGAATATTGTAAATATCACTTTTTGATAGTTGTTCACACCTTATCATACAGTTATGAGATTGTTTTTCTACTGAAAACATGAGGTTTATGAATCACTGTTAACAAATGTTGATAACCATAGATTATTACAAATTGCTCATAAGTCGAGTTATCAACTTATTAAAAATCGGCTCTTTTTGTGCTCATAAAATTGATCACTATTAAGCAAAGAAAAATTTGGTTCGTGTACACTAAGTCTAGTATTGTTTTTTTAATCTTAATCTGCAAGTAGAGTTATCATTTACCGTCAAAAGTTATTGACAAACGCTATCAACAGGTATTCAAGGGTTATTAACAATAGTCTATTATTAGAACATTTAATCCCTAATTATGATAATTCACTATGTAAATATTGAGTTAAATAACTACATATTAGTCACTTAACGTTATTAACAATTGTCGTGCTTTATACCATAATGTAGTTAAGAGCTATCACTCACCTTATTGTTCATATAAGAAGGATATCACGTTACCACTTATTTATAAAACGAGAATGCTATTCCTTAACTTTGATGTGTAAAACAAACGTACTATGAAAATATCTATAGGTAACGACCACGCAGGAACCAGTTATAAGAATCTTATTGTAAATTTTTTAAAAGAAGCTGGACATACCGTTAATAACTACGGTACAAACGATGATGGAAGTGTTGATTATCCAGACTTTGGACACCCTGTCGCTAGCGATGTAGAAAAGGGTGAGGCAGATTTTGGGATTGTTATTTGCGGTAGTGGTAACGGTATTGCCATGACTGTTAATAAACATCAAGGTGTAAGAGCAGCATTATGTTGGATTAAAGAAATTGCAGTGCTTGCACGTGAGCATAACAACGCAAATGTAATTGCGATTCCTGCTAGATATACTTCAGAAAATCAAGCACTAGACATGGTTAAAGCTTTTCTCGCAACAGATTTTGAAGGCGGACGCCACCAAAGACGCGTAGATAAGATAGCTTGTAAATAACTTAAAAAAATTCGCTGCGCGATATACATATGGAAGAAGCTGCCATTCATTTTATTATAAAGAAGTACGAGTTTATAAGTAGAGACGAGTTATACGCCATACTACAGCTTAGATCTGAGGTTTTTGTTGTAGAACAAGATTGTGTTTACCAAGATATAGATGGTAAAGATGACAAAGCGGTACACGTTCTAGGTTATAAAGATGACCAACTCATTGCTTACACACGTATTTTCAAACCAGGTGCATACTTTGATCAAGCCAGTATAGGTCGTGTTCTTGTAAAAGAAAATCAACGTAAGTTCAAGTACGGTTATGATCTTATGAACGCATCTATAGAAGCCGTGCATAAATACTACAATGAGCGCATTATAAAAATATCTGCACAGAAGTACTTAAAAAGCTTTTACAACAACCTAGGTTTTAAAGAACAAGGACCAGAATATCTAGAAGATGGGATTCCTCACATTGTGATGATCAGAACATAAAAACAACGTATAATTATTGAGATAATTATATGGTTGAGTTACGCTTTCGCGAAAGCGTAAGACGTTTAATAAAAAGCTATAATGATGACTCTCAAAACTTTTGAAACAGAGCGATTATTACTCATACCTACTACAGTAGATGACGCTCCATTATTTCTTGAATTACTCAATATGCCTAAATGGCTTGAGTTTATAGGCGATAGAAATGTACACAATCTTATAGAGGCTCAAACGTATATCAAAACTAAAGTGCTTCCACAGTACGAACGTCTTAGTTATGGCAATTATACGGTGATTAGAAAGGCCGATAACGAAAAATTAGGCTGCTGTGGTCTATATGACAGAGAAGGTCTAGATGGCGTAGATATAGGTTTTTCTTTTTTAGGAAAATTTGAAGGAAATGGCTACGCATATGAGGCTGCAACTTGCTTAAAAGATGCCGCATTCAAAACATTTAAGATACCTAAATTAGGAGCCATTACCATGGAAAGTAATATCGCCTCCCGAAAATTACTAGAAAAAATAGGCCTTAGCTTTACAAAAAAAATACAGCTACAAAACGAAGAACTGATGTATTATGAGCCTGTCTCTTATACACATCTCCGAGCCCACGAGACGGACTCCTATCT
>CAJXSW010000049.1 GCA_913060645.1 uncultured Dokdonia sp. | reverse complement strand
CGAGATAGGAGTCCGTCTCGTGGGCTCGGAGATGTGTATAAGAGACAGAAATGATAGTGATTTCATAAACTTGCTATTTTAGTAATACGTACGTAAAGTAAGTCGTATTAGTTTTAGCAAGATTACATTTTACAGAGACATTAGGTTGCAGCCTCGTATGTCTGAGTTGTCAAAACGACCTATTACGGTAAAGCTGCCATCCTCGTATACTCGTCCAAGATCTTGAGTGGCTATAAAGGGGCAAGAAAATCTATTGGCTAAGTCAATTACATTGAGACCACCAGTTTTTGTGCCGTCTAATAAGCTTAGGGCATCTTCTGTATCTCGCGTGAAGATTTTCATCCATGGAGGTGTGGTAAATATCCCGTTTCCATTAGAATAGCCTTGACTCAATAGCTCAGTCATCCCATATTCACTATGTATTGAAGACACGCCAAAACCGTTGCAAAGTATTTCATGCAATTCATCACGCACTAATTCTTTGCGACGTCCTTTCATACCACCAGTTTCCATTATGATGGTGTTCTTAAGATTAAAGCGATGGGATTCTACTAAGTCTAATAGTGCAAATGATACTCCTATGAGTAATATTTTTTGCCCTGCCTTGTCTAGTGAGCCTAGTTTATTTGCAAGTTCGTTGAGGTTGTTTAAATAAAAACCACTGTCAGGGTGATCACTGGTCTTTATTAAATCATCTACCATGTAAATAAGTGAAGACCCAGATCTTTCTAGATAGGAGGGTAGTAATGCTAGGATTACATAATCTTTTGGGTTACCGTACGCTTTCGCGAAAGCGTGCCTAAAACTATCCTCATACAAGCTTAAGTCGGCAACATGGTGCTTGCTAGTGATGCTCCCCGTAGTCCCACTACTACTAAATACAACCGAAGTCTCTGATCCAGTTGTTAGAATGGTATGCGATTTAAAAAATTGAATAGGTAAAAAAGGAATGTCTCTGCTTCTTTTTATCTCACTAGGGTGTTTGTAGAGCAAGTCACAAAAAGATCTGTAGGTATTATTATTCTCAAATTGAAAGCGAAATGCCTCCAGCGCAGCTTCTTCAAATTGTGCATCTGTAGTGATATCAAAAATAGACCGTTGGGGCATTGAGAATAGTGTTTGTGCAAAGATATAAAACATATCTACCCATATTCAAGCTAGTTTTTTATGAAGTTTGATGACGGGTGAGTGGTTCTAATGATTAAAAATGGCTTGTGATAAAATATTTTTTTAGAAGTGATGTGTTGTGAATCATGTAGTTAAATGATTTAATTTTACCTTGCCAGTAGTTGTGATTATAGAAAAACTTAACAAAATCTTAATGCTCTTAACATGAGTGCCGGCAATTTTGCTAATACATTGCGGTGTATATCAAAAGACTAAAACAACGTATATTTACACTAGGCGTATAATATTTAAAGCATGAAAAAAAAGGACCTAAAAATACTTCTTGTAGACGATGAACCGGATATTCTTGAAATAGTAGGTTATAATCTATCTAATGAAGGTTACCAAGTTATAACTGGGTCAAACGGAGTAGAGGCTGTAAAGCTTGCAAAAAAACACTCACCTCATTTAATTATTCTTGATGTGATGATGCCAGAGATGGATGGTATAGAAGCTTGTGAAGTAATACGTGCAAATAGTGATCTAGATCAAACTATCATCACATTCTTCACTGCTAGAGGAGAAGATTATTCTCAAGTAGCAGGATTTGATGCTGGTGCAGATGATTATATCACAAAGCCTATTAAGCCTAAAGTGTTAGTAAGTAAAGTAAAAGCATTACTGCGCAGGTTTAAAGAGGAAGAAGTTTCTTCTCAAATTACAAAAGTGGGTAACCTAGTAATAAATAGAGAAGAATATAAGGTGTATAAAGGCAAAGAAGAACTGTCACTGCCGCGCAAAGAATTTGAATTATTATCATTATTAACCTCAAAACCAGGTAAAGTATTTACTCGTGAAGATATACTTGATAAAGTCTGGGGGCTAGAAGTAGTAGTAGGTGGTAGAACGATAGACGTACATATACGTAAGCTTAGAGAAAAAATAGGTGATGAGTCTTTTAAAACCGTAAAAGGTGTAGGCTATAAATTTGTGATTTAATGGCCGCAGGAGATAAGCAGTCTTACTCATTCTCTCTTATTACAGCGAGTTGCATATCGATAGTGTTTGCGATACTAATTGTAACGCTTGAGTTATTCCGTGATGGTGAGCCATCTTGGGAAGCGCTAGTTGTTGGGATTGGACTATGTTTTGTAGTTTCTTTTTTAATTATTCATTATAGAACTCAGTTTTTTATTATCAGGGGAGTAAAAGAGATTTATGATAACATAAAACTCCTTGAGGATGTAAGTTTTACACCAGATAATATAACTACAGACATGGCTTCCTTATCTGAGGAAGTAGAGCGTTATGCAAAACGTAAGAAAATAGAAATATCATCCCTGCGCATTCAAGAAGAGTATCGACGTGATTTTTTAGGAAATGTAGCTCATGAATTAAAAACCCCGCTGTTTACAGTACAGGGTTATATTCTTACATTACTAGATGGGGCTATTAATGATAAAGCCGTACGTAAAAAATACTTACAACGTGCCGAAAAAGGTGTGGAGCGTCTCATATATCTAGTTAATGATCTAGATATGATTACAAAGCTTGAAGTAGGCGATCTTAACATTAACTACGAGTATTTTGATATTATTGAGTTAGTAGGTAGCACTTTTGAAATGCTAGAAATGAAAGCTGCTAGAAGAAATATTACGCTTGCTTTTGACGCGCCTTATGATGAAGGTGTGATGGTCAATGCAGATAAGGAGCGCATACAACAGTTGCTTACTAATCTTATAGAGAACTCTATTAAGTACGGTAAAGAAAACGGAACGACAGAAGTAAGTGTACAAGACTTAATCCAGAATAAAGTCCTCGTGCGTATTACAGATAATGGAGAAGGCGTAGAAAGTGTACACATACCTAGGCTTTTTGAGCGTTTTTATCGTGTAGATAAATCTGGTAACCGTAAGGTAGGTGGATCGGGATTAGGACTCTCTATTGTAAAGCACATCATTGAAGCGCATGAAGAAAGAGTGTATGTTGAAAGCGAATTTGGAGTGGGTTCTGAGTTCTCCTTCACCATTGAAAAGGCCGAAGAATTGAGTTAAATTATAAGAAGGTATCCCTTGCTCAAAGCCAGGATATACTTTTAATCTAGGTAGCTCCTTGCTCTTAAAACTGTCTTGTGTACAGTAGGGAGCAATCTTTTTTGATTTTAATAATTCGGCGAGATATTCTTGTTCAGTTTGACCAGGTGTAGGTATAAAAAACACCTTTTTCTTCATTACAGCAAGGTCCATGATTGTTGTATATCCAGATCTTGCAATTACGTACCTACTTTGATTAATCGCTTTTTCTAATGCAGCAGTAGTTAGAAAATTTACAATCTTAATATTAGCGCCTATTTTATCAACCTGCTCTTCAGTGGAGACCTTTCCTTGCACAATAAGTAGTTTTACACTGGCTTTCTTAAAAAGCGCGATAATAATACCCTCCAACATAGTGCGCTGTGGTTCTGGTCCAGACAACACGGCGATATAGTCATATATAATTTCTTCCTCAGAAGATTTCATTCTGCTCAAAGGGCCTATATATTTAGTAGGGATAGATAATTTTTTTTGTGGATGTCCTAAGACGCCACTTAAATTTATATCACCGGCTACATCAGGAACCCAGCATTCGTTAAATCTTTGGAGATACATTCTATGTGCAGCAGATGAGAACCAAGTGGTTTTACCACTCAAGACCTGCAGCTGGTGGCTTATAATCACACAGGGCACTTTCTTAGTATATAATCCAAGTCTATTATCAGAAATCACACCATCTATGCCCAACTTGTAGATAAGTTCCTCAAGGTCTCTGTGTTCCTCTTTTATGGTTCTTCTTATGGAAGGCAGATCTGCAATTAGCTTTCTTTTAAAATGTGATCCTTTCTCAGAATACTCAATATTATACGACGGTAAAGTGACGGTCGCAAGCTCTGGAAATTCCTTAGTAAGCAGTTTCAAGGCTTGACCATCACTAGCGATGGTTACCTTATACTGTTGAGATAATAGGGTATGAATTATAGGGATGCATCGCGTAGCGTGACCCAGTCCCCAGTTGAGGGGTGCAACTAGTATGTGTTTTTTATAATTCACAATGCAAATATCTAACACTTCTAACTACTAAAAGTTTCCTTAATTTTACCAAAACATTAAATATACCTGTGGGAAGTAAAAATAAGCTTAAGCGTTTTAGAGAAAATGAGACTTTTTCAAATGTAGTACAACCTACGAGAGAAGAACTCGTAGATGGTACATTCCCATTAAAGGGTAAATGGAATAAAGACTTTTTTAAGAATGATAACCCTATTGTGGTCGAGCTAGGCTGTGGTAAAGGGGAATATTCTGTGGGTCTTGCACAATCATATCCGGATAAAAACTTTGTAGGTATTGACATCAAAGGTGCTCGTTTTTGGAGAGGAGCAAAAACCGCTATCGAAGACAACTTGACTAACGTAGGTTTTATGCGTACGCAAATTGAGTTGATAGAGTACGCTTTCGCGAAAGCGGAAATAGATGAAATATGGATTACTTTTCCAGATCCTCAAATTAAGTACAAGCGTACAAAACACAGAATGACTAATACAGAGTTTCTCCAAAAGTATAAGCGTGTTCTTAAGCCAGGCGGTTGTGTAAACTTAAAAACTGACTCTGAGTTTATGCATGGTTATACCTTAGGGCTACTTCATGGCGAAGGTCACGAGATTTTAGAGGCAAATCATAATGTATACAAGAATGAATATTCTCCCAAGGAAGTGGTAGGTATTCAAACTTTTTATGAAAAACAATATCTAGAACAAGGAAAACCAATTACTTATATTAAATTTAGAGTTAAGTAAACGCTAGCCTTGGAGATAACAAAACTCTTCTTAATCACATTCTTTGCTGCTTTAGCAGGAGTTATACCTCCTGGTCTAATCAATATGTCGGTTGCAAAAACTTGCGTTGAGCGTGGTCGTAATAATGGATTACTGGTCGCGATAGGTGCTTCGTTTATTGTTATTATACAAGCACTTATTGCGGTATTACTGGCTAAATATATTTTTGGCAATCCATTTGTACAGAATATGTTATTAAGAACAGGACTTGTAATCTTCTTGATTATGGCAGTGTTCTTCTTTATGAAGGCAAAGCGCGGTAAGGTTCCTAAAGTCAAGCTTTCTAAAAATAGAGGAATCAAGAGTCTTGGTAAAGGGATGATGATTTCGGCGCTTAATATTTTACCTATACCTTATTTCTGTGCATTAGGAGCTGCATTAAATGTGAGTGGCAAAGTAGAATATGATATTGTGGCTATTGCTCTATTTGTGCTAGCTGCAGCATTGGGTACCTTTACAGCATTGTATTTTTATGTAATATTCTTTGCTAGAATTCAAAACAGGGCAACCACATTTACAAAGTATTCTAATTACTTTATGGCGTGCCTCATGGTGATATTGATGATTATCACACTGATAAGAACCATTTACTTCGAATGAATTACGCCCCAAAAACCGAAAACTTTTTTACAAAGGTCTATGCTGTTGCAGCTCAGATACCTTATGGCCGTGTAACAAGTTATGGAGCTATTGCGAAGTATCTAGGGGCAGCGAAAAGTAGTCGCATGGTAGGATGGGCAATGAATGGGGCACACACGCATAGTGAAGTTCCTGCCCATAGAGTTGTAAATCGTGTGGGACTACTCACTGGTAAGCATCATTTCCCGCAAACTAACCTCATGCAGCAGCTGCTAGAAAATGAAGGAGTAGAAGTGGTAGATGATAAAATTTTGGCCTTTAAAAAGCACTTCTGGGACCCTAGTGTGGAGTTGTCTCAAGACTTCTAACGCAAGGCAGAAAATCCTTAAAAATCAATTAAATATTTTGTGATTAAGCAAACTTGAAATGTCAAATAATTTGAAATTTCAAAGGTTGGAATATACCTCCTTGCGGTTGTATCTTTGCATTTAGAATCAGTCTAATTAGAGATTATTCAGAATTGCTTAAACACGACAATGAAACTACAAAAAAACGATATTCTTGAGGCTTTAAAAACCATAACAGCTCCAGGTGCTGGAGAAAATATGGTAGATAGTGGTGCTGTTACAAACGTACTTACATTTGGTGATGAGGTGATAGTAGATATTACTATCAATAACCCAACGCTACAAGCACGTAAAAAAGCAGAGGTTGATATTATGAAAACCATACACGATAAAGTGTTTGCAAAAGCACAAGTGAAGGTTAATGTAAAAGTCAACGCACCAGCCAAAGATGAAAGTAACGAGATAAAAGGAAAGGATATTCCTGGTATTAAAAATATTGTAGCTATTGCTTCTGGAAAAGGAGGCGTAGGTAAATCTACAGTAACATCAAATATCGCAGTAACACTTGCAAAGATGGGATTCAAAGTAGGGATTCTGGATGCAGATATTTATGGTCCTTCTGTCCCTATTATGTTTGATGTAGCAAATGAGAGACCGCTTTCTGTTACAGTAGATGGTAAGTCAAAAATGAAGCCTGTAGAGAGCTACGGAGTAAAAGTACTTTCAATTGGATTTTTTACTAAGCCAGATCAAGCGGTTATCTGGAGAGGACCTATGGCGGCAAAAGCCTTAAATCAAATGATTTTTGATGCTGCTTGGGGAGAACTAGATTTCTTACTACTAGACCTTCCTCCAGGAACTGGAGATATACACTTAAGCATCATGCAATCACTACCTATTACAGGAGCTGTAGTTGTAAGTACACCGCAAACGGTGGCACTTGCAGATGCAAAGAAAGGTGTAGCAATGTTCCAGCAAGAGAGTATCAATGTACCAGTACTTGGTATTGTTGAGAACATGGCTTACTTCACACCAGATGAGTTGCCAGATAATAAATACTACATCTTTGGAAAAGAAGGAGCAAAGCACCTTGCCGAAGATTTAGGAGTGCGCTTACTAGGGGAGATACCATTAGTGCAAAGCATACGTGAAGCTGGAGATATAGGTCGTCCAGCTGCATTACAAGCAAATACGCCAACAATGCTAGCCTTTGATGAGCTTACTAAGAATGTAGTGGAAGAAACTGTACGACGCAACAAGAGTTTGCCAGCTACAGAGGCTATAAAGATTACTACCATGGCAGGTTGTTCTGCTGTAAAGAATTAATTATGACCGGAGCAGAGTTAACCCAGAAAGTAGAAGATGCACTAGAAGAAATTCGTCCATTTTTACAGAGTGATGGTGGAGATATTACCCTTTTAGGTATAGAAAACGATACTATTGTACGTGTTCAATTGCAAGGAGCTTGCGTAGGATGCTCTGTAAATCAAATGACCCTTAAAAGCGGTGTGGAGATGACTATTAAAAAATTTGCTCCTCAGATAGAAGAAGTTATTAATGTTAAGGCGTAAGACTGATAAAGGTCATTTTCTTAGATAGGGGATGTATTTATTTTTGCTTTCGCGAAAGCGTATTAATAAGAATCAATGATTAAAACAGATATACTCATTATAGGTGCTGGTCCTACTGGACTTTTTACCGTTTTTGAAGCAGGATTATTAAAGTTAAAATGTCATCTTATTGACGCACTTCCTCAACCAGGAGGGCAGTGTTCTGAAATTTATCCTAAGAAGCCTATTTATGATATCCCTGCATTTCCAGAAGTGCTTGCAGGAGATCTTGTAGATAATTTAATGAAACAAATAGAGCCTTTCCAACCAGGTTTTACACTAGGTGAGCGTGCTCAAACTATAGATAAGCAGGAGGATGGGAGCTTTATAGTAACCACAAATAAAGGAACAAAACACCACGCGCCAGTTGTGGCAATTGCAGGAGGTTTAGGGAGTTTTGAGCCTCGTAAACCGCCTATTCCTAATATTGCGAGTTACGAAGATATTGGGGTAGAGTATATTATACGAGATCCTGAGTTGTACCGTGACAAGAATGTGATAATCGCCGGTGGTGGAGATAGTGCTTTAGACTGGAGTATTTTTCTAGCGGATGTTGCTAGTGAAGTGACGCTAGTGCACCGTCGTAATGAATTCCGTGGTGCTCTTGATAGTGTGGAGAAAGTACAAGAACTTAAAAACCAGGGACGCATTAAATTAATCACCCCAGCAGAGGTGGTTGATGTACTAGGGGATACGCATGTAAACGGAGTGACTATCAAACAAGGTGAAGGTACTTTTAATGAGCCTTGTGATCATTTTATACCGCTTTTTGGACTTGCACCAAAACTTGGTCCTATAGGAGACTGGGGGCTAGAGATTGAGAAAAATGCTATTAAAGTGGATAACAGTTTAGACTACCAAACGAACATCCCAGGTATTTATGCAATAGGAGATGTAAATACATATCCGGGTAAATTGAAGTTAATCCTTTGTGGTTTTCACGAAGCAACGTTAATGTGTCAAAGTGCTTACCAGCGTATCTTTCCAGATAAACGTTATGTGATGAAATATACGACCGTAGGTGGAGTAACAGGGTTTGACGGAACAAAGAAAGAAGCTCCTAAAGCTGTAGTTAAAGCTATAGACTAACCATACTACCATTCATTTATTACAAGGGTATTAACGCATAAATCGCTATCCATGACAGATATTAAAATTACAATCACAGATCGCGATGGCGTTGCTCACGAGATTGATGCCCCTACAGATATGAATATGAACTTAATGGAGGTTGTGCGCTCTTATGAGCTCGCTCCAGAAGGTACCATAGGTATTTGTGGAGGTATGGCGATGTGTGCTTCTTGCCAGTGTTATGTTGAGAGTGATCACGTGTTGCCAGAGATGAGTGATGACGAGGAAGCAATGCTTGCAGAAGCCTTTCATGTAGAAGATAATAGCCGTTTAGGTTGCCAGCTTCATATACATCCAGATATGGATGGATTACGAGTAACACTTGCGCCAGAGGAGTAGAACTAAATTATCTTATTAAAAATTATATTAAGGGATTATAAAACTAGCTAGTTTTATAATCCCTTATTTTTTGTGGACCTTCTAGTAGAACACGATTTACATGAAGGTGGCCTTCTTCTGTGGTGGTAATATGCCATTTTATAAGAGAGATAGCGCCATTTTCTATTTCTAAGCCTGTAATGCTACGGGGGTGAACACAACTGCCATCATTAAAAAAAGCAATATCTCCTGGCTCTGGAAAACGAGGTCTATGCGTATGCCCTACTATGGTGAGTAGATTATTGTTTTCTGTGATCCACTTCTTAATACGTCGCTCTACTTTTATGAGCTCTTTGTAATTTTTTGCAGGACTCGTAGGATCAGAGATGCCAAATATTTGAAGTGGTTTCCATAAGATTCTAACGAGAAACCTATTAAAGCGCCATCCATGATAATTGAGCCAGTCGGCTTGATGACCATGGCATAAAAAGAGTTCTTGAGCGCTTTCCTGATGTTTTAATATCAATGCCTCATGATACTCTAGATTTTTAAATAAAACCTCTTCTCTGCCATCTTTAGGATCAAAATAAGTGCTCAAATGTTTTTGAACGTAGTTTTTATCGCGATATACCATATCGTGATTTCCCCAGATGAGGTGAAGTCGTTTTTCAAAGTGAAACTTCTGCAGTAATGTATAGACGTTTTTATGTGCACGCAAGATGCTTTCAAAGGAGCTATTTTCCCATAGCTCATCACCATCTCCTAGCTCGCAGTATGTAAATCCTTCTTTATAATAATGTTTTAAGGCGTGGTAATAGATATTCTCATTTCTAGCAAAATCATCGGCAAAGCTTTTGTCTCCGCGGTGACAATCAGAAAAGAAAACTAGTTTATCAGCATCAGAAAATGGTATTTCCTTTGCTGCTTTGTAAGCTCTGTCTAAACGCTGTCTTGTATTCACAGGTTAAATATCTTAAAAAAGACTGAGATTAATAGGGTTAAGAGGAGTACGCTTTCGCGAAAGCGTAAAATAAACACCACGTATCTACTTTAAGTCGGGTAGAGAGGATTCGAACCTCCGATCTCTGGTCCCCCAGACCAGCACTTTAACCGGACTAAGCTACTACCCGTTTTTATGCGCGTAAATATAATAAAGCGTAATCATTAGGGAAATAGCGTGGTTCAAAAAAACGCTCAACGCATATCTTATTAATTTTTTCGTACCTTAAAGTGTTGAAAAATAAATTATTAACTAAACCCAAATATTATGAAAACACTAATGATGCTTTGCTTTTATGTGATGGGTGCTACACTTTTAACAAGTGATGGATTGAATACCGATGAACCTGCGATGATCTTAGAAGGCGTGTGGGAATTAGAAAACCAGCAGATGTATGAAAATGGGATGCTCTCAGAAATGTTGCCCAATGAGAATGGCTATAGGCAGGTGAAGATGTATAGTAAGGGAAAGGTGATGTGGACGCGTAACGATCCTTCAGATAGTAATGAGTGGTTTGGGTATGGGACATATAAGGTGACAGATGGTTTTCTAGTAGAGCGGTTAGAATACGCTTCTGGTCCTATGATGAATATAGTAGATACGACTCAGATTTTTAGATTTGAGCTAGTGATGGGAGCAAATAGCTACCAACAAATACAGCTAGATGAAGATGGAAATAGGGCCGAAGGCGAGAGTTATATAAGAATAGAGTAAAATTTAAAATTATTGATCAATAAAGTTTGTGATTATATAATAGATTTTATTATATTTGCACCCCGTTAAATACTCGGGGTATAGCGTAGCCCGGTTATCGCGCCTCGTTTGGGACGAGGAGGTCGCAAGTTCGAATCTTGCTACCCCGACAAAAACCAGCCTTTTTAGGCTGGTTTTTTCATTTTAAAAGGTTTTGGGTATTCATAATCTTTTATATTATGAAGTTGCTACAAAGCAAAAATGCGAGCCTGTGAGGGCTCGCATTTTTATTATGTAACACTAACCTTAAAGCTAGTAGTATTGCAATTACTTAGAATGCATACGTAAGTCCTAAAAGGTAGTATGACTGTATCTTGTTATCTACAGCGCTATCACCTACTTCAAAAGTAGTAGCAGCTGGATCTACAGCAAGTAAATTGTTATTAGCAAAGTTTACTGCCTCTTGTCTGTTTCCTCTTAAACCAAATTCAAAACCAACACCAATCTGGTTCCATAGTTTGTAGCTGAAAGAGTTAATCCATGTAAAGTTTGATAAGTCACTAGACTCATAGCTTTGGAAAGCAGATAAGTTAGACTTGAATGCAATTTTACCAATCTGACGCGTATAATCTGCAACAATTTTTGCTCCTAAAGAAGATTCAAAAACAGAATCACCACTACTAAATACAAAATTATAGTTAAGTGGGTGTACCACAACAATAAGATTAGGAATAGGAGTCCATGTAGCACCAACACCTAGATCTAAGTAACCTGGATCGTTAAAGTTATTTAATATCGTAGTTCTGTACTCACCTAATGCAGATACAGCGATCTTGTCAGTTAGTTTGTAACCATATAAAGAAGAAACATTAAAAACATCTGTAGCTTCTTGAAAGCCTTCTTCTTCCTCACCTTCTTCATCAAATTTTACCCATCCTAAGTTTACGCTAAGGCTGTTTCTCCAGAAGTATTTTTCTTCTAGTTTGTTTGCAAAAGCATTACCAGTAATACCTATGTTACCTGAAGATACGTTAGGTGCACCTTGAGAATACCAATCATTAAACTTCGAGAAATTTCCTCCTATAGTTCCAAATGCTCCGTATTTCCATCCTGGAAGGGCATCGATTTGTGCTTGTAAACTATTTACTTCTCCTTGAAGTTTTGCAATTTCTGCTTTCTTAGGAGCTTGTTGCGCCTTTAATTCTTCTTCTGTTTGTGCTTGCGCGCTGATTGTGAGGAGTATAGCTGCTCCTAAAACAATGAGTCTTTTCATAATAATTATTAGTTAAGATTTGTAGCGCAAAGATATAATTAAATAAAAACTGCGCTGTTTAATCCCATGTAAATTAATGGTATTATCTCTTTATCGATTAAATGTGACATTAATCGTTAGCTAGTAAATATAGTTTTGTAAAGTGTTGTACTATCTAAGATTTCCACTCAAGAAAAGCGTACTTAAGTCCTACTCCAAGTACTTCTCGCACTTGTAAACCGCTCACTGCATTTTCATCATAAATGAGCTGTAGTGCAAGATTAGTTGTGACATACTTATTTACTTGCATGGCGATATTTAGCGTGTAATCTAAGTCGACATTTTTTACCTTCTCCAGATAATCTGCATACAGGTTTAAGGTGTTTTCAAAAACCACATTTTCAAAAAGCTCTTCTTTGTAATACACGCTTAATGATGATCCTAATTCAAAACGGGTATTCTCATTTGCAGCTACACCAAAGAATGGTTCGTAGGCAGCTAAGGCTACAGGGTCTGTCTCGTCTACTCTTGTAAATTTAGAGTGTACAAAAATGAGTCTAGACGTAGCGGGTGCTAGGTTTACTGTAAAGTCATTGCTCTTTTTCCAAAGTATACCAGGTCCTGCCTGGATATAGGCTGGAGAAAAGGCGTCTGTTATTTCTCTTCTATCTTGTACAGTGGTGATAATCTCTCCATCATCATCAAGAATATTGCGGTCAAAAAATTCATAACCAGGCGCCATTTGCGTTCTAAAGTTAAAAACTCCGGAGTAGTACCAGTTAGATTTATTGATTCTACTACCTACAAGGCTGTTTAACTCGAGTCTGTCTGTAGTTTTACGTACAAATTTTTGATCTTTTGTGGCAGCAAGACCAAGTATAGACGTGAGTCTAGTATCCCACGTAAGTTTATTGCGTTTATAATTGAGATCCCAGCTTATATTAAAGTTACCAGCGATGTTAGAAGTACCTCCACCTTGCCATTCCTTATTAAAGGCACTTTGGCTAAAAAGTAATTCTGCAAGTCCTTTGCTTTTCCATCCATCAGGAAGAGAATCTTTTTTCTTAGTCTTCGTTTGGGCGACTAGAATACTACTTGTAGCTAGTAGTATTATAAAAAGATATGTTCTCATAGGGACTTGCTTAAAAATTAAGAAAGTAAATATACACAGGGAGTGTATGAATGTCAAGGCAATTTTTAAGCGCGCTTCTTAAAGAGAGGAACGGTAGAGCAAGCTTCTCCAAACATAATACTGCGTGCCACAGGCTGAAGTTTTTCTATAAGCAGTAAATATGCGTTAGGAGGTACTGGTTTATTAGAGCACCCTTTTATAATCAATGGAACACCTTGATAAGGTGTCGTATCAAGATTTGCAATAGCTGTGGTGTAAAGAATAGTTTCTAGAAGTTCTAGAGATCCTACGATGGTCTTTTGTGCAATATCTTGTAAATGGGTAGAAACAAGCATATATGCCCACGCTGGAACAATAGCATCTGTGCTACAATGTAGCGCTACAAATGAGCCTGAATATTGCTGCCAATCGTGATTTTTTATGCTTTCGCGAAACTGAGTTTCACGTAAAATAAAACCTTGGTCTAACCATTCAGAAATGTCTAGTGTTTCTCTCTTTCCTTTGGGATATAAATCTTCCAAATCAAAAGTGATGAGTTTACTCCCGGCGACTCTATTTATGATTTCTTCTGCCATAATAATGTAATTAAAAAGTGATGATGCGTTTTAATCTATAAGTTTAAAACGCATCACAATACTTTTACAACATTCCTAATTCTAGTTTTGCTTCTTCACTCATAAGGTCTTGTGTCCATGGTGGGTCAAACGTGATTTCCACTTCACAATCTTTTACTTCTTTGAGAGATTTTACTTTCTCTTCCACCTCAAGCGGTAATGTTTCGGCTACTGGGCAGTTAGGTGTAGTAAGCGTCATAAGGATTTTAGTATCCATGTCTTCGTTTACAAAAACATCATAAATCAATCCTAACTCATAAATATCTACAGGAATTTCTGGATCGTAAATGGTTTTTAGTACTCTTACAATCTTATCTCCTAACTCTTCTGTGTTTACTTCCATATGTATTGTTGTACTGCAATGCAGTCTCTTTTATTTAGTTAATAATGGTGAATTGCATCACATTTTCGCGCAAGCGTAATTTGTAATCTAATTCAGTTGTGTTTGATAAGCTACAGCATATAGCTTTATCTGCTTGATCATGCTCACAAGTCCATTTGCACGGGTAGGAGAGAGGTGATCTTTAAGCCCTATCTCGTCTATAAACGAAGTGTCTGCATCTATAATTGCTTGTGGCGGTTGTCCAGAAAAAGCACGTATAAGTATCGCTATGATTCCTTTTGTAATAATCGCATCACTATCTGCAGTAAAGGCAATCTCGCCGTCTGTCATATCTGCGTGTACCCATACTTTGCTCTGGCAACCTTTTATAATATAATCATCAGTTTTAAACTGATTATCAATCATAGGAAGTGATTTTCCTAGGTCTATCATATACTCATAACGTTGCATCCAGTCTTCAAACATGCTGAACTCATCAACGATTTCATCTTGTATTTCTTTTATACTTGCCATAATTATATTGCTGTTGATGTTGCTTTAAAAAGTACTTGATCTTTATTGTATAAAGTAAGTGTTCCGTTTTTAAGAGTGTATCTATTTACCTTGATGAGATTTTTAAATACTTTTTTCTCTAAGTCCATAGCCTCTTCAGGACATGCTTTCTTAGTAGATAACGGATCTGTAATATCTAATTTATCCTTAGTAAGCGTAAACGCTGCGTTATAGGAGTTGCATCCAGAAAAACCAGTTATTCTTCTTTTTTGACTTTCTATATTAAAGGTGATTCCTTGTTTTATGATACGTGTCTCTTCTATACTCGTAAGTGTGTAGTATCCCGAAAATCTAGGCACTTTTACATCAGGTTCACTTTCCTTTTTTTCGGTAGCACAGCTATTTAAAAAGAGGCCTATTGCTAAGGCGATTATGTAATATGTGTGTTTCATAGTAAAAGAGTATTTGCAAAGATAGTGCCCAGAAGATTAACTGTCATTCTGTCGAGTCTAGCATTTTATGCATAAACCACATAGGACGATGCTCGTCATGTAATAATGGAAAATCTAGTCTTTGTTTTTCTGTTTTCTGATATCCCAGTTTTTTGTAAAAGCGCTGTGCCTGAGTATGTGTATCCATCGCATCAAGCCAGATGAGGCTGTGTTTTTGCGCTATTGCGACTTCTTGTGCATAATCCATCAGGGCATTACCTACGCCTTTACCTTGAACAGAAGGGTCTAGGTAAATACGATGTATCTTAAAACCTTTCTCAGAAGTTAGTGGAGGATACTTGCAATTTTTAATAAGCTTTAAAATCCCTACTGTCTCATCGTTATAATGTACAAAGTAATACATGCTATTTGCATCACTAAGCTCCTGTTCTAAGTTTTCCTTACTATAAATCTGACTGAGATACCATGAGCAATCATCTTTCCAAAAATGCGCATATGCAGATGGATACACCCTTTTCATTAAATTGAATAATCGCTCTTGATCAACTAGGGTGACGGGTGATAATGTGATATGTGAATTTACCTGTATCAATATAACAATGTCTGAAAACGATGTTCTGCTAGATATTATGAGAGCATGGTGACCGCTCGTTTTAATCCAGCTACAAAGGTGTCTATTTCTTCCTTGGTATTATAAAAAGAAAAAGAAGCGCGCACGGTTCCTGGTATTTTATAATACTCCATAATAGGCTGTGCACAGTGATGACCGGTGCGTACTGCAATGCCTAGTTTATCAAGTATAGTCCCTATATCATAAGGATGTATATTGCCTACATTAAAAGAAATAACGGCAGTTTTATGTGCAGAAGTACCATAAATCTTTAAGCCTTCTATTTCTAGTAATTTCTCTGTTCCATATTGCAATAGCTCATCTTCGTACCTTGCAATATTGTCAAAACCTATAGCATTCATATAGTCAAGACCTGCGCCTGTTGCAATCCCTCCACAAATGTTAGGCGTTCCTGCTTCAAATTTGTGAGGTAAACCAGCGTAGGTGGTTTTTTCAAAACTTACTTGATCTATCATCTCGCCTCCACCTTGATAAGGAGGTAATTTAGTAAGCCATTCTTCTTTTCCGTATAGAATACCGACTCCAGTAGGACCGCAAATTTTATGAGCAGAACATACGTAGAAGTCGGCGTCTAGTGCTTGTACATCTGGTTTGATGTGTGGCGTAGCTTGTGCGCCGTCTATAAGAACTGTAGCGCCTACTTTATGAGCTTCTTTGATAATATGCTCTATAGGGTTTATAGTTCCTAAGGCGTTAGATACATGGTTTACAAAGACTAGCTTTAAGTTAGGAGATAACGCTTTCGCGAAAGCGTCCATATCCAGTTCACCGCTTTCTGTTTGAGGTATCACTTTAAGTATGGCTCCAGTTTTCTCACAAAGCATCTGCCACGGTACAATATTACTGTGATGCTCTAGCGCCGAAACTAAAATCTCTTCACCTTCTTTTAGTATGGAAGCAAAACCATGTGCCACAAGATTAATAGCATGTGTGGTTCCTGCAGTGAGAATGATCTCGTAAGGCTTTGCTGCGTTAAAATGTTTTTGAATTTTAATACGCGCCTCCTCATAAGCGTCTGTTGCTTCTTGAGAAAGTGAGTGTACGCCGCGATGGATGTTTGCATTATAGTTTGAGTAGTAATCTACAATAGCATCTATCACCACTTGTGGTGTTTGTGAAGTGGCGGCATTATCAAAATAAATAAGCGGATTTCCATTTACTTCTCTTTTGAGAATAGGGAAATCTTCGCGTATTTTCTTAACGTCTAGCATAACATTTTTCTTTGTTACAAAGATACAAACTGGACTACTTTTAGACTACTCCAGTGTGTATTGTGTTTAAAATGAAAAAGCCGTTACTAGAGAGTAACGGCTTTTAATATATGGTACTAATTTCCTACTGCTCGAAGCCGATGTTTACACCGATTTTCTTAGCAATAAGTTTTGTGATTCTTTCCTTTAACTGAGGAATTTTTACACTTGATAATACTGTGTTTGCAAAGGCATACATCAATAATGCGCGTCCTTCTTTTTCTCCAATACCACGAGATTGTAAATAGAAAAGAGCACTTTCATCTAGTTGTCCTATAGTACAACCGTGAGAACAACGAACATCATCTGCAAAAATCTCTAATTGAGGTTTTGAATTGATAGTCGCCGTATCACTCAACAATATGTTATTGTTAGATTGATAAGCGTTTGTTTTTTGAGCTTCTTTCTCAACAACTACTTTCCCATTAAATACTCCTACAGATTTATCTGCAAAAATACCTTTGTAATCCTGGTGGCTCTCGCAGTTAGGAGTAATGTGGTGTACTAGTGTGTTGTGATCTACATGCTGTTTTCCTTCTATAATCGTAATACCTTTAAGGATAGAGTCCATGTACTCTCCTTTTTGATAAAAGTTAAGGTTGTTACGAGTGATATTTCCACCTAGAGAAAAAGTATGTACAGAAACAATACTTTCTTTGTGCTGCTCTATCTCTGTAGTATCTACTAGTGAAGCACTTAGGTTATCGTTCTGAATCTTATAGTAATCTACAAGCGCTCTTTTATCTGCAAAGATTTCTGTAACAACGTTAGTAAGCACTTTCTTGTCTGTAAGACTCTGGTGGCGCTCTATAATTTGTACTTCAGAATTTTCTTCGGCAACAATAAGGTTACGTGGTTGTAGCATCATTGCATCATTTGCTCCTGTAGCAAAGTGTACAATCTGGATAGGCTTTTGTGCTACTTTTCCTTTTGGGATGTAGATGTAAGCGCCATCTTTTGCAAATGCAGTGTTAAGAGAATCCATAGATTCTCCTTTTGCAATCTTATTAAAGTAAACGTCTATAACTTGTTTGTACTTTGGCTTTGATAGTGCTGCACCCATGGTGCATACATCAATACCATCATGCGTAGTTTCTGAAAGAAATGAGCTATACACCCCATCTACAAAAACGATTTTATAAGTATCTACATCATTAAGAAAATACTGCTTTACATCTTTAAAGTCTAGTGCAGCTTCTTTGCTAGGGAAGATGTTATAATCTTCCTTGAGAATGCTGTTAAGAGATGTGTATTTCCAGTTTTCTAATTTCTTTGTAGGAAACCCTTCTGCTTCAAAAGTCTTGATGGCCTCGTTACGAATCTCGTATATAGGAGAATCTGCATCAATACTTTCTTGAAGTACGATATGGTTACTTACTAATTTATCTTTTAAACTCATCTTTTCTAAGTTATGAATCTAGACAGTTAAGTATAAGTGATATTTTTATTGGGAATATCTCTTATGAGCTGTCTAAACGTATTACGCTCCCACTTCTTCTTTTAACCAGTCGTATCCTTTTTCTTCAAGTTCAAGAGCAAGCTCTTTTCCTCCAGAACGTACAATTTTTCCATTCATAAGAACGTGTACAAAATCAGGGACGATGTATTCTAGAAGACGCTGGTAGTGAGTGATCACTAGTACTGCGTTATCTTTACTCTTTAATTTATTTACACCATTTGCAACAATGCGCAGTGCGTCAATGTCAAGACCAGAATCTGTCTCGTCTAGAATAGCGAGTTTAGGCTCTAGCATTGCCATTTGGAAAATCTCATTACGCTTCTTCTCTCCTCCAGAGAATCCTACGTTTAATGATCTAGAAAGAAACTTACGGTCCATCTCAAGAAGTTCTGCCTTCTCTTTGATTTTTTTAAGCATCTCACTAGCTGGCATATTTTCTAGGCCTTTTGCTTTGCGAGTTTCATTTATCGCAGTCTTGATAAAGTTAGTTACAGAAACTCCAGGGATCTCTACAGGATATTGAAAAGATAAGAAAACACCTTCGTGAGCTCTTTCTTCTGGATCCATTTCTAGTATTGATTCTCCTTCAAGTTCGATGTCTCCACCGCTTACTTCATACTCTTCTTTTCCTGCAATAACAGAAGCGAGTGTACTTTTTCCAGAACCGTTTGGTCCCATGATAGCGTGCACTTCGCCAGCTTTTATCTCAAGATTAATACCTTTAAGGATATCTTTCTCTTCAATTCGTGCGTGTAAATCTTTAACTGATAACATAATTCTACGTTCTTATTGTGCGATTATTTACCGCTTTCTACTTTAATGGAACCGCCCTCTGTCTTGAGTTTGTCTCCTGCTTCTAATTTAATTGAAGTGTCAGCCGTTGGTGCTTTTACTTCTACTATTTCTTTAATGGTTACTATAAAATCCCAGCCTTCTTCAATAGTAGGCTTAGGATTAATAATACCCTTTATAACAACTGGCACCATATCATATTCATCACGTTGTAATGGTTTGACTATGGTTGCTAGTTCGTGCATTTTATCATCTAGAGCTACGCCATAAATAAAGGAATCACCCTTAATGATTGCAGCATCTACTAGATATATAAACTCACCTTCGATAACTTCATATGAGGTAGAAGACGAGTCTTCGGTAGATTTCTGATTACAGGATACAAGTGCAAGACTTGCTATCAATAAAAAGACAATCTTTTTCATACCTTAATTAAGTATCGCTGGCGTTTGTGCAAAGTTTCCTGCGTCGTGCTGGATAATCACCTTTGCATTTTCCGCTTTCGCGAAAGCTTCAAAATCCTTTATACTTTGATCTGTTGCTGGAATATCATAGTTAAACTGAGGTACAATCGCGTCCTTGCGGTTTTGCTCAAAATGATAAACATCACCAGATAGTAATGTAGGTCCGTTCTCTTTTAAACGTAAAAACAACACTTGGTGACCCGGTGTGTGCCCTGGCATAGATTTGATAACTACAGTACCTGTCTCTTATACACATCTGACGCTGCCGAC
>CAJXSW010000048.1 GCA_913060645.1 uncultured Dokdonia sp. | reverse complement strand
TACACTATCCTCTTCGTCGGCAGCGTCAGATGTGTATAAGAGACAGTTCTAATACAATTAAATCTGTAAATGCCTCCTATTTAACAACGCTTGGTAAGATAAAAAATAAAATTCTTTTTAATAATTGTTCATTTACTATTGATAGTAATAATAAAAATATAATTCCTAAAGGATTTGCCATTTATCCGAGTAGTAAAGTGATGGATGTAACATTAAATAGTATAAGTATAACTAATAGCACATTTGATAAGCGCTTAGAGGGTTCTATATATGCTTATGGAAATGGTGAGTGGAATTTAAGTAATAACAAACTAGCTGGCAAAAAAACGATTATTACAGGTGGAAGTTATGGTGTATATGCTAGTGCTTTAAATCTGTCAAATAATACGATAGATGAGCTTTCATCAGGTTCTATATATGTTAACAATAATAACCAGTTGTGGACTATAGATTTCAGTAGAGAAAATAAAGCTGTAGAAGAGAGATTAAAGCTCAAGAAGCCTGGTATCTTTGAGCCTAGACAAATAAAAAAGTAAGATAGATATTAAAAAAAAAGAGCTAAATTTTTGAAAATTAGCTCTTTTAATTTAATGAGTGTTGCGCTTTCGCGAAAGCGTACTACTATATCCCCGTATAATTTTGAGGAGTGATTGCTTTCAATTCTTTTTTAATAGCAGCGCTTACCTCAAGTGTATCTACAAACTCAGCCATAGACTTTTTTGTAATCTTACTGTTTACTCTCGTAAGTGCTTTAAGTGCTTCGTAAGGATTAGGATATCCCTCTCTTCTTAAAATAGTCTGGATAGCCTCAGCTACTACAGCCCAGTTATTCTCTAGGTCGGCAGCGATTTTTTCTTCGTTTATTAATAGTTTGTTCAATCCTTTTACGGTAGAACGTAATCCTATTAATGTATGTCCCAATGGAACACCTATGTTTCTTAATACCGTACTATCCGTAAGATCTCTTTGTAATCTTGAGATAGGAAGCTTTGCAGAAAGGTGCTCAAAAATAGCGTTTGCGATACCTAAGTTTCCTTCACTGTTTTCAAAGTCAATAGGATTTACTTTATGTGGCATTGCGCTAGAACCTACTTCTCCAGCTTTAATTTTCTGCTTGAAGTAATCCATAGATACATAGGTCCAGAAATCACGATCAAGATCTATTAAAATCGTATTAATACGCTTAAGTCCATCAAATAATGCCGCCATGTGATCATAGTGCTCTATTTGTGTAGTAGGGAAGGAGTGGTGCATTTTAAGGGTGTCATGTACAAATGACTTACCAAATGCTCTCCAGTCTATAGATGGGTATGCTACTTTATGTGCATTGAAGTTTCCAGTAGCACCACCAAATTTTGCAGCACTAGGAATATCATTCAATAAGTTGAGTTGCTCCTCTATACGAACTACAAAAACCTCAATCTCTTTTCCTAAACGAGTAGGAGAAGCTGGCTGTCCGTGCGTACGAGCTAATAAAGGAATGTTTGCCCACTCGTCTACAAGCTGCTTAAGGTGATCTACAACCTCTAATAGTTCTGGAATATATACTTGATTCATCGCGTCTTTAAGAGACATCGGGATCGCAGTATTATTAATATCCTGAGACGTTAATCCAAAGTGGATAAACTCCTTGTAAGATGCAAGGTCAAATGCATCAAATTTTTCTTTGATAAAGTATTCAACCGCTTTTACATCGTGGTTTGTTACTTTCTCAATGTCTTTTATTGCCTGCGCATCTTCTGTAGTGAAGTCTTGGTAAATTTCGCGCAAAGCGGTAAAAACACTTTTATCTACACCTTCAAGTTGCGGAAGTGGTAGCTCACACAAGGCGATAAAATATTCTACTTCTACTTTTACTCTGTATTTGATAAGTGCGGCTTCAGAAAAGAAAGGAACTAAAGTTTCTGTTTTTGAGGCGTAACGACCATCAATAGGTGAGATGGCTTGAAGTGGTGACAACGACATTTGTTGTGATTTTAGTTAAGGGACAAATATATATAGAAGACTTCGTCTATCCGAATTCTAATGCAAAAATCGACAGATTATAATAGGCCTCTTGCTTTAATTTCTAGATATTTATTAATAGTACTTACCGTGAGGTCATCTGGCTTAGTTAATATGGTTTGAATACCGTATTGTTCAAGTCGTGCAACCATTACTTTTTTATCAAGATCTGCTTTTTGGGCAATCGTTTTATGATACACCTCGGGAAGTGTTTCGGCAGGTGCTGCAATGAGCTGATCGAGTTCTGTGTTTTGGAAAAAGATAACCACCAAGACATGTTTTCGCGAAAGCGCTTTTAAATAAGGCAACTGTCTTTCAAGCGCAGTTATGTGCTCAAAATTTGTGTACAATAGTAGTAAGCTGCGCTGTGTGATTTTACGTTTTACTTGGTTGTATAACGCACCATAATCACTGTCTAAAAACTTAGTGTCAATATTGTAAAGCACCTCTAGAATAGTCTGTAAGTGTGTTTTCTTACTACTCGCAGGAAGATGGTTTTTAATAGTCTCTGCAAAGGTGAGCATACCCACTTTGTCTTTTTTCTTTAAAGCAATATTAGAAAATGCCAGCGTACTGTTAATCGCATAATCCAGAAGCGTCAGGCCTTTAAAAGGCATCTTCATCACACGGCTAGCATCTATGAGCGCATATACAGGTTGCGACTTCTCGTCTTGAAACTGATTTACCATAAGGCTCGCACGCTTTGCAGTTGCTTTCCAATTGATAGTGCGGGCATCATCACCAGGGACGTAGTCTTTAATTTGCTCAAACTCCATCGTGTGTCCCAGGCGGCGTATTTTTTTCATGCCGTGCATAGTAAGTCTATTGTCTAGGGCAAGAAATGCATACTTTTTCATCTGGATAAAAGATGGGTACACCTTTACCATCTGATCTTTCTCAAAGCGGTAGCGACGTTTTACAAGTTTAAGCTTCGTACTCACATAAACATTGAGATGCCCAAAGGTGTACTCACCACGCTCTGTAGGACGCAAGGAATATACAAATGATCTTGTTTCTCGTGCTGGGATCTCAATTACTTTACTAAAATCACGTTTTTGAAATTGCTCTGGTATTTCATCTATAATATCAAGTGTTACTGCAAATGGGTATTTATTCTCGAGGATGACAGGAAGCTCGTTTGCATCACTGTTTGAGAATTTTTCTGGTAGCTCTCTCCCACCTTTTATTTTTCCGCTTGCGCGAAAAAGAACTAATACATCCACAAAAAATGCGACCACCAATAATAGAAGTAAGATATTAGTAATTCCAAATAGGCTATTAAACCAATAGGAAATCAAATAAAGCACACCTATAACTCCCAGCGCATAAAACAGACGCTGGTGAACAAAAAAACCTTTTATAAATCTTATAATAGCCACTCTTAACGTGGTATTTCTACAGATTGAACAATCATATCGATCACTTGCTCTGTTGTCATTCCTTCCATTTCACGCTCAGGAGCGAGTATAAGGCGATGACGCATTACTGGTATAACCGCACGTTTTACATCTTCTGGAATCACAAAGTCTCTACCTGCAATGGCAGCAAATGCTTTTGAAGCATTCATAATGGCCAGTGAGGCACGTGGAGATCCTCCAAGGTATAAATGTGGGTGCGTTCTAGATTTTACAACAATCTCTGCGACATAATTTAAAATCTTTTCTTCTATAAGCACTTCTTGTGTTTGCTTTCTAAAATCTGCAAGCTTAGCTGGATTAAGTACAGCCTCAATACCTTTTTGTGGAGCACCTCCTTTACGATCGTGATGACTCTGAAGTATAGCTACTTCTTGTTCTAGTGTAGGGTAATCTACTTTAATCTTAAATAGAAAACGGTCTAGCTGTGCTTCTGGTAGTGCATATGTTCCTTCTTGCTCTACTGGGTTTTGAGTTGCAAGCACCATAAAAGGAGGTTCCATAGTATATTTTGTGCCATCTATAGTAATCTGGCGTTCTTCCATAGATTCAAAAAGTGCAGCTTGTGTTTTAGCAGGTGCACGGTTAATCTCATCAATAAGGACAATGTTTGAAAATATAGGACCTTTCTTAAATTCGAACTCGCTAGTTTTCATATTGAGAATCGAAGTTCCTAATACGTCACTTGGCATCAAGTCTGGTGTAAACTGTATACGTCCAAACTGTGTGTCTAGAGTTCTTGCAAATAACTTTGCCGTTACTGTCTTTGCGATACCAGGAACACCTTCTATGAGTACATGACCATCAGAAAGTAAAGCAACAATGAGGAGCTCTATAAATTCGTGTTGCCCAATAATAATTTTACCAAGCTCTGCTCGTATTGCTTCGGCTGCATTGCGTAGTTCTTCTAATGGGATTCTATTAGTAAATGCAATTCCTTCATCTGCTTGATTTACATCTTGCGATGGAGTAGGAGTAGCATTAGTGATTCCATCTGTTGTATTATCTGGATCTTGTGGTGTGATATCGTCCATTATTTTTGATTTTTAAATGCTTCTATGCGTTTATTAAGTTCTAATAATTCTTCCTGATTTATGATCTGCTTAGCTCTTAAAGCCACCATATAATTAATCAGTAATTTAGTTTGCTCTAGTGTGTTGCCGCTTTTAGATGCTAGCTTATTGATAAAACCTTCACTTATCACATTGGTGTCTAGAGCATAGTTAGTGCGTATGAACTCTAGAAAATGACTTATTTGATGGCTCACGATGCTCTTGTGATCTTTCTTATCAAGATACATTCCCGCAATAGTCTTTGTAAATGTGAGCGTCTGGTTAGGTAGTGGTTTTATAATAGGGATGGCTCGTTGCTTGCGTCTTCCTTCAAAAACTACCCATAAAAATGCACCTATAAGCAAGATGTAATAAGCCCACTTCAAATATCTGTTCTGAAAAAATATATACAGCGGACTCGTATAAATGGTTTTACCATTTTTATAATGATTATCCCAGTAAAGCACTTCATTCTGATCTAGATAGGAGAGTACATTTTTTGTGTACGTATAATTATCCTCTCTTAGTATAAAATAGTTAGTAAACGTCTCAGGCATAAGATGGATGACAATCTCACCTTTGCCAAAATCTTGTTTCACAAAATTTATTCTAGGCTCCGTAATAGTTATTGTATCTTTTTCTGCCATTAGGCCAAACTCCCCTAAAGCAACCGTATTTACAGTATCTACTTCTTCAAAAAAGCCAGCGGTGGTCTCTACGTCATGATAATAAGGAGTTTCTCTACGTAAGCTTGGGTTTAAAAGATTTACAAGCGGCTTGCGCTCAAAATTATCATAATCATAATATAAATCAGTTTCTAGAGATAAGGTATCTAGTATCGTCTCGCCTATTCCTCTTGCTGCAATAAATAGCGTGTTGCCCTCACTTACCCATGATAACAGTTTGAGTGATTCGTCTTCACTAAAAAGGATGTAATCATTTACAAATAAGTAAGTACCACGTGCATCCGTACTATCTGACATAAACTCATAAGGAGGTATGCGCACTTCCTTAAACTTATCCTTTTGCCAGTTGTTTTCTAGTAGATCGTGTAACACATACGTTCCGTAAGGGATTTTATCTGTCTTCGTATAACTTGGATACCAGTTTATATCTTCCTTAGTACTTGACTCCATATAAATAACGAGTGCAAGAGCAAGTAGCAGCACACCGGCAATTACTTTAAATTTATTGCTCATAGCTCATTATTTATTTGGGTGAAAGAGGTTTTTGCTTTCGCGAAAGCGGTCTCATCAACCTCAAAATTTCCATACCAGATATAGTCGTAAATATCTGTCACTTTTCTGAACTGGTTTCTTAAATTAAGATCTTCTATCTCGAATAAATAGTCATGATTTGTTTTCTGTACTTGCCAGTCTATAAGATCTTGAGCACTCATTTTCTGAAGTACATGTAGATAATAAAAACGCACAGCTAGTCTATAATTACCAGCAGTAATAGCCTGCTCAATGAGTTGGTCCAGGTCTTGTCGCTGTATGAGTTCCTCATCATCAGATAATAATGTCTCCGGAGCTTTTATTTTTTCCATTAATAAGGAACCGCTATCTATTTTCATAAATAGCCATACAAAGAATACTAGTAAACCTATGATTAGCAAATAGGGTAGTAGTTCTACTACGACTGCCCAGATACCAGATGCTTCATTACCACCAGTAAGCCAGCGTATGAAGGCGCTATATAAGTCATCAATTTTTCTTTTAAAGCGTGTCCACCAGGTATCTTCTGGAGTCGCTTCTTTATAATTGAACTCATCGTCTTGTTTGTACTCATCAAGACTATTTTCAGAGATGGGAAGCGGTGTTACTGTTCCCTCATCATAAGAAACAATACCACGAGGATCATGATAGGTGTTTTCGGGATAGATTACTTCCTCTTCAACGATTTCCTCTGTTGTAGTTTCTTCTTGAGTTTGTTGTATAGCAGTAGCTTTCGCGCAAAGCGAACATAGAAACAGTATACAAAGCAACCACAGTTTATGCATTATCGCTGCCTATATTGTTTATTTGATCAAGACTTCCTGTCTGATTTTTACGCTCGTTAAGGTTGAAATAAATAAAGTTTGTAGAGATAGCGAGTATAGTGTATAAGATATAGTTCATTGCAGAGGCAAGAACCTGTAACACAAGATAAACATTGTCAAAAAGCGCTGTAGGATCACCCATAGAACCAGATTGTACACTAGTTATGGTCTTAATAAGCGTATAAATAACCACGGGAACTTGAAAAACAAAGCCAATTACCCCAATTAAAAAACCAATGATGATAAGCGTTATAAACGTCATCCACCATTCATCTTTAATCAAGCTTGAACTCTCTTTTATAGTTTCCTTTATGCTAAGATTCTTGTTTATAAGCGTAGGAAAGATCACACTAAGCTTCACATAAACATAAAGTAATGGGAAGATAGCTAGTATCACAACTAAGACACCTATAGCCTCAGATCCTGTTGCAAATATGGCACCACCTAATCCCACAGGAACTAATGCGACAACTAGGATGATCAATAAGTTTGTAAAACCTAGACCTAAAAAGGTTCCAGTTTTTGACTTAATAGTATCTACTACTGTAGTAGGATCAGGAACGTCACCTCCAGCGATGTAAGCTTTTATATATTCAGAAACGCTTCCATAAAGCATTGAGTTGTATATAATACCCACAATGGCAAGGCATGCAACCGAGATGAAGAAGCTGCTCATATCTGATCCATCACCAAAACTTGTTAAGAAATTTGCACCCGCTGTAGATTTTGTATAGAATCCCACCGCGACAATGAGAAGAATAAATGGGATGGCACAAGTGCGCACAAGTACAGAAAGAAGTGGTTTTGCATTACGACGTAAAAAGGTGAATGTATCACTTATGATCTGGCCAAGTTCACGCTGTTTTCTAAATTCCACTAGTTTAGTTAAGGTCATTAATTAAATATTTTCAAGATTAGGAATAAGCGCTAGTCTAGCAGCTTCTTCTTTATGTTTTTTAGTAGGGTAGTACACGTAATAAAATATGATTAAAGCGAGAGAGCTTGCGATAATTACAATTGCAAGCCAGTCTGGCATTTCTGTATGTCTTGTTACAAACCCTTCTAGAAAGCCTGCTATTACAAAAAGAGGTATTGTACTTACTACGATTTTGAGACCATTTTTCATTCCTCTTTTAAACGATTCTAGGCGTGTGTATGTTTGAGGAAATAAAATAGAATTACCTAGCACCATGCCTGCGCATCCTGCTATGATTATCACCGAGATTTCTATAGTACCATGTATCCATATAGTACGCACAGATTCCCAGCCTACGCCTTGCTCAAAAAAGAAATATTGAAAACTGCCTAACATAATAGCGTTGCGCATGATGATATACAACGATCCTATGGTTAAGAAGATTCCATACACAAAAGCCATCAACGCAACTTTTATGTTGTTAATGGTAATTCCTAAAAACATATTGAGCTCTCCTTGCTTCTTATAAACACCCATAGGGTCTCCTTTCTCAATATTACTGAGTGTCATGTTTACATAACCGTCACCCATAATGCTTCTTACAAAAGACCCGTCATTTGCAGCGCTGTAAGCGCCTATAATACTAAACAGTAAAAAGGTTAAAAAAGCAATAAGCAATTGTCGCTGGTAGCGATACATAATAAGTGGGAATTCCTCGGTAAAGAATGTAATAAAGCGCTTACTTGACTCACGCTTTGTCTTATATATGATTTGATGTGACTGAGAGGCGAGGTGATTTAAATACTCTAAAGTCTTGCTTTGAGGGTAAAATGTTTGCGCATAACTAAGGTGATCTGTCACTTCCATGTAAAGACTAGACAGCTCATCTGGATGAATCTGATCTTTGTTGACCAGAACACTTTCAAATGTTAACCATTTATCCTTATTTTGCTTGACAAAAGCAGCTTCACGCATATACACCTTGTTATAGAGGTAAAGAAAAAGAATATATGGATAACTTTCAAATAGAAACCGCCCAAAATGTAAGTATTTATCAGAATGTTGCGAGCATAGGCGATCGCATTCTTGCATTCCTAATTGATGGATTGATTTTGATTGCTTATTGGATTCTTTCTTTGTTTTTAATAGCACAGTTTGGTCTAGACTCCCAGTCTATGGGTGATTTATGGGTTTACTATATGGTGTTGGGCTTGCCTATTTTTCTTTATTACATTCTTTTTGAAACATTCTGGGACGGAAAAACACCAGGAAAAGCAGCAATGAAAATAAGAGTAGTCAAGCTAGATGGTTCAAAACCAGGTTTTGGAAGCTATTTTGTGCGATGGATTATGCGCATTATTGATATTGCAGGTTCCTCTGGAGGAATTGCCGTAGTTAGTATATTAATAAGCGAGAAAGGGCAACGCTTAGGAGATATGGCAGCAGGTACTACCGTAATAACAGAAAAGAAACGTGTGCGTCTTTCTGATAGTCTCATAGTAGATATTCCCGTAGATTACGTGCCCACCTATCCTCAAGTTACCGTCTTTAATGATAAAGATGTGCAGCTTATTAAAACACTATTCTTAAACGCTAAGCGCAATGGTAATCACAATGTGATTGTAAAACTAGCAGATAGGCTCAGGGAGAAAATGGATGTAACTACTCCAGATGAGAATAATATTCAATTTGTAGAGCGTGTCCTTGCAGATTACAACTACTATACACAGCAATAATGGAGATTACTACAATTATTGATATACTCGGGACAATATCCTTTGCAATATCCGGAGCGCTTACGGCAATGCGTAAAAAAATGGATGTTTTTGGCATTCTTATTATCGCGCTTGTCACTTCTGTAGGTGGTGGTACTCTGAGAGATATACTCATAGGGAAAACCCCTGTGAGCTGGATGCTCAATATGACGTTTGTATACGTAATATTTGGAACGACCATCATAGCTATTATTTTTAGAAGTCAGCTCAAGTATGTGAGACGTTCCTTATTCTTATTTGATACGATTGGGATTGCTTTGTATACGATGGCTGGAGTGCAAATTGCAAGTGCAGCAGGGTTACATCCTGTTATTTGTGTAGTGCTAGGTACTATTTCTGCATGTTTTGGTGGAGTGTTGCGTGATATATTATGTAATGAAATCCCTGTGATTTTTCATAAAGAGATATATGCAACTGTATGTATATTAGGAGGAAGTATCTATTTGTCTCTTGAAACTTCTGGCTTACCTAAAGTATATGCCATGCTTATTGCAGGTAGTATCATTATCCTCATAAGAACACTTGCCGTCATAAAGAAATGGAGTTTACCGAGTGTTTATAGAAAACAGCAAGCATAAAAAAAAAGGTTTTTGCGCTAGCAAAAACCTTTTAAAACCTAATAGACTCTTTAGAAAACAGGTTTCAAATATTTTAAAGGCTAATTCAAATAATTTATAAAACCAAATGTTAGTTCCAGTGTTGAGACTACAGTATATACTCATAGACGAGAAAAAGTGAGTAAAGTTTCAAGGCAAAGATTGAATTAACAATTTTTTAACCTAGGAAGTCTTATTTGGACTGAAAAGCCTCAAAAAACAAAATCCCGAGACTCGAGTTCTCGGGATTTCTTTGCTAGGTATCGTTTTTAATAAACACTAACCATCAAAACGAATTAAAAACGTTCCTAACAAATAAGTTAACTTACCCTATAGACGGTTTAATTGAGTCAACGTTACACCATAATTATTATTTAACTTTACCTTATGTTAAAAGCTACCATGGTTATAGGCGCTTCATTGAAGCCACAGAGATATTCACATAGTGCAATTATACGTTTAGATGCTCTAGACATTCCTGTCATTGCTATAGGTCTAAGAGAAGGAAAAGTAGGCACTACGCAGATTATGACATTTGATACAGCGGTCGCACAATGTGATACTCTCAAAGAAAATTTGGATACCATTACTTTGTATCTCAATCCACAGCGTCAAGAGGAGTATTATGATTTTATCATAGACCTCAGCCCTAGGCGTGTGATTTTTAATCCAGGAACAGAGAATCCTGCATTTGCCATGAAATTACAATCTAAAGGTATTCTTACAGAATCTGCATGCACCCTTGTTATGCTCGCTACGGGTCAATATTAAAGCGGTAGTTTTTGCTAATTACGCTTTCGCGAAAGCGTACCCATTATTTCTTAATGAAAAGTAGCCCTAAGAATGTTAAGGCGCCATTCAAGATCAATATAAAGAAGCCAAATTCAAACCCAACCGTCGAAGCAAAAGCGCTTATAAAGTAGGCTAGAATAGGCGAAGCAATCGCAACGACAGGAACAAACTTGTCGTTCACATTCCACTTTGTAAATAAGCCGAAGGCATAAAGTCCCAATAACGGACCGTAAGTATATCCCGCAAACGTAAATAACTTTGCAATTACAGTAGCATCTGCAATCACATATTTAAATATGATGATTACAAGAATAAGCACTATAGACATAGCGATATGTATGCGCTTGCGTATGGCAACTTGTTTAATTGCGTCGTATTTCTTTTCAATCTCTAGAATATCTATACTAAAGGAGGTAGTAAGTGAAGTAAGCGCGCTATCTGCACTAGAATATGCTGCTGCAATTAATCCTAGTAAGAAAACAATAGCCAGTCCTATTCCTAAACCGCTATTTACAGCAATGGTAGGGAAGAGTTGGTCTTTATGTGCATCGATTCCATTTTGAGAAGCATATACAGTAAGCAATAACCCTAAAGCAAGAAAAACAAGATTTACAATGGTAAGCACAATGGTAAACCAGAACATATTTTTTTGTGCGTCTTCTAGATTGCGACAGGTAAGATTTTTTTGCATCATATCTTGATCAAGTCCTGTCATTACAATAGAAATAAAAGCTCCAGATAAGAATTGTTTTACAAAGAAGTCACCGCTTTTCCAATCGTCAAAAAAGAAAATCTGACTCATATCACTTTCAGAGATAAGGTTCACTAAGGCACTAGCATTAAGTCCCATCTCGTCACTTACAAAGTAAATAGCAACACCCACTGCGATGAGCATAAAGAGTGTTTGCAAGGTATCTGTCCACACAATAGTTTTGATACCTGCTTTGAAGGTATATAGCCAGATAAGCAATATCGTAATAGTTACGGTTACAAAAAACGGAACACCCATCTCATCAAAGACAAGAAGTTGCAACACATTTGCGACTAGATACAATCTAAAACTTGCCCCTATAATTCTACTTAATAAAAAGAAAGAAGCTCCAGTTTTATAGGAGTATGTACCAAATCTTCCTTCAAGATAGGTGTAAATAGAAGTAAGATTAAGTTTATAGTAGAGTGGTAGCAATACAAGACTTATAACTGCATAACCCACAGTATAACCAAGTACCACCTGAAAGTAACTAAAGCTTGATGCCTCAATCCATCCCGGCACAGAAATAAAGGTAACTCCAGATAGTGAAGCGCCTATCATCCCGAATGCTACAAGATACCAAGGGGATTGCTTTCCAGCTTTAAAAAAGTCTGTGTTAGAATCTCCTCTACTTGTAAGGTAACTTATAAGCATTAAGATACCGAAGTATCCTCCAATGAGAAGTAAAATATGAATGGGTTGCATACATGAATCGTTAGGTCATACGAATATAACCTTTTGATAAATAATTGCAGATTGTAAGAATAAAATTATCTAGATAATTACTACGCACTACTCATAACGCAATGACTCTACAGGATCAAGCTTAGCCGCTTTTATAGCAGGGAATAATCCAGATAGAATAGCAATGACAAAAGTGATAATAGTAGCGGCAATGATGGCTCCCCAGGGAGTTGTAAATACAAACCCAGCGACAGAGGCTATTAGTGCTCCTATACTTATACCAAGTATGATTCCTAGAAGTCCACCTAGCTGTCCAACGATAATTGCTTCATAAAGAAATTGTGCAGCAATTACAGATTTTTTGGCGCCCAGTGCTTTTCTCACACCTATCTCTCGTGTACGCTCCGTTACAGAAACGAGCATAATATTCATAAGGGCAATACATGAACCAAAAATTGTGATAATACTAATTACCCAGGCAGCAACACCTAGTACGCCTGTAATCTCACTAATCTGATTAATCAGGTCATCACTGCGTCCTATCCCAAAGTTATTCTCCTCTATAGGTGAGAGTCCGCGTATGTTTCTAAAGGTGAGAATGGCTTCTTCCTCAGCACTATCTATATAATCGGCATCTTCTACCATCACACTCACATTGTAATTAATGTTTGCTTGAGTATACATCGTTCTCGCCACCTGTATAGGGATAAGCACGCGTAAATCTTGATTGTTACCAAAGGTGGCACCCTTTTCCTCAAGCATCCCGATAACGTTAAACTTAGTACCACGTACACTTATCGTTTTGCCTATGGGGTTGTCATCTTTAAAGATATTCTTATAAAAATCACTTCCTAGTATACACACTCGTGTGTTATTATCGATGTCAAAAGAAGTAAAGTTTCTTCCTTTTTCTAGCTTGAGTCCGGAGTTGTTAAGGAAGTTTTCATTCACACCCACCACACTTGCTTCTGGATCTGTTTTGTCACTTTCGTACTTCACCTCAGCACTTCGTGTTCCTTGAAAAGAGATAGCCGTAAGCGCAGTAGGGTAGTTATATTGTTCCGTAAATTCTTTTACTTGACGATAGCCTATAATCGGGTTAATTACTTGTTTCTCATCAGAGCGTCTAGAGGTAAACTCATAACGTTGCACATTAAACGTATTACTTCCCATACTTGCAAAATCTGAGCTTATCGTATTCTCAAGCGCTTTTACAAGACTAAGTATACCTACTAAAGCCGTAATTCCTATCGCAATAATAAAAACGGTTAAGACAGTTCTAAGAAGCTGACTTTTGATACTATCAAAGGCAATACGAAGATTCTCGCGGAAGAGTGAAAACATATTTTTAGATCAGAATTGGTTGGAACAATTTACAATAAGACTATCAAGTGGTCAAAACGTTACCATTATTTCTAGATTCTTTTCAGTTTTAGCTATGAGGAGCATAAGCGGTAGTGCATATTTGCGAGCGTTTCCTCCCGCTTTCCGTTGCAATTCCTCAGCATGGCCAAGCCATTGCTTGCGGGATTTACACTACAATCGGGGCTAGAGAGCATTGTTTTTGCGTAGCGACTTACATGAGTAAAAGAGAATGAAATAAGAAGTCTTGTCAAAGTTTCAAAATCTTGCTTGCAACCCCTCATTTTTTAAGATATTTGTGCAATGTCGTTTGGTAATGTTGGTAGTGGATTTGCAGGGATTTGACTGTAAACATCTTCTCAGCAATGATTAATGTAAACAGCATTTGGGGCTTTTAAATCACATTTTCGCGAAAGCGTAAGCAGATCATTCTTTGCAACAGTATTTCTCTATGAAGAGAAAGTCAGGGAGATGTAAGCAAGAGTAATAGCCTCTAGCATAATTAAAATGTAAGGTGATATTCTAAAAGAATCAATTACCAGATTACCAAAATAAAAACGTAAAGGATTAACGTCTAACATATAATATGAGTACAAAACCTTCTATACCTAAAGGAACCAGAGATTTTTCACCAGAAGAAGTTGCAAAGCGCAGCTATATTATGAACACCATACGCACGCAGTTTCAGCGTTTTGGTTTTCAGCCTATCGAGACGCCTAGTTTTGAAAACAGCAGCACCTTGATGGGTAAGTACGGAGAAGAAGGTGACCGCTTGATATTTAAGATTCTCAATAGTGGTGACTATTTACGTAAGGTGAAGGATGACGCTTTCGCGAAAGCGGACTCTACAGCACTCACACCACAAATCTCAGAAAAAGCACTTCGTTACGATCTTACCGTGCCTTTTGCGAGATACGTAGTGCAACATCAAAACGATATTGTATTCCCATTCAAGCGATTCCAGATGCAACCCGTATGGAGAGCAGACCGCCCGCAAAAAGGACGTTTCCGTGAGTTCTATCAGTGTGATGCAGATGTGGTAGGAAGTGATTCTCTATGGCAAGAAGTAGAGTTTGTACAGTTATATGATGCTGTTTTTAGCGCATTAAAGCTAGAAGGAGTGACTATCAAGATGAACAACCGCAAGGTACTTTCTGGTATTGCAGAGGTGATAGGCGCGAGTGATAAACTCATAGATTTTACCGTAGCGCTAGATAAGCTTGACAAAATAGGAGAAGAGGGCGTAACTAAAGAAATGCTTGAAAAAGGCATTACAGAAGAAGCAATAGCAAAGGTTTCTCCTTTGTTTACACTATCTGGAACGTTTGGTGATCAGCTAGCAACACTTAAAACTTTGCTCGCAGATTCTGAGACAGGAATGGAAGGAATTAACGAACTTCTATTTATTAATGATGCTATAGAAAATTTAGGTTTACAAACCGCAACACTACAACTAGACGTAACCCTAGCCCGCGGACTTAATTATTACACGGGAGCTATTTTTGAAGTAAGTGCTCCAGAAGGTGTAAAGATGGGAAGTATAGGTGGCGGTGGTCGCTATGCAGATCTTACAGGTATTTTTGGACTTAAAGATATGAGTGGTGTAGGGATCTCTTTTGGTCTAGATCGTATTTACCTTGTGATTGAGGAGCTAGGCTTGTTTCCAGAAGAGGCGACAGAAGGTGTAAAAGTGTTCTTTGTCAACTTTGGAAATCAAGAAGCGGGTTATGCAATGCAAGCGATAAGCAAGCTACGCCAATCAGGAATCTCAGCCGAGTTATATCCAGATGCCGTGACGAGCAATAAGCAAATGAAAAAGCAAATGACGTATGCAAATCGTCGCGATATTCCGTTCTTGGTACTTGCAGGAAAAGAAGAGATGGATGCAAAACAATACACACTCAAAAATATGGCAGAAGGCTCACAAGAGACTGTAAGTATAGATGAGCTAGTAGCAGCTTTGAAATAAAATTTTTTTCCCCCAACCCTAAAGGGAGTAAAAATTGCAATGAATAAACCGAGCCACCCTTTAGGGATGGGGAAAGCTCGGCGATAGATTTTTATTTCCCCAGCCCTAAAGGGAGTAAAATTTTATAATGAATAAACAGAGCCACCCTTCACGGACGGGGAAAGCTAGTTGAGAATTTTTTATTTTCCCCAGCCCTAAAGGGAGTAAAAATTATAATAAATAAACCGAGCCACCCTTTAGGGACGGGGAAAGCTCGTTGAGAATTTAAAACAGAGCCACCCTTCAAGAACGGAAAGCTCGGTGACTAACGACTATTGACTTAACACCTATGAACATCGATTTTAAAAAACTCCTTCCGCATATTCTAGTTGTCCTTGGCTTTATAGTCGTGGCGCTGGTTTACTTCAATCCGGTGTTGTCTGGAAAGCGTATTTATCAAAATGATATCAAGCTCTATGAAGGGATGGCAAAGCAGCATCGTGACTTTAGGGCAGAGACGGGTGAGGAAACTTACTGGACTAATAGTGCCTTTGGAGGGATGCCTACCTACCAGATGGGAGCGAGGTTTGAGTATGATATGATGGATAAGTTGGACCGTGTGATTCGCTTTTTACCACGCCCAGCAGATTATCTTTTTCTATATTTTATTTCCTTTTATGCATTAATGCTTGTGATGCGGGTCCCTTGGAAGCTTGCCGTAGTTGGCGCACTTGCCTTTGGCCTGTCTACGTATCTCATTATTATTATAGGCGTAGGGCATAACTCAAAGGTGCACGCCATAGGGTATTTCCCGCTCGTACTTGCGGGTATTATACTTACGTATCAGAAACGATATCTGTGGGGATTTTTACTCACTGCCGTTGCAATGGGGTTAGAAATACAAGCAAATCACTACCAAATGACCTATTATCTAGGGTTGCTTTGTGTGGTTTTAGGGATTGCATACCTCATAGATGCTATCAAGAAAAAACAACTTCCACATTTCTTTAAAGCTTCGGGAATATTAGTAATTGCTGTAATATTAGGTCTCGCTACAAACGCAACCACCTTACTTGCTACTGCGGAGTATGCAGAGACAAGTATACGTGGCGAGCAATTATTAAAAGATGACCTTGCCAAAGACGCCGTAGAAGACGGTCTTGGTTTTGATTATATCACACAGTGGAGCTACGGTAAGCTAGAGTCTCTCAATCTCATTGCATCAGATTTTATGGGAACCGGTACCGCTGCCGATTTGGGTCGTGATTCCGCTTTCGCGAAAAAGTTAAGCGAGTTAGGAGTACCTCCTAATGAAGTAAGTTACTACGCGCAAGGAACAAGATTGTACTGGGGAGAACAACCCTTTGTAGAAGCTCCTCCATATTTGGGAGTAACAGTTTTTGCACTTGCATTATTAGGACTGTTTCTAGTAAATGGAAGACTACGCTGGTGGTTACTAGCAGGTATGATTGTTTCTTTAGTACTGAGTTGGGGAAAGAACGTAGAAGGAATTACACGTTTCTTTATTGACTATGTGCCGTTATACAATAAGTTTAGGGCGGTTACGAGTATACAGGTGATTTTAGAATTACTGTTACCTATCGCTGCAATGGTAGGTTTACACAGATTTTTAAACGACCGAGTTGATCAAGCCGAAAAGCAAAAGAAGTTACTCATCGCTATAGGTTCGCTAGCAGGTCTTTTTGTGATACTCTACCTTTTTAGCGGTAGCTTATTTAACCTACGCTCTGCCGCCGAAGGACAGATGGCCATCGAGCAACCAGAAATATTAAATGCCATAAAAGAAGATCGCCTTGCTGTATTAAAAAGTGATGTGTTGAGGTCTTTACTATTTGTGCTTTTTATTGGGATCGCTTTGTGGTTAACACTCAAGAAAAAAATTTCAGAAAACATTGCAATAATCACCATTGGTGCGCTCATAGTTTTTGACCTTGTAGGTGTAGATAGACGTTCTGTAAATGAAGAAAACTTCATCACCCAGCGACAGTATGATCAAAACTTCCAGATTACTCCTATCGATGAAGAAATTAGAAAGGATGATAGCTACTTCCGCGTGATTGATCTTGCTCGAGGATTTAATAATAGTCATACTTCGTACTATTTCAATTCGCTTAACGGATATTCTGCCGTACAACCGCGTACTATTGACGACTTATACAATCAGCAGATTGCTCAAGGGAATACGGAGGTGCTCAACATGTATAATGTAAAATACATTCTTCAAGATAGTGAGCAGGGAATGAGTATTAGCAAAAATCCAGAAGCAAACGGTCCAGCTTGGTTTGTAAACGAGATACAGTATGTACCAGATTATAATGCAGAGTTTGATGGTCTTACTAAAGTAGACACAAAAAATACAGTACTCATCCGTGAGGAATACCGTGAGGAACTAGGAAAATTCCAGCCTCGTAGAGATAGCACAGCTGTGGTAAAAACTAAAGAGGTGCAGCCTAATAAACTCGTGTACCAAGTAGAAAATGGTAGCGACAGCTTTATGGTCTTTGCAGAGAACTATTACAAAAATGGATGGATTGCCACCGTAGATGGTGTTGAAACTACCATTTTACCAGTAAACTATGCCTTGAGAGGGATTAAAGTACCTGCAGGAACTCACGAAGTAGTGATGACTTTTGAGCCACAAGTGGTAAAAACCGGAGGGATGATTATGCTAGGCAGTAGTTTATTACTTTTCTTACTAGTTGCCGGTGGGATATTCTACACGGTAAAAAACCGTGATACAGAAGCACAGGCTTAATGAACAACAAGGTACTTATCATCGCTTATTATTGGCCGTCTGCGGGTGGTCCAGGAGTACAGCGATGGCTCAAGTTTACCAAGTACCTACCAGAATTTGGAATAGAACCTATTGTTTACGTTCCAGAAAATCCTAGTTATCCTATTATAGATGATTCTTTGGTTGCTGAGGTTTCAGATAAGGTGACTGTGATTAAACAACCTATTAAAGAACCGTATGGGTGGGCGAGTACGCTTTCGCGAAAGCAAACTAAAACCATCTCATCGGGCATTTTGCCTAAGGAAGGAAAGCAGAGCTTGTTACAAAAAGCGATGCTTTACGTGCGTGGTAATTTCTTTGTGCCAGATGCTAGAGTAGGGTGGGTAGCGCCTTCTGTGGAGTACTTAAAAAAGTACATCGAAGAAAACGATATTGAAAGCATCATCACGACAGGACCACCACACAGTTTACATCTCATAGGCAACCAACTCAAAAACTGGAAGCCTAGTCTTAATTGGTTAGCCGATTTTAGAGATCCGTGGACGACTATTGGGTATCACGATAAACTCCTAATGACCGCCAAAACAAAAGCGCGTCACAAGCAGTTAGAAAAGCAAGTACTCACCACTGCAGATCATATAATTGTAACCAGCCCAGGAACAAAAAGAGAATTTCAAGCAATTACCGAAAAACCTATTACGGTTATCACAAACGGGTTTGATGATAGGGTAATCACTCCGCATCAACCCACAGAGCGGTTTGTTTTATCTCATATAGGATCTTTACTCTCAGAACGCAACCCGCAGTTGTTGTGGAAGGTGTTGAGAGAATTATGTGATGAGTTACCAGCTTTTTCTAAAGCGTTAGAAATACAGCTTGTAGGGAAAGTAAGTCAAGAAATCATTGACGCAATAACGGCAGCAGTTCTAGAGTCACAATTGAACCTTGTAGGTTATGTAAGTCATCAAGAAGCACAGCGATTACAAGAACAAGCAAATGCCTTGCTCCTCATAGAAATCAATGCCGAAAAAACAAAAGGCATCATAGCCGGAAAACTCTTTGAATACCTAAGCGCACAACGACCTATAGTTGCGATAGGTCCAAAGGGAGCAGACATAGGAGCTATTATTGAAAAAACAGCAACAGGCAGTTTTGTAGATTACAGTCAGGAAAAAAAGTTAAAAACAATAATTAAAGAGTTATTTATTGGTGACTACAAGTATGCAAGCAATGCAACCGAAGTAGCCAAATATCATAGGAGAGAACTCACAGCACAACTGAGTAATTTAATAGAGCAACTATAAAAGGAAACTGTGGGAATCGTATTAAAACAATCTTTTCAGAATCTTATAACGACTTACTTAGGCTTTGGACTAGGAGCTGTAAATACGTTGCTTCTGTACGTGAATTTCATGAGCGATACGTATTATGGCTTAGTGAGCTTTATTCTTTCTACGGCTTTTATTTTAGTGCCGTTTCTAGCTTTTGGTGTTCAAAACACGATAGTGAAGTTTTACTCATCTTTTGAAGGAGAAGATCAAGATCGTTTTTTGAGTTGGATGCTGTTATTGCCATTATTCTTAATTATACCTCTTACAGGAATCACCTATTTCTTACATCAACAAATAGCAGATTTCCTTTCGTCAAAAAATGAAATTGTTGCTGGGTATGTTTGGTATATTTTCATAATAGCCTTGTCTTCGGCATATTTTGAGATTTTCTTCTCTTGGTCAAAGGTGCAGCTCAAAAGTACATTTGGTAATTTTCTTAAGGAAGTGTTCCATCGCTTGGGAGTCACACTGCTACTC
>CAJXSW010000047.1 GCA_913060645.1 uncultured Dokdonia sp. | reverse complement strand
CGAGATAGGAGTCCGTCTCGTGGGCTCGGAGATGTGTATAAGAGACAGTCATAATTCAATATTGTGGATTGAATATCTGGGTCGATATTACTTAATTGACTAAAGAAAAATCCACCATATTTTTGATTATGTTTTTTCTTAATTGCAAATCCATCATTAATAAATGAAAGAATTGTCCGCAACCTTTGTTGTCCATCAACGACTTCTCTGATAGATTGTCTGTTTTCTATATTTAATGTTTGTCTTATGAAAATTTTAGGAATTGGTTTACCGCGAATTATGGTGTCCATAAGGTATGACTTGGCGTCATCTGCCCATATAGCTTTTCTTTGGAATTTCGGTGAAAGAACAAGTTGTTTCTTGTCACTCCATTCAAGAAAATCATTTATGCTATAAGCTCTACTGTCAAAGTTTTTCATTTTTAATCCTAATTTAATTCTTAAACGTGGTTTTTTAAATTGCCTACAACTTGCGTATCAACGCAACTTTCAAATGGTAAACGTTCGTAAGTACTTATAGTCGTTTGTAAACGGTTAATTGTCAACCTATCATCTTATCCTATTTTAAGGAAACGTACAATTGATTTGCTAATCTACAACCTCTCACCCATACTTCTTTACGACTTTCCTCATTTTAGGCAAAAAAATGTAAAATATTTAGTTTCAGCATTATAAATTTTGGTGCTAGGCATCATCATTTACTTCTATCCAGTAGCCGTCTGGATCTTGGAAGTACACTTGCTGTATCCCGTCATTGCGCACGTAATCTTTAGTGGGCGTTCCTCGCCAGTCGGCATACTCTATATCTAGACTTTTAAGGTGCGTGATAAAGGAAGCAAGATCTGCTGTGCCAAGTGCGAGGTGTACTGCTTTGTTAGTTTTAATGGTTTCGCCTGGTCTTGGGATGAGGTGCAGTTGCTTGTTATCGCCTAGTGCGAGCCAGCGAGTAGGGGAGACAGAGGCGGTATTTTCTATTTCGGTAAAGCCAAATACCTTCTGGTAAAAAGCAATGGAGACGGCTACGTCTTGTACAGAAATAGCAATATGATTGATAAAGAAAGTGCTCATGATAATTAGTTTTGGAGGCTAAATATCTTCATTTTTAATGAAATACGCTGCTCCTCGCTAGCAATAGTTATCATGGAACGCAGGAGGTGTGAGGTGTCATATTTTCGCGAAAGCGTAGCTATTGTTATTGTTTACAAAAGAGCTATAAAATCATGGATTGTGGTTTTAATTCTTGTGATCAATCCGTACTTTGTACCCCTGCTATGGATTCAAAATTAGAAGTATATATTGAGGGCTTAAACGAGGCCCAACGCGCTCCCACACTACATAAAGAGGGAGCATTAATTGTAATTGCAGGTGCGGGATCTGGTAAAACGCGTGTGCTTACCTTACGTATTGCTTACCTCATGTCACAGGGAGTAGACGCCTTTAACATCTTATCACTCACCTTTACAAATAAGGCGGCACGTGAGATGAAAAAGCGTATCTCTGATATTGTGGGTAGCTCTGAGGCAAAGAATTTATGGATGGGAACCTTTCACTCCATTTTTGCCAAAATCTTGCGTATTGAGGCAGATAAGCTAGGGTACCCGTCTAACTTTACGATTTATGATACCCAAGACTCCCAGCGTTTAATAAGCGCGATTATCAAGGAGCTGCAGCTGGATAAGGATATCTATAAGTACAAGCAGATTCAAAACCGTATTTCTTCTTTTAAAAACAGCTTGATTACGGTACGTGCGTACCAAAATGATCCTGAGCTGGTAGAGGCAGATGCGATGGCAAAACGCCCGCGCATGGGGGAGATTTATGCAGAGTATGTAGATCGCTGTTTTAAGGCAGGAGCGATGGACTTTGATGATTTACTACTACGCACAAACGAGTTGCTTAACCGTTTTCCAGAGGTGCTTAATAAATACCAGAATCGTTTTAAGTACATACTGGTAGATGAGTACCAAGATACAAACCATAGCCAGTACCTTATTGTAAAGGCACTGTCTGATAAGTTTCAGAATATCTGTGTGGTGGGAGATGACTCGCAGAGTATCTACGCCTTCCGTGGGGCAAACATTAATAACATTTTGAACTTCCAGAAGGATTATGAGAATGTGGCAATGTACCGCCTGGAGCAGAATTACCGCTCCTCAAAAGTGATTGTGGAGGCGGCAAACAGTGTGATAGAAAAAAACAAAACCAGACTAGATAAAACGGTCTGGACCGCAAACCCAGATGGTGGTGAGATTATCGTGCACCGCTCTCCTACAGATGGTGAGGAGGGACGCTATGTGGCGAGTTCTATTTTTGAAAATAGAATGAATCACCAGCTCATGAATGGGGATTTTGCGATTTTATATAGAACAAACGCACAGTCACGTGCGATGGAGGATGCCTTGCGCAAGCGAGATATCCCATACCGTATTTATGGAGGGTTATCCTTCTATCAACGTAAGGAGATTAAGGATGTGCTGGGTTACTTGCGCGTGCTTATTAACCCAAAGGATGAGGAGGCACTTAAACGTGTGATTAACTATCCTGCAAGAGGAATAGGTGGTACGACCATAGACAAGCTTACGGTGGCTGCAAAGCACTACGGGCGCTCTATGTTTGAGGTGATGGATAAAATAGAGCAGCTAGGTCCCTCGATGAATATAAATCGCGGTACACAGACCAAGCTTAAGAATTTTGTCACGATGATTAAGAGTTTCCAGATTCTTAATGAGCAAAGTGATGCCTTTACCGTGGCAGAAACGGTTGCAAAGAAAACGGGACTCTTACAAGAACTTAAAAAGGATGGAACTCCAGAGGGCGTTGCTCGTATAGAAAATATAGAGGAACTGCTCAATGGTATGCGCGACTTTGTAGAGGAGCAAAGGGAGCTGGCAGATACTACAGGATCGCTAGCAGAGTTTCTAGAAGATGTGGCACTTGCCACAAGTATGGATAATGATACGGGTGATGATGACCGCGTGGCGTTAATGACCATCCACCTAGCAAAGGGACTTGAGTTTCCATTTGTATACATCGTGGGTATGGAGGAAGATCTCTTTCCTTCTGGGATGAGTATGAGCACGCGTAGTGAGCTAGAGGAGGAGCGTCGCTTGTTTTATGTGGCACTTACAAGGGCAGAGAAGCAGGCATACCTTACCTATACAGAGTCTAGATATCGCTGGGGTAAACTGGTAGATGCAGAGCCTAGCCGTTTTATAGAGGAAATAGATGATAAGTATCTGGATTACCAGACGCCTATGATGAGAAACCGCTATAAGTCACTCATGGATATAGATGAGTATGGCGAGGTAGATAAAAGTAAATTACGTTTAAAGAAGCCGGTGAGCGGTACACCTCCTAGAGTGGGTAACCCATCACAAGACCAGCTACGCAAGTTGCGCAAGATAAGACCTACTAGCGGTGATGAGCCTGTCTCTTCACTCGCAGGAGCACTAGAAGCGGGTACGGTGGTAAAGCATATCCGTTTTGGAAAAGGGATTGTAGTGGGACTAGAAGGGAAAGGCCAAGATCAAAAAGCAGAAATTAATTTTGAAAACGGTGGTCTCAAAAAGTTGTTACTACGTTTTGCAAAGCTTGAGATTGTAAGCTAGTAAGCATACAAGCTGATATAAAATACAAATGCTGACGTCTATTAGATGTCAGCATTTTTTTATGGTGATAAATACGCTTTCGCGAAAGCTATACAGGAACACCTGCTATCTCGTCATATTGTTTAGCAATGTGTATTTAATCTTCAATAGGTAAGTAGAGGTCGATGTAAGCGCCTATTTTTTGTTGCACATCGAGGTAGCTCGTTGCATCCCAATCTCCATGACCACCTTCATAAATAGTAAATATATGCGGAACACCAGCATTAGAAAGCGCCGTATCTAGTCGCTGACCATTAGTAAGCGGTACCAGCGGATCTTGATCTCCGTAAAACTGTAGGGTAGGACTAGCACTTGCTGTGACTACCTTGGCAGGGCTTAACAGTTCGCTGTAATTTGCATTCTCAGGATAGGCAGTTTCATCAGTAAGTGCGGCTATGTAGATTTCAAAACCTGGGCCGTCAGCATAAAAGGGATCTGTAAAATCTGCTGGACCTACAATGTTGGCTACAAATTTTACTTGGTCGTCCACATCATACGTATAGTCATACATCATCGCAATATGAGCACCAGCACTAAGACCTATAAAAGCATACTCGTTATTAAATTGCAACTCGCTACTCGTATCATTAAGCTGATTGATCACCGCCTGCACATCCAGAAACTGATTAGGAAATGCAGGTATCGCTGGCGGATCTGCCAGTATGTAATTCATATTTACCACACCATAATCAGGATGTTGTGATTGTACCAGATTTATAAAAGCAGATACATTTTCCTTATCTCCCTCTGTCCAGCCACCACCGTGTATGAGGATAATCATCTTTGTTTTGGCAGCACTACGTCCTGCAGGTAGATAAATGTCATATACCTGCGCAGAATCATTACCGTACGGAACATCTAATAGGGTAAGCGCCTCAAGAGCAACAGCTTCTTCCATCTCCGTATCAGGAGTAATGACATCTGTGGTAGTCTCGTCACTATCTGAGCAGCTCCAGCTCATTGCAGCGAGTAGGCAGAGGATATATAGTAGTTTCATTAAGATAATTTTAAGGTATAACGCACAGATTTTACTTTTATGTTAAGGTTGCGTTACTTTCTGCGAGATATTTTAAGCTTATAAGTAACTTTAAATAAAAAAGTTATGATCAAAGAAGGAACAAAAGTAGAGTGGAAGTGGGGTAACGGTACCGCAGAAGGAAAAGTAACCGAAACTTTTACAGAAAAAGTAACCCGTACCATAAAAGGCAATGAAGTCACTCGTAATGGTGAGTCTGGTAACAAGGCCCTATACATCGAGCAAGAAGATGGTGATAAAGTACTCAAACTTGAGGACGAAGTAGAGCGCGTAGATTAGGGAAGTTACGCTTTCGCGAAAGCGTGATTCTCATATTAATTGTTACTCGTACATTCACAAAAAATTACAGCCATGTCAAAGTTTATAAAACTCTACGAAGAAAATCCAAACCCCAGGGACTTACAGGAAATCGTAAAAATCCTAAAAAACGGCGGACTCATCATTTATCCAAGTGATACGGTGTATGCGTTAGGCTGCGATATTACAAATACCAAAGCGCTAGAACGCGTTGCACAGATAAAAGGAGTAAAGCTCGCTAAGGCCAACTTCTCCTTTGTATGCGAGGATCTAAGTAATCTCTCAGATTATGTGAAGCAAATAGATACGCAGACGTTTAAAATACTCAAAAGAGCACTACCGGGACCTTATACGTTTATATTGCCAGGTAATAACAACTTGCCTAGCGTTTTCAAAAAGAAAAAGGAAGTAGGAATACGTGTACCAGATAACGAGATTACAAGAGCCATCGTAAGAGCACTAGGTAATCCTATTATCTCTACGTCAATCTATGATGAAGATGAGGTGATAGAATACACCACAGATCCAGAACTCATCTTTGAGAAATGGCAAAACCGTGTTGATGTAATAGTTGATGGTGGTTATGGAGGTAATATTCCTTCTACCGTAATCGATCTTACGGGTGATGAGCCTATTCTTATAAGAGAAGGAAAAGGAAGTCCAGAATTATAAAACAGATGCATATTAAAAAACCTCTCCAAAGGGAGAGGCTCTTAACTAAATCTAATTAAAGATTTGGGGTACTTACTAATCTAACCTAAAGACTAGTAACTTATTCGCCAGCCGCAAGTAGGGTAGCCGTTTCTGTAAAGTTGTTGTTATTGTACGTAAGCTCATCTAAGTTAAGAGCATTAAGCTTTGTAGGAAACTCACCTGTGAAGTTATTGTCAAAAAGGTTAAGCTTCTTTAATTGTGGTAACGCTGCAAGACCGTTAGGTAGTTTACCAGTAAAGTTATTACTACTTAATTGTAAGTCTGTAAGTTTTTCTAATGAAGTGATTGCTACAGGAAGCTTTCCTCCAAAGTCATTATTTGCAAGACTTAATCTTTTCAAGTTTTTTAATCCAGCTACATCGTTCTGCAATTCTCCACTTAAGTTATTAAAGAAAAGATCTAGATACTCTAGACTTCCCATCGCAAGAATCTCGCTAGGAATGTTCCCTTCAAGTTTGTTTAAAGCTAAGTTGATTGTTTTAAGACCTTTTATTGCACCTAAAGAAGCAGGTATAGCTCCTTGAAGATTATTTTTCTGAAGATTTAATATTTTAAGCCCTGTAAGGTCACTTATACTTGCTGGAATAGTACCAGTAAGATTGTTGTCCTCAAGACTTACCGCAAATACTTTATCTCTAATGATAGTAACACCCATCCAGTTTTCTGGAGTTTGTGCAAGATCCCAAGAGTTTGTCCACTCATTTCCGTTAGTGCTATTGTATAAGTCTACAAGAGCTTGCTTTTCCTTTGGAGAGATTCCTGCAACAAGTAATGATGAGCAGAAAAGAGCTAAGATAACAAGAGTAAAATTCTTCATGATGGGACGGTTTTAATTTACTATACATACGAAAGTATTGTGAAAACCTCTATGAACCGCACAATTAAGACGATAATCGACTAAGTACACTAAATTTTAACATTTAAACGTTTAAATTGTGTCTTTGAGCGATGATTTTGACGTTCGAGTACGCTTTTTGAAATCTCATCTGTGTTGTTAAACGAAAAAAGCGACTATCTTGCCGATAGTCGCTTTTCTCTGTAAGAGTTATCTAATGAGATTCCTAGTTCCCTTCTTCTACTTGCACATCTTCTCCAGACATGTTCTTCATTTCTTGCTCAATCATGTCATAAAATTGATCAATCTTAGGAAGTACATATATCTTCGTTCTACGGTTTGTAGATCTGTTTTCTGCAGTGCTGTTATCTACTAGCGGTACAAACTCGCTACGTCCAGCAGCAATAAGCTGTGCAGGATTTGCTCCTAAGTCTACTAACTTTCTTACGATAGCTGTAGCTCTTTTTGCACTTAAATCCCAGTTGTCTATAAGAACGCCGCCTTTATTATAAGGAACGTTATCTGTGTGACCTTCTACAAGTGCTTCAAAGTTAGGTTTACCATTAATTACAGTAGCAACCTTTCCTAAGATTTCTTCTGCTCTTGAAGTAATGTTATAGCTTCCGCTCTTAAATAATACCTTGTCAGAAAGAGATATGAATACCACACCTTTTTCAACATTGATTTCAATATCAGTATCATTGATACCTACTTCTTTCTTAAGGCTAGTAACTAGTGCAAGTGTAACACTGTCCTTTTTAGTAAGGGCATCTTGAAGACGGTTAATCTTAAGATCTTTTTCTTTTAAGCTTTCTAGTGACTTTTCTAGGTTAGATGCTCCTTGCTTTGTGAGCATAGTAAGGTCTTTAGAACTTTGGATAAGGTCATTTCTGTCTTTTCTCATTTCTGCAATGCGCTCTTCTAGTGACTTCACACGAGTAGTAGCACTTGCTTTCTCTTCTAGACAAGAATTTAACTTTACCGTAGCAGAGTTCAATAGGTCTTGAGTTTCTTGTTGTCTTGCCTCAAGCGCAGCATATTCTTTCTTAGAAACGCAAGAAGTAAGCAGTAGGGCGCTGGTAATACCAGCAATCAATAATCGTTTCATAGTTTGTGTAACTTTTAAAATGAATGTTAAATGTACTAAAACCGTAGGGTCATAGGTGATTGTTAACAGTAATTTATGGTTTTCTACTTAAGTCTCTATAGGTGCCTTTCTTTTGTATGAAATAGCTCCATATAATAGAAGTTGTTTCGGCATAACGTCTAGAAGATACTAGACGTAAGCGTCTTTCTAATAGCGCAGGTATGTGTAAATAGAAACTTAAATGAGCTTTCAATATAGCCAAAAGATGCTTAGGCTGCCCAGAAAATAGAAACTTTAGTGCCGCAATACCATCAAGCACGAGTCTTGAAAATATGATAAATAGCGCTTTAAACCCCTTAATATTCTTTACAACATTAAAGAGCGTATTTCTAAAATTATAAAATGTCTTATTTGGGTTTGCAGAGGGTAGTGTAGCTCCGCCTAGATGATATACCTCGCTATCACCACAAGCGAGTACACGATATCCCTTGTTTTTAATTCGCCAGCATAAATCTATTTCTTCCTGATGAGCAAAGAATATTTCGTCTAGCGCTCCCACTTCCCAGAAGGTAGATGATCTTACAAAGAGACAAGCGCCACTTGCCCATTGTACCTCTACGGTAGTATCATATTGTCCTGTATCTTCCTCACAAGTATCAAATAGTCTACCTCTACAATACGGATAGCCTAACTTGTCTAGAAAACCTCCAGCTGCACCTGCATACTCGAAGTGCGTAGGTTTTTTTAAATCTTTAATTTTAGGTTGCGCCGCAGATACTCTAGGATCGTCAAAAAGAGCGATCATAGGTGCTAGCCAGCCCTTAGTCACTTGCACATCACTATTAAGGAGTACATAAATATCTGCCTTTATAGTCTTAAGTGCATCATTATAGCCCTTTGCATAACCACCATTTTCTGCATTCTTTATAATGTGAACGCTAGGGAAGTGTTCTTTTACATAACCTACAGAGTTATCTGTACTTGCATTATCGGCTACATAAATACTAGCGAGGTCTGTGCTATGCTCAATTATAGTGGGAAGGAATCGTTCAAGCAGTTCTTTTCCGTTCCAGTTTAAGATGACGATGGCTGTTTTCACGCTGCAAATAAAAGCTTTTTATGGGATTCCGCTTTCGCGAAAGCGTACTTATTTTACTTCTCGCTCATAATCTGGGAGCGATCGCAAGAAGTCATAACGCTCTGCTACTGTGTCTACTTGGCAATAATAATGTGAAAGTCCGTTGCTCACCATCAAGTAATCTGCTTGTAATTGCAAATTATAACGGGCTATCTGATCAAAGGTTTCTTGGGTGATTTTTATAGCAGGAGCTTTACACTCTACAATAAGTAGGAGGGAGCCATCTTTATTAAAAATGACAATATCATAACGCTTGCGCGTATTACCTACTTTTATTTCTTTCTCAACATTAATAAGGCTTAGCGGATATCCTTTTTCAGTCAGGAGCCATTGTAATATGTGTTGTCGCACCCATTCTTCGGGAGTGAGTACCAAGAACTTTTTACGAATGACGTCAAAAATATACCGTTTGTTTTCGCTACTTTTGAGTCTGAAAGAGTATGCAGGAAAAGAGAGTTGTTGCATACCACAATAGTACGAGTTCTGCAGGAAAACCCAAAGGTGAAGCACGCAAAAAACATAGTTGAAGACATTAAAAAAGGAATCATAAAACCCATTTACTTTTTAAGTGGGGAAGAACCTTATTTTATAGATCAAATCTCAGATTATATAGAGCATAATCTACTCGATGAAGCCGAAAAAGGCTTCAATCAAGTGGTGCTTTATGGTCGTGACGTGACCATAGAAGATATTGTGAGCAACGCAAAGCGCTACCCTATGATGGCAGAACGCCAGGTGGTAATTGTAAAAGAAGCGCAAGATCTGTCACGCCAGATTGAGAAGCTAGCCGCTTATGTAAAAAACCCGCAGCCTACAACCGTGCTGGTGGTGGCATATAAATATAAGAAGCTAGACAAACGTAAAGCACTCGCAAAAGCCTTAAAGGAATACGGAGTTCATTATGAAAGTAAGAAACTCTATGAAAACCAAGTAGGCGACTGGTTACGTCGTGTGCTTATAGATGAGGGATACCATATCCAACCTAAAGCGGCACAAATTCTAGTAGACTATCTAGGGAATGACTTAGGGAAAGTAATTAATGAGCTCAATAAGTTGATGCTTATTTTACCTAAAGGGAGTGAGATTACACCACAAGCCATCGAGGAGAATATCGGGATAAGTAAGGACTTCAATATTTTTGAGTTACGCAAAGCAATCTCAGAGAAAGATATTGTAAAAGCACAACGCATTGCACAATACTTTACACAGAATCCTAAGGATAATCCGCTGGTCTTAACGGTGAGCCAGTTGTTTAGTTTGTTTGCGAGTATTCTCAAATATCACGGACTTCCTCAAAAAGATAAGACTACGGTAGCAAGAGCACTGGGTGTCTCGCCATTTTTTGTAGATGAATATATTACTGCAGGTCGCAATTACCCTATGAAAAAAGTAAGTGCATGTATCTCCTTAATAAGAGAAGTGGATGTAAAGAGTAAAGGGGTAGGAGCGAGTGCTTTTGCAAGTAACGACTTACTAAAAGAGCTGCTTGTAAAAATCATGAATTAAGATTTTACAAGCAGCTCTCAGAATTATTTGGAGTGTAGGTTAGCTTATTCAGCAGCGATAACACTTATTTCTACATTCACATATTTAGGAAGATTTGCCACCTCTACCGTTTCTCTTGCAGGAGCTGTAGCTTCATCAAAGTACTTTCCATACACACTATTAATCTTCCCGAAGTTTTCCATATCACTAATGAAGATGGAAGTCTTAACCACGTTTTCAAAAGTCATTCCAGCTTCTGTAAGAATCGCTTTTACGCTTTGCATAACAAGTTCAGTTTCTTCTTCTATACTTCCTTTAAAAAGCTCACCAGTTGCCGGTATGATAGCAATCTGTCCGCTAGTGTATAGCATTCCGTTTACTAATGTTGCTTGGTTGTAAGGGCCTATTGGAGCCGGAGCATTTAATGTTGTGATTATTTTTTTCATGAATAATGGTATTTGTTACGCTTTCGCGAAAGCGTGATTATACATTTCGTACTTATAATTGTTGATCTGGAGTACGGCGTTTATCGTATTTAATATCACTAAGTAAGTTACCAGTAATCCCAATAAAGAAATTCCAAGAAGTTCTACTAGGATCTGAATTTACAGGAGGAACCCAGCTGAAACGCATGTTCCAACTCTCAAGATCACGCGCAAAATTAAGTGAAGTAAAAGTGATGCCTGGGTTTGCAAGATCATATCCAGTAGATCCACCCACAGTCCATCTATTTCCTAATTTTACATCTCCGCTTATTACGATAGAGTGAGAGCTCACATCGTTTTGACGAGCATTGTTTGCGTATCCTACTTGATACCCAAAGCGTAAATTCCATGGAATTATAAACCTATAAAATTCAATCTCTTTTTCTTCTTCGTCTTCTGGCTCTCGATTTCCTGCGTTTGTGTTTCCAGTAATGTCAACGCCTTTTCCTAATAAATCATCAGGGCGTCCACCACCAGCAAAGGTTTCGTTTTCTGTACGATCTTTATTTACACCCGCCTTAGCATCTTTGTCAAAATCTCTACTAGAAAAACTGTACCCAAAACTCGCCTGTCCGCTGGTAAGTCTAAAGAGACTACCACCATTATTTATGTTAAGTGTGTTTATGCGCTGGTTTGCACTATTGAGCGCGTAGAGATCTAGGTTTGCACTGAAGTTGATGTCAAGTTTATCTTGTAAAACAGGAACAGATCCATTTACAGAGATAGGTGATAACTTAAGGTCATCTGCAGCAAAGTTATAAGAGGTCCTAATGTTGAGGTTATTGATAAGCTTTATCTTCTTGGGCTCTGTATCTGTGCTATCCTTACTCCGTACTTTTGCTTCTAGTGTGTTTGCAAGACTAAATGAGAGCGAATTAGAAACGCGATTACTAGGAGCGCCAAAGAATCCTCCATCAAATCTTGAATACTCTACTTCTACATTTTGAGGATCTGTCACATCATTAGGATCAGGTCGTGTGTAGGTCTCGTAAAACTGATCAAAAGCCGGAGTATATGACCAACTTAATGATGGTCGTACTACGTGACGTATGGTTTGAATCTTGCTAGTTTCCTTAAAATTGAAAGTTCCGTAGACCGTGGTACCTAGGCTTAAACCACCTCTGTAGGTTCTATAGGCATCAAAACCATTTACAGTATCTCGTACTACAGCATTAGTCTCTTCATCAAAACGTTGATCTATCGTCTTAAATACCCAACTTTCCTCAAGACTACCGCTCACAGAAGCACTGATGTAGTTAAAGAGTTTAAAGTTGGTTGCAATAGGGATACTATGTCTTATTCCAGTTTCTGCACCTTCAAACATGGCAGCTGTAAAAAACTCGTCGTCGTTTGTTCTAAAGCGGTTGTCTGCTCGTAATGCATAACTCAAGTTTACATTCTTAATAAGCCCTTTCTTAGATCCAGACTTACCAGCAAAAGGATAAATCCTATCTACGTTAAGTTGGGTAGAGGGAAGTGACATCGTGATTTCTTCCGTTCGTGAGTTTTGACTGTGAGTCGCAGCAACCGTTAGATTCACAGGGACTGTACCAGGGAACGTGCGTGAGTACGAAACAGAAGAGCTAAAGTTGTTATTTAAGAAGTTACCTGTGTTGGCCTGGTTAAGTGATTGTCTATAAAAGTTACTACTACCTAAGTTTACAGAGGCCGAAAACCTACTGTTAGGGCTAGACTTGGTGTCCTGACTGTGATTCCAGCGTATGTTATACGTATTAGTCTCAGAAAAGTCTGGAAGACCACGCTCACTAAACAAAATACGCTCAGAACTGAAACTAAACCTACCGTTGTACTTGTAACGCACCTTATAATCAGTGTCTGCTCTAAAGGCATAACTACCATTTGTATAATAATCACCTGTAAGTGCTAGATTAAAATACTCACTAAGCGCAAAATAATATCCACCATTGGTTAGTGAGTATCCACGCTCTCTACTTTCTCCTGGTCCTGGTAATATAAAACCAGATACGCTTGTTTCCTTTTCCATAGGGAAAAAGGCAAATGGTAAACCAATAGGAGTAGGAACATCTGCGATGTACATATTAGTAAGTCCGGCAACAAGTTTTTTACCAGGTACAAACTTTACTTTACGAGCGAGAAAGTAATATTCTGGATTATCAAGATCTTCAGAGGTGGAGATCTTGACATTACTCATGAAGATTACAGAGTCATTTACTCTTTTACTACGCTCTGCTTTTAAATTTATTTGCTGTCCGCCAGCTTTTTCTACACGTGAACCATAAATAAGAGCTCGTTGCGTATCAAAATTAAATTTTATGGAATCTGGCTTTACTTGGTTAGGACCTTGAACAAAAAAGGGAATTTGAGAGTAATTTCCAGCAGAATCTTTTATTCCTCGAGCAAATACGGTGTTAGTTTCATAATCGAGAATGATTTCACCGGCATTTATTTTCATGTCCTCATATACAATCTCTGCCTCATTATAAAGGTAGATTTTCTTTTTACGTTGTGATATGCGCTGATAGTCTGTTGCCTTGTAAACAACCTTGTCTGTAAGGGTTTCTGGCTTTTGTTTTATAGAATCTTGTATTGTTTTGGTAGTGTCTTCTATAGCAACTACGGTAGGAGCGATGGAATCAAGCCTAGCAAAACCTTCAGTTGCAGATTGAATCAACGTAGTATCCCTTGCAGGTACGCGTCTGGCATCATTCTTGGATGGGAGTTCCTGTGCACTTGCCGTAAGCAATGGTAGCAAGCAAAGAGAGAGTACAATAAGAAAGTGTGCAGTTTTTGTTTGCAATGCGATTAGCCTATTTTTGTGCAAATAATTATCAATTAAAGTGTCAAAATTACGTATATTTTTTTCGGCTACAGCCCTAGAATTACAATTTTGAAAATAACAAGCGTGTAATGCACGTTACCTTATTTACAGAGATCAATTTAATACCTAACGTTCAAAAGAGTCATATTTGATATAAATGATGCGTAAAAAAAACATATTTAATATTTATTTAACAACTATACTGCTTGTAGTGAGTTGTTTTTCAGGCGCTTTCGCGAAAGCGCAATCCAGTAATTCTTCTAAAAAATTCAAGGTTGTTCTCGATGCTGGACACGGTGGAGGTGATAGTGGTAACCGTGGAAACGGATATTACGAAAAAAATATAGCTCTCAATGTAGTCTTGGCTCTAGGGAAAGAATTAGAAAAGCAATCTGATGTAGAAGTGATTTATACTAGAAAGACAGATGTTTTCTTAGAATTATGGGAACGAGCAGATATTGCAAACAATGCAAATGCAGATCTTTTTATAAGTGTACATTGTAATTCCCACTCCTCACAAGCTAAAGGAACGGAGACTTTTGTGCTTGGTATAGACGGTAACGCAAAGAATATGGCTATCGCCAAAAAAGAAAACTCAGTAATCTTACTTGAGGAAAACTATGAAAAGCGATATGCAGGTTTTGATCCTAATAGTCCAGAGACGAGTATAGGCCTGGAGCTTATGCAAGAGGAATACCTTGATCAAAGTATCAACCTAGCAAGCTTTGTAGAAAATGAATTTACAGGTAGCGTGAAGCGCAGCAGTCGCGGTGTGAAGCAAGCTATATTCTGGGTATTACACAGATCTGTAATGCCTAGTGTGCTTATAGAAACAGGTTTTCTTACTAATAATGAAGAGGGGAAATTCTTAAACTCTACTGCTGGTCAAGATAAAATGGCAAAGGCAATTAGTAAAGCTGTTACTAATTATAAGAAGAGTATACAGATGAACGAGCGTGTTGAGATTGCAAATCCTGTGATTGTAAAAACTACGACTCCTATTGCGACACCTAAGTCTAAGGTAGTAGAGGGTGTGACCTTTAAAGTACAACTGGCAGCGAGTAAACGTAAACTAGAAACAAAATCTTATAATTTTAAGGGTCTTAAGTCTGTAAGTCGTTCTAAAGATGGCCGTTTGTATAAGTATTATTATGGCGCAACCTCAGACTATAACTTAGCTCGTACACAATTACAAGAAGCAAAAAATAAAGGGTACAAAGAGGCTTTTATCGTATCATTTAATAAGGATAATATCAAAGTGCCACTTAATCAAGTGTTAAATTAGTCTTATACGTTAGGACTGCCTTTAACAATTGACCTACATTTGTTTTAACCAATAAGCATCTTATTTAATGTCTAAAGAAATAAAAACCGCCATTCTAGTTATCGCAGCACTGCTGCTTGTAATATTTGGCTACAACTACCTCAAAGGCAACAATCTTTTAGATAAGAGTAAAATACTTTATGCAAAGTATGATAATGTAGAAGGTCTTGCACCATCATCTCAAGTAACTATTAATGGATTGCCAGTAGGTAGAGTAATGTCTATAGACTTTGCAGACAGTAGCGGTAAGCTCGTAGTTAAGTTTGTAGTGGAAAAGGATTTTGAGTTTTCAAACAATAGTCTTGCTAGAGTATATGGGGGAGGACTCATAGGCGGTAAATCGCTTGCCATTGTCCCTTCTTACGAAAAAGGAAGAAATGCTAAGTCTGGAGATACCTTACCTGGTGAAATGGGTGAAGGAATCATGGAGCTTGTAAATGAACGCCTTACGCCACTTCAAAACCAAGTAGAAAAAGTTATAGGAGATACAGATTCACTATTAGTTAATGTGAACTCAGTATTAGATAGAGATACAAGAGCAAACTTGAGAGATGCCATCGCAAACTTTACAGCAGCTTCTCGTGAGATGAAAGGGATATCTAAATCTGTAAATGGATTGCTAGCTTCTAATCAAGATAAATTAGATCGTACGATTACTAATCTAGATAAAATGAGTGGCAACTTTGCTACATTATCAGATTCGCTCTCTAAAATTCAAATGGGTACAATGGTTGCAGATTTAGAGAAAACCATCGCAGATTTCCAAGAATTGTCTAATAAGTTAAATTCTCCTGAAGGAACCGTAGGTAAACTTTTGAATGATGATCAACTTTACTTAAATTTGGATCGTACAGCAAACCAGATGGGAGATCTTCTTCAAGACATGAAGCTTAACCCAAAACGTTATGTACATTTTTCACTCTTCGGGAAAAAGCCAGGAGAGTATACTCCGCCTAAAGATTCGTTACAGTAGGCGCGAGCTTAACTAACGAATTTATATGCAATACGTACAAAACATCATTTTTCTCATTGTTCTAGTTTTAGGAGTTGGTTTTTTTGTTAAAAATATCAAGAAACTCCTACGTAATATTAATCTAGGAAAGGACGTAGATCGATCCGATAACAAGACAAAACGCTGGCGAAACATGGCGAAAATTGCCTTGGGTCAGTATAAAATGGTAAAGAGACCAGTTTCTGGAATTTTACACGTAGTTGTTTACGTAGGTTTTATCATTATCAATATTGAAGTCCTTGAGATTATCATAGATGGACTTTTTGGTACTCACAGAATTTTTAGTTTTCTAGGCGGACTTTATGACTTCTTAATTGGAAGTTTTGAGATTCTTGCATTTCTAGTACTTGTTGCCGTAATTATTTTCTGGCTTCGTCGTAATGTGATGAACATAAAACGATTCTTAAGTCCAGAACTTAAAGGATGGCCTAAGTCTGACGGTAACATCATCTTATATTTTGAGGTGGTATTAATGGGTTTATTTCTTACAATGAACGCCGCAGATTTACAATTGCAAATTATGGGAGCAGATCATTATGTTTCGGCAGATGGTAGTATTACAGGTGCATTCCCAATAAGTAGTTTTATTGCTCCACTTTTTGACGGAATGTCAATAAGCGCACTTGTTATTGTAGAGCGTGCTGCATGGTGGATACATATTGTAGGTATCTTGATTTTCTTAAATTACCTATATTATTCAAAGCACTTACACATTCTTTTAGCATTCCCAAATACTTGGTATGCTAAGCTTAAACCACAAGGAGAGTTTGATAACCTTAAAGCGGTAACAGATGAGGTGATGCTTATGATGGATCCGGATGCAGATCCTTTTGCAGCCCCAGCCGAAGGTGCAGAAGAAGTTGAGGTGGGTAAATTTGGAGCAAGTGATGTGACAGATCTTAACTGGGTACAACTTATGAACTCATATAGCTGTACAGAGTGTGGTCGCTGTACAAGTGAATGTCCTGCAAACCAAACTGGAAAAAAATTGAGCCCTCGTAAAATCATGATGGATACGCGTGACCGTCTTGAGGAAGTAGGCAAAAATATAGATGAAAATAATGGAGTATTTGTGATGGATAACAAGCAGTTGCTTGATGATTATATCACAAAAGAGGAACTTTGGGCCTGTACGACCTGTAATGCTTGTGTGGAGGCGTGTCCTATAGGTATCGATCCTTTAAGCATTATAATTGATATGCGTCGTTACATGGTAATGGAAGAAAGTGCAGCGCCTACAGATTTAAACAACGCGATGACAAATATCGAGAATAATGGAGCGCCATGGCCGTTTAACCAGATGGATAGAGGTAACTGGATTAATGAAGCATAGATATTTTATAATTGTAGGGTTATTGTTGAGTTTCGCTTTCGCGAAAGCGCAATCTCCTACAAAGAATTATAAAATAGATAGCTTACAATTTAAAATGTACACACGTCTTTTTGTAAATGAACAGTTGCAAGTAGATAGCGTCACCGTAAAGAAGATTTTTTGTGATTACTGTAGTGAGTCTCAGATGGCAGTGTTACGTGAAGAAGCAATGAGGCAGTCCCTTGTGGAGCGGTATAATCCAAAGTATAAAAAGCCAGGTGAACACAGATTGGCACTTTATGTAAGATTTAGTAAAAGAGATTTTAAGAATTTAAACGACAACCATGAATAAAGAAGACGTAGACAAGATGTTAAGTGAGAAACTAGAGGATGGTGAACACGTAAGTCCGGTGCTTCCTGAAGGAGTCAAAAATTACTTAATTGACATAGATGGCACCATTACAGAAGATGTTCCTAACGAGGAGCCAGAGCGTATGGGTACATGTGAGCCATTTCCAGATGCGCTTAAAACATTAAATAAATGGCATGATGAAGGTCATATTATTTGCTTCTTTACCTCTAGAACAGAAGAGCACAGAGCAGTTACTACAGAATGGCTTAACCGTCATGGGTTTAAATTCCATAGCTTACTTATGGGGAAACCTAGAGGAGGTAACTATCACTGGGTAGATAATCACTTAGTAAAAGCAACTCGTTACAAAGGGAAATTTACAGACCTTATCGAGAAGAAAGTAACTATTGAAGTTTTTGAAGATTAATTAAATACCGTTTTTTACACGGAATACAAGAATATGAGCGAGACACTTAAAGTACCCACTATGGCCGAGTATGTGGCGCTAGGAAAACAACCAGAAGTATTATTTTGGGTAGGTTGTGCAGGAAGTTTTGATGATAGAGCAAAGAAGATAACAAAGGCTTTTGCACGTATCTTAAATAAAGCAAATGTAGATTTTGCAGTTTTAGGAGCAGAAGAAAGCTGTACTGGAGATCCAGCAAAACGTGCTGGGAACGAATTTTTATTCCAGATGCAAGCTGTGACCAACATTGAAGTGCTTAACGGATATGAAGTTAAGAAAATAGTAACGGCTTGTCCGCACTGTTTTAATACTCTCAAAAATGAGTACCCATCATTAGGTGGAAATTATGAAGTAGTACACCACACGCAATTTTTAAAGTCATTATTAGACGATGGCCGCCTTACGGTAGAAGGAGGTAAGTTTAAAGGAAAGCGTATCACTTTTCATGACCCTTGCTATTTAGGTCGTGCAAATGGAGTATATGAGGCGCCAAGAGATTTACTACGTAAGCTTGATGTAGAGCTTGTAGAAATGCGTAAGTGCAAGACTAACGGTTTATGTTGTGGAGCTGGTGGAGCGCAAATGTTCAAAGAACCAGAGCCAGGAAATAAAGACGTTAACATAGAGCGTACGGAGCAAGCACTCGAGGTAAAGCCTGATATTATTGCTGCTGGATGTCCTTTCTGTAATACAATGATGACAGACGGAATAAAAGGTAAAGAAAAAGAAGGTAGCATCGAGGTAATGGATGTTGCCGAAATGATAGCATCTGCCGAAGAATTATAAAATTATATTTTTTGAAATATTAGAAAAGCGGATTTCGAAAGAGTCCGCTTTTTTAACTAAATAATAAATTATGCTTGTAGATTTTAATTCACTTTCTGACTCATCAAGAATCTGGTTATATCAATCTGATCAAAAATTTACAGAAGAACAAGTAGCTCAACTAGAGAAAGATATGGCTTCTTTTTTAACAAGTTGGACAGCTCACGGAGCAAGTCTCAAAGCTGGTTTTGAAATTAAGTATGACCGCTTTATCGTGATAGGTCTTGACCAGTCTGAAGCCGCTGCAACAGGATGCTCAATTGATAGTCAGGTTCGTTTTATCATAGCGCAGCAAGAGGAGCTAGGTGTAGACTTACTAGATAAAATGAATGTGACCTATTATCAGAATGATCGTATTCATTATAAAACATTGCTTGAGTTTAAGAAGATGGTTAAAGATGGTGCGGTAAGTAAAAACACTATAGTTTTCAATAACCTTGTTGCAAATGTAGGTGAGTATAAAACTAATTGGGAAATTCCGGCAATAGATAGCTGGCATTCTCGTTTTCTCAAGAAGGGTAAATAGAAGTGACTTGAAGGTCTTAAGATGTTGTTAAGATTTGCACGCTTTCGCGAAAGCGTACCTCAAACCCTTTACTTTTATATTAGAATGTAATAAGCGCTATCTGGCGTCGTTATTGCATTCGTTTCTACAACTTAAAATATTGCATTTATGGCGCCTAGACGCATTATCACCATATTATTCTTCTTATTTGTTTCCGTAATTTCTTATGCTCAAGAGCGATACCCGCTCTATGCAAATGACATTATTGCGCAGCGTAAATGGGTAGATTCTGTTTATATGCAAATGACACCGAAGGAGCGCGTGGGGCAGTTATTTATGGTTGATGTGTTCTCTAGTGATCCTAAGGCTAAAATTGATAAAATTAAAAAGCTTATCAAAGAAGAAGACATAGGCGGACTTATATTTTCTAAGGGTGGGCCTATGCGTCAAGCAAAACTCAATAATGAATTTCAAGAACTGGCAAAAACGAAGCTTCTCATAGGGATGGATGCAGAGTGGGGACTTGCGATGAGATTAGATAGTACCTATGCTTTTCCTTGGAATATGACGCTAGGAGCTATACAAGATAATAATATTGTAAGGAAAGTAGGAAAGCGTATAGGAGAGCATTCTAAGCGTTTAGGGGTACATATTAATTTTGCTCCAGTGGTAGATATTAATATCAATCCCGCAAATCCTATTATAGGAAATAGATCTTTTGGCGAAGATAAAATCAACGTTACAGAAAAAGCAATTGCCTTCATGGAAGGAATGCAAGAAGCTGGAGTCTTAGGAAGT
>CAJXSW010000046.1 GCA_913060645.1 uncultured Dokdonia sp. | reverse complement strand
CTAAAGAACAAATCTTTAAGACAGGCCTGTGGCTCTGAAATAGAAAAACACGGCTACAAAGGGAAAGGTAATTTTGGACAAATATTAGAAAAGTTTTATTTTGGTTACGAACCTAATTCTGATGCAGAACCAGATTTTTTAGAAGCTGGATTGGAATTAAAGACAACTCCTTTAAAAATTCTTAAGAATAAAGAGTACCGATCAAAAGAAAGACTTGTTTTAAATATTATAAACTATCTAGAAGTTCATAAAGAGAGTTTTGAGACTAGCTCCTTTTGGAAGAAAAATGCTCACTTACTTTTAGTCTTTTATCTCCATAATAGAGATTTAGACTTACTTGACTATATCATAAAACTAGTTGATGAGTGGAAATATCCAGAAGAGGATTTAAAGATTATTAAAAGAGACTGGGAATTTATTAACCAAAAAATCAAAGACGGTAAGGCTCATGAATTATCTGAAGGAGACACATTCTATCTAGGAGCTTGTACTAAGGGATCTACTGCTGCTAAATCATTCAGAGACCAACCATTCAATAATGAAAAGGCAAAACAACGAGCGTATTCATTAAAACAAGGATACGTCAATCATATTATTGCAAATATTGCTCAAGAAGAGTCGGCTGTTTATGGTAAAATCATAAAACAACCCGAGGCTTTAGAAAAAGTTCAATCTTTAGAAGAAATTGTAATTCTTAAGTTTCATCCATTCTATGGCAAATCTGCAGTACAAATTGAGAAAGAGCTTAATCTAGAATTAAATCATAAGGCAAAAGGTTATTTTGCTAGTCTTACCAATGCTATACTTGGTCTCGAACTTGGCCAAAAGATTGAAGAATTTGAAAAAGCCGACATACAAATAAAAACAATCCGACTAAAAGCAAATAACTTACCCAAAGAAGACATTTCATTTCCAACATTTGAATATGATGAACTCATAACTACAGATTGGGAAGATTCAGATTTTAAGAACGTTTTAGAAAGTAAATTTTTCTTTGTGTTTTATCAATTCGACGGAGATACTTTAAATTTGAGAAAGGTAAAATTTTGGAATATGCCATATTCGGATATTCTTGAAGCAAAGGAAGTTTGGCAATCTATGGTGGATACCATTGCAAATGGAAAAATTGTAAAAGAAGTAACTAGAAAAGGAATAAGAAAAACTTTTTTTCCAAAGAAAGTAGATAATCGGGTAAGTCACGTCAGGCCGCATGCCCAAAATAAAGAAGATACATATCCACTTCCTCTAAAGGATGAGTTGACAGGTTTAGATAGTTACACAAAACATAGTTTTTGGTTAAACGCAAGCTATGTTAGAGATGAAATCTATTTAAAATAAATAAGTCTTCGAGTAAATTCAACTAAAATTTGAAAAATTAGATTGCAGCACAGAAATGATTTTGAGAGATGCTTGATGAGTTGTGCTTTTACTAGGAATTTAACGGTAGATAATAACTATTAACCATCTGTCGAGAAGATTAGCTAAAGTAAGTGCAAAAGAAAAAGGGCCATTGTTTAAGATTAAACCTGAGGGAATTGAGCTATTGTTTCCTCCAAGCGAAAATTATAATTTAATCTCTTAATAAAATTTAAATATGTACACAAAATCACAAGAAGAACGCGTGAAGCTATTCCATCCTTATTATAAAATAATGGAGTTAGAACAAAAAAATCTTCAAACTGAATTGAATACTTGGAAGAGAGAAGAACTCATTAATTGGCTGTGCTGGAACGATAGTAATGGAGTCTATAAAGATGAAGATTCTCTAAGAGAATTTAATAACATTCTATTGAAGGATGAGGCCATAGAAATAATATCAAGACAAATTTATCAAAGTTAAAATCTCACATTACCACTGGTAAATATAAAATTCAGCTCGAACAGATATTTCTAAAAGACTACTCAGGCTCAAAACCTATGAATATAAATTAGCAATTAGAAGAGCCTTTACCAAAATATATTTGGAACGAGTCAGCCAAATTAATTGTTTAGGATATCTATCTACATTTCGAGTAAACGTATTTGAAATATTTACAATAACCACCCCATCCCCACCAAAACCATATTTTTGAGTAACACACCTACACTCAACCTATGGACGCCAAACCGCAAAAACATTCTGTTACTTATATTGTATTACTCATACTAGCGGGAGAGGCGGTTTTTATATTACCATTTGTATTGGCTAGGGTTTTTAGGGCGACTGTGCTTGATGTATTTGAGATAAACAACACAGAGCTTGGTTTTTGCTTTTCTATTTATGGCATAGTGGCGCTGGTGTCTTATCTTTTTGGTGGTCCGCTGGCAGATAAGTTTCCTCCTCGTAAATTAATAGGGGTGGCGCTTGTGCTCACCGCCCTTGGCGGACTGGTATATGCCAATAGTCCGTCGCTAGTTACCTTGCAAGTGCTGTATGGTTTTTGGGGTTTTACGACTATTTTCTTGTTTTGGGCAGCAATGATTAAAGCCACGCGTGTTTGGGGTGGTGAGAAAAGCCAAGGGAAAGCCTTCGGCTTTCTAGATGGCGGTCGCGGCCTTGTAGGTGCGTTATTTGGAGCGTTGGGTGTGCTTATTTTTTCGCTGTTTGCTCCAGAAAATGGAAGCGAACTATCACCAGAACAGCAAGCGGAGGCGTTTACTTCTGTAATCTACTACTCCTCTGCTATTGTAGCGATTATTGGGGTTCTTGTGTTTTTCTTTCTTAAAAGTGATGTAGAAGCTCAAGAAATAAATAAGGAAAAAATTACTTTGAATACCATAAAAACGGTACTCAAACTTCCCTCTGTTCCCTTATTAATGATTATTATTTTATGTGCATATGTAGGCTATAAGATCACAGATATCTTCTCGCTATATGCAAATGTAGTGATGGGATACAATGAGGTGGACGCTGCGAAAACGGGTACTTTCTTACTTTTTATTCGTCCTGTAGTAGGCGTGGTAATTGGTTTTCTAGCAGATAGGTCTAGAGCTTCTGTATACTTGATGATAGGTTTTGTACTGTCTGTTCTTGGTGCCATATTATTCGCTTCGGGAGTGCTTCAAGAAGGAACTACACTACTATTTTTTGTCTCTATTATCATCACAGCCCTAGGCGTGTATGCTGCGCGTGTGCTGTATTTTGCAGTGATGAAAGAAGGAAATATCCCGTTGTATCTCACGGGTACTGCCGTAGGAGTTATTTCATTTATAGGCTACACACCTGATATTTTTGCAGGTCCTATGATTGGCTACTTTTTAGACGGGATGCCTGGTCGTGCTGGTCACGAGGCTGTGTTCTGGTTACTCGCCGCATTTTCGGCAGTAGGGCTTGTGGCTTCTGTATTATTTTATCGATTTTCTGTACGTAATGATAAAGCCTCGTCTTTAAGAAAATAAGCTTTCGCCAAACTCGTCCCGAATTCATTTCGCGGAACTTGTCTCGAATTCATTTCGCGAAAGCGTAAAAAATGTATCTCATACCATCCTTTTTAAATTTATCTTTGCAGCCAAATACATTCAATGTCCTTTACTCTTCTCTCCTCGCCTTTACAAGGCTTTACAGACTTTAGATTCCGTAATGCGCAACAGCAATTTTTTGGTGGTATAGATACCTACTATGCGCCTTACATACGTCTTAACGGGAAGATGGCGATAAAGGGTTCTTATCAACGCGACCTTGATCCTGCGGTAAATACTACGCTTGAAGTAATCCCACAGGTGATGACGGCAAGTGCAGATGAGTTTATGTTTGTGATTAAATATATAGTATCACTGGGCTACACGGAGCTCAACTGGAACTTAGGTTGCCCCTACCCGATGGTTACAAAAAGTGGAATGGGTTCTGGCCTTATCTGTAACACAGAAAAAATTGATCATATTCTTGATCGCGCACATAGCGAGTCTAATGTGACGATCTCTATGAAAATGCGCCTAGGTTATGAGAGTCCAAATGAGATTTTAGAATCTTTTAAGGTGCTAGATAAATATCCGCTCAAAAATGTGGCTATTCATGCTAGGCTTGGTAAACAGCTCTATAAAGGCGGTGTTGATCTAGAAAGTTTCCAGAAATGTATAGACGTGGCAAAACATACCCTATACTACAACGGTGACATTACAAGCGTCGAGCAGTTTAGAAAAATGCGTGAGCTATTTCCTTCTATCGAGCATTTTATGATAGGTAGAGGTCTCATTGCAGATCCGTTTTTGCCAAGTATGATTAAAGCAGATACGACAGAGTATCCTGCAAATAGATGGGAAACCTTTAGAGCTTTTCATGATACCATTTATGAGCAATACGATGCAGCATTGTCTGGCCCTACACCCATCAAAATGAAAATGCTAGGATTCTGGGAGTTTTTCTCTCAGTCTACTCGCAATCCGCAAAAAGTGTATAAGGCTATCAAAAAAGCAGGAAATCCCGTAAAATATAGGCAAGCCGTTGGCGAGATTATCGCTGCGCAGCGTAAAGCACAATAATTTTAGATGAAGCGGTTGATAAAAGTGTTTTCTTCTATCAATTTCGCTATTTTTAGATTTCACAATTAATTCGTGTTTATGAAGTCTAAGATTCCCAACGGAGTAATGTTTAATGCTTATCCAGATAGCATAGGTAAAAAGTTACGCGATACCGTTACCTTATTGCAGCGTCCAGAACTTAAGGATGTCTTCTCCTTGTTTTATGTACTACCCACTTTTTTTAACAGTGATCTAGACCGCGGTTTTTCTATTGTTGATTATAACATCAATACGGAGCTTGTCTCGCAAGAGGATCTCGATGCGCTTAAAAAGCTAGATGTTATACTTAAGTTTGACATTGTGCTTAATCACCTTTCTGTAGGCTCACCACAGTTTAAGGATATTCTTGAAAAGGGAGATGCATCACCATACAAAGACTTTTTTATTGACTGGAATTCCTTTTGGGAGGGCAATACAGCTTCTTACAACAACGGCGTAGCAGTTCCCAAAAAGGAACATCTCGATAAACTCTTCATGCGCAAGCCAGGCCTGCCTGTGCTTAAAGTGTTATTTCCCGATGGTACAGAACGTCCATACTGGAACACTTTTTATCAGCAAATCACGTATCACGCGATAACGATTGAAGATTTAGAAACTTTAAACGAACTGTCAGAAGAAGATAAAAAGGATACGGTGGCACTTGTAAATAATGCGATTGCTGGTGGATATGATATTTCTGAAGTACGCTTTCGCGAAAGCGTAACACCTCACATCCCTGAGCTTGTAAAGATCATTGAGCAACAACGCTCTTATCTTGGGCAAATGGATGTAAACGGCACCTCAGAAATGGTGTGGGACTTTTATGATGAAACACTAAAAAAAGTAGCCGATTTTGGATGTAAAATCTTGCGACTAGATGCTTTTGCTTATTTACATAAGGAAGTGGGACAAACTAACTTTTTCAACAAACCAGGAACGTGGACATACCTAGAGCGTATCAACCAGATTGCTCAAAAATATGATCTTACCTTACTTCCTGAAATTCACTCAGAATATGGTTTAGGATTGCATGACGAAGTAGCTTCTGAAGGCTATCAAATCTATGATTTCTTCTTCCCTGGGCTTGTTATTCACACCATAGAAACTGGAAATACAACGGCTTTTGTACATTGGGCACAAGAAGTCATTACTAAAGGTTACAAAACCGTAAATATGCTAGGTTGCCACGATGGGATACCCGTACTCGACCTTAAAGGAATCACAGATGCACAAGGAAACAACCATCCAGGATTGCTCAAAGACGCCGAAATTGAACATATCATTGAAACGATTTTAAATCGTGGTGGGCGTGTCAAGAATATCTATGATCCCGAAGGAAACAAAATCTCCTACTATCAAGTAAACGCTACGTTTTACAGCGCCTTAGGCGAAGATGACCGTAAGCTACTACTCGCTCGTGCACTACAAGTATTTATGCCTGGAATACCGCAGGTTTGGTACTTAGACCTTTTTGCAGGAAAGAATGATTATGAGGCGGCAGACGCTGCTGGAACAGGAGGTCATAAAGAAATCAACCGCACTACATTAACGCAAGAAGATATTGATCGCGGACTAGAAAAAGCTGTGGTCTTAAAACAACTGGACTTACTGCGTTTACGTAACACCGCTGCGGCTTTTTCTGGGACGATGACCATAGAAAGTGAAGATGTTAGTCAGCTGGAAATCCGTTGGAAACAAGACGATGATACGGCCACCTTAAAAGCAAATCTCACTGACTACTCATTTACAGTCACTCATGTTTCAAATGGTGTAGAAACGGTCATTGCTAATAGCTAATTGATTATAAAACTCCGCATAATTTTAATTAACAAGCGTGTAATTACTTTATTGTGAATGATGTTGCTCTTAATTTAAAATGCATTCGTAACTTTTACCATCTTAAAAACCAATCCAAATGAAATTAAAATACAGCACACTAGCGCTAGGACTTGTATTAAGTACTTCGCTATTTGCCCAAAAGGACAACCCAACCGTTCAGGCGCTTATTAAAGAAGCCACCACCAACTCGCAGCTAGAAACGCTAGCACATGAAATTACCGACGTACTAGGCCCTAGACTCGTAGGAACTCCACAAATGCAAGCTGCCAATGATTGGGCAGTAGCGCAATACAAATCTTGGGGAATTGAAGCAAGAAATGAAAAATACGGAGAATGGCGTGGCTGGGAACGTGGTATCTCACACATAGACATGCTAGAACCACGTGTACAAAGTTTGCGCGGTACCCAACTCGCATGGAATCCTAGCACCTCAAAAGAAGGAGTTACGGCAGAGGTAATCACCTTACCTACTGTAAAAGATGCTAAGGAATTTACAAATTGGCTCAAGAACGTAAAAGGAAAAATTGTTCTCCTTTCTATGCCACAAATTACGGGACGACCAGATTATAACTGGGAGGAGTTTGCAACCGAAAAGTCTTTTGCCAAAATGAAAAGACAACGCGACTCGCTTTCTAACCTATGGAATGATAACATACAACGCACAGGATTTACAAACAGAGGATTGCCAGAAGCATTAGAAAATGCTGGAGCTGTTGGTATTGTTACTTCAAACTGGTCAAGAGGTTTTGGCGTGAATAAAATCTTTAGCGCCCGAACAAAGAAAATCCCAACCGTAGATTTAGAACTAGAAGATTATGGGATGCTATACCGACTTGCTGAGTCTGGACATACACCAAAAATCAATATCACAGCCATATCAAAAGAACTTGGAGCGGTACCTGCTTTCAACACTATTGCAGAAATAAAAGGAACCGAAAAACCAGAAGAGTATGTAATACTTTCGGCGCATTTTGATTCTTGGGATGGTGGTACAGGAGCAACAGATAACGGTACTGGAACGCTAGTTATGATGGAAGCTATGCGTATTTTAAAGAAAATATACCCTAACCCAAAGCGTACTATTCTTGTAGGTCACTGGGGAAGTGAAGAGCAAGGTCTTAACGGATCAAGAGCGTTTGTAGAAGATCATCCAGAGATTGTAGCAAAGGTGCAGGCATCTTTTAATCAAGATAACGGTACTGGACGTGTAGTACGCCTCAATGGTGGCGGCTTTTTAAGAAGCTACGACTATCTTAGTAGATGGCTTAATGCAGTGCCAAATGAAATTACAGATGAGATTGAAACTACTTTTCCAGGAGCTCCTGCACGCGGAGGATCTGATTATGCATCCTTTCAAGCAGCTGGTGCGCCAGGTTTTAGCCTGAGCAGCCTTAACTGGTCATACTGGAACTACACATGGCACACTAACCGTGATACGTACGATAAAATCGTTTTTGACGATATACGCAACAACGTAATTCTTACAGCGATATTAACCTATATGGCTAGTGAAGATCCAGAGTTTACTTCTCGTGAGCGTGCAGTCTTACCTATAGATCGTCGTTCTGGAGAGCCTAGAGAATGGCCTACTCCTAGATCTCCTACTCGTAAAGGAGGAATGGATTAATTAAAATAATGGGTACGCTTTCGCGAAAGTGTACCCATCTTTTTTTAAATAAACCCTTACACATTAAAAAGACCAAAAGCCTATGAAACCATTAAAAAAAGAAGATATTGCTCAAGGAGTTTTTGATCTTTATGACGACTACGCACATAATAAAATAGACCGAAGAATCTTTATCGAACGCTTATCTGTGTTTGCTGTGGGAGCGGTAACGCTACCTGCGCTGCTTAGTTTTATGACACCAGATTATGAAACAACGCAAACCGTCGCACAAGATGATCCTACTATCGATAGCGACTACATTCAATACGATTCTCCCAAAGGTGGCGGAAGCATTAAAGGATTATACTCAAAACCTGCAAATGCAACAGGCAAATTACCTGGAGTCATTGTTGTGCATGAAAACAGAGGACTCAATCCCTACATAGAAGATGTAGGAAGACGTACTGCCAAAGCTGGGTTCTTATCCCTAGCACCAGATGCTTTAAGTCCGCTGGGTGGTTATCCTGGTAATGATGATGATGGTAGAGCTATGCAACGCAAACGCGACCGTCTGGAAATGCTAGAAGATTTTATAGCTGCCTATCACTATCTTAAAAACCACGATGATTGTAATGGCAAAGTTGCTGTGGTAGGTTTTTGTTTTGGAGGATGGGTTTCAAACATGATGGCAGTATTATTACCTGATCTTGCAGGAGCTGTACCTTTTTATGGAAGACAACCAGATGATGAACAAGCCGCCGAAATCAAAGCTCCGCTCCTACTGCAATACGGAGGACTCGACGAGCGCGTAAATGCCGGATGGCCCGCTTTTGAAAAAGTGCTTACTGCAAATAATATTCCGCATACAGCTCACTTTTATGAAGGTGTCAATCATGGATTCCATAATAACACGACTCCGCGATTTGACGAGAAAGCCGCTACGCTCGCTTGGGATAGAACGATAGTATTTTTTAATACATATCTCAAGGCCTAGTCTTTATGAAACACAATACTCTTATTGAAACATTTTACAAAGCGTTTACTAACGGAGATGCTGCAGGAATGACTGCTTGCTATCACGATGATATTATTTTTTCTGATCCTGCGTTTGGAACCTTACATGGCAAAGAAGCAAAAGCCATGTGGCACATGCTTATCGAGCGTGGTAAAGGAGCCAATAAAGTGAGCTATAGTAACATTGAAACCAGAGCCACCAATGGAAGCGCGCAGTGGACGGCCCGCTATCCATACGGACCAAAAAAACGCCCCGTAGTAAATCATGTGACTGCAAATTTTACATTTAAGGATGGTAAAATTATAGAACATCACGACGCTTTTGATATGTATAGCTGGACTAAACAAGCACTTGGCCTGCCAGGAGTTTTATTAGGATGGTCAGGATTTATGCGCAACTCGATTCAAAAAAAGACCAACGGGATGCTCAAAAACTACATGGAGAAAAACCCGCAATAAGTCGGCTTACTTCTAAAGTGTCACGATGCTCATATCAATAGTGTGGAGTAATTCAAGTATCTTTATGCCCCGTTAGAAAAAGCATTCTTTTTGAAAGATATTTTACTCATCACTCCGCCATTTACGCAACTCAATACCCCTTATCCTGCTACGGCATACATTAAAGGGTTTTTAAATACTAAGGATATCTCATCATTCCAGATGGATCTTGGTATAGAGGTGATTTTGCAACTATTTTCGGCAAAGGAGTTTACAAGGCTTTTTGAGATTGCTCACGAGCATGATACCATTGTTTCAGATAATTGCAGGCGTATTTACGCAATGCGAGATACCTATGTAAAGCTACTTGATGACGTAATTTCGTTCTTACAAGGAAATAATCAAACCATCGCTAGGCAAATTTGCACCGGCAACTTCTTACCACGTGCTTCTCGTTTTGATCAGCTAGATGATATGGAGTGGGCTTTTGGTGAGATGGGAATGCAAGACAAAGCAAAACACCTTGCCACTCTTTTTCTAGAAGACCTCTCAGATTTTATTGTGGAGTGTATTGATCCTAATTTTGGCTTTAGTCGCTATGCAGAACGTTTGGGACAAAGCGCCAACTCTTTTGATGAGTTATACACCTCGCTACAAGGTGATCTTACCATCATAGATGAGATTACTATAGAGATTTTAGAAGCACGCTTTCGCGAAAGCGTACCAAAACTAGTGTTACTCTCCGTTCCATTCCCAGGAAATTTATACAGCGCTTTTAGATGTGGGCAGTGGATTAAAGAACACTATCCAACAGTCAAAGTGGCTATGGGAGGTGGTTTTCCTAATACAGAATTACGAGAATTAACAGACACGAGAGTCTTTGAATTTATAGATTATATCACGCTAGATGATGGCGAACTCCCAGTAGAACTTCTTGTGGAAGATGTTGTGCAAAACGTTGAAAAACCTACCTATAAGCGCACATTCATTCTTGAAAATGGTGAGGTTACTTATAAAAACAATACGCTCCGTCAAGACTATAAACAGGCGTACTTAGGCACTCCCGATTATTCAGATTTATTACTTGATCAGTATGTCTCTGTGATTGAGATTGCAAATCCTATGCACAGTTTGTGGAGTGATGGTCGCTGGAATAAGCTTACCATGGCGCATGGTTGCTATTGGGGAAAATGTACCTTTTGTGATATTTCGTTAGATTATATAAAAATTTACGAGCCCATCGCTGCTAGTATTCTTGTAGATCGTATGGAAGCGCTTGTAGCACAAACAGGAGAAACTGGTTTCCACTTTGTGGATGAAGCCGCACCACCAGCATTAATGAAAGCCCTTGCGCTAGAAATAATCAAACGTGAACTGGTGGTCACCTGGTGGACAAATATTAGGTTTGAAAAGAACTTCACTAAAGATTTATGTAGACTCCTTAAAGCATCTGGTTGTATCGCCGTTTCTGGCGGACTGGAAGTCGCTTCAGATAGACTATTGAACCTTATTGATAAAGGGGTAACCGTTGCACAAGTTGCTCAAGTCACACTTAACTTCACGGAGGCAGATATTATGGTGCACTCCTACTTGATGTATGGATATCCTACTCAAACCGAGCAAGAAACAATAGATAGTCTTGAGATGGTACGCCAGCTTTTTGAACTTGGCATTATACAATCTGGCTTCTGGCATCAATTTGCGCTTACCACACACAGCCCTGTAGGTAAAGACCCTGAGAGCTACGGGGTAACTCCACATTACAATGAGATTACCTTTGCAAATAATGATGTAGATTTTAGTGATAAAACAGGTATAGACCATAGCAAATTCAGCTACGGACTTAAGAAGTCCCTATTCAACTACATGCACGGAATTGGGTTTGATGAAGGATTACAAGAGTGGTTTGACTTTGATATTCCTCGCACAACAATTCATCCACATGTGATAGAAGATAGTCTTCAAGACGAATTACAGTTAAGCACAAAATCTACCTCTAGAATACTGTGGCTTGGTTTTGCTCCCACGCAGAGAACATTTAAAAAGAAAAAACGCGAACTCACAGAGCTTACGTTTCACGATCAAACAGCAACTACACAAATTACGGTAGATACTCAGGATGCACTTTGGCTAATTGATATGTTAGAAATCGCGAGCCCACATCAAGATAAGTTACCGACTTACGCAGCTCTCAAGACTTCATATGAGGAAACGCAAGAAAATTTTGAGTTATTCTGGTATTCGAAGGCGATGCTAAGTTTGCGAGAAGCAGGACTCCTCGTCATATAAGATTATAGGTTGTTGAAGGTACGCTTTCGCGAAAGCGTAAAAGAATTAATGGTACTTCTGAAAGATTTTTAAAGCTTCATTATAGCTACTTTCAAAACTCATTGCGTTTACATTATCATTTGCCTTTACTGAGGCAAAATAAGAAATGAGTTTTTCTGTAGGCATGTTGCCTGTAAGATCATCTGCTGCCATAGGGCAACCACCAAAACCTTGAATCGCTCCGTCAAACCTACGGCAACCAGCTTTGTAAGCAGCATCTACCTTCTCATGCCAAGTTGTTGGCGTTGTGTGTAAATGCGCGCCAAACTCCACTTCTGGATAACGCTTAATAAGATTAGAGAATAGATAATCAATCGTCTCTGCATCTGAGGTACCTACGGTATCTGATAATGAAAGTATCTTCACTCCCATACTGCTGAGCTTTTCTGCCCACTCCCCTACGATATCCACATTCCACGGATCACCATATGGATTACCAAATCCCATAGAAATATAAACAACGAGCTCTTTATCCTTAGAAGAAGCGAGCTCTATAATATCTTTCAATAAATCTACAGATTGAGCGATAGTTTTATGCGTATTACGCATCTGGAAGTTCTCTGAGATAGAAAATGGATAACCTAGATAATCTACCATTTCATGCTGCACGGCATCTTGAGCACCACGCAAGTTTGCCACAATAGAAAGTAACTTACTATCTGTCTTTGATAGGTCAAGACTGTGCAAAACCTCTGCAGAATCCTTCATTTGAGGAATCGCCTTAGGCGACACAAAACTACCTACGTCAATGGTGTCAAAACCACAACGTAATAATGATTGTATATATTGAACCTTAGACTCTGTAGGAATCCAGTCTTTTATACCTTGCATCGCGTCACGAGGACACTCAATAATTTTTACATTCTCATTCACTACGTAAAAATAGCAGTTTCAATTGTTGTATCACAACTAGAAGCGACAATTAAGTGACGATTTTATAATTTAATTGTCAACAATATTTAACAGCATCTACTGCTGCGCTTCTTGTTTTGCAACAATTTTATCTACGCAATTGATACCATCAATCGCTGCCGAGATAATCCCTCCAGCATATCCAGCACCTTCACCACACGGATATAATCCTTTAATCTCTACATGCTCAAGTGTTTCCCAATCGCGAGGAATAGAAACTGGAGATGATGTACGACTTTCTGGTGCATGAATTACTGCATCATTAGTGAGATAACCTTGCATCTTGCGTCCAAAACCTAAGAACGCCTTCTTTAATCTTTTGGCAATCATATCTGGCAATACCTTATTAAGATCTACCGCCACAATACCCGGTTGGTAAGAAGTTTTAGGAAAGTCTTTTGACACGCGACCGTCAATAAAATCGCGCATGCGCTGTGCGGGTGCTGCTTGTGTTTTTCCTGCCGCTTCCCAACATGCACGCTCTACAGACTTCTGAAAGTCTAAACACACAAAAGGGTCTCCTTCTTTGTAATTAGGCAAATCTTCTGGAGTTACGCTAACCACAATTCCGGAGTTGGCATACGGATTATCGCGTTTTGACGGGCTCCATCCGTTGGTTACAATCTCTTCTTGATCTGTAGCACAAGGTGCTATAATTCCGCCAGGACACATACAGAAAGAGTATACTCCTAGTCCGTCCACCTGCTGCACTAGGCTATAAGACGCTGGTGGTAAGTACGGATTATCACCATCTGAATGGTATTGTATGTCATCTATAAGCTCCTGCTGGTGCTCAATACGCACACCTATAGCAAAGGGCTTTGCCTCTATCTTAATATTGCGTTTATGAAGTAAGTAAAATATATCACGAGCAGAATGACCCGTTGCAAGTATCACGTTATCAAAATCAAGCCAATCGGTATCATTTACCTGTATTGCTTTAATGGCATTATCTTCTACCTTGAGATCCGTAAGTTTTGTATCAAATCTAACCTCTCCACCATACTGAATGATGGCTTCACGCATCGCAGTAATGATTTTAGGTAATTTATTAGTACCTATATGTGGATGCGCATCTACTAAGATATCTTCTACCGCTCCAAAGTGTACAAACCACTCAAGAGCTTTAAGTACGTTACCACGTTTTTTTGAACGCGTGTATAACTTCCCGTCAGAATATGTTCCTGCTCCTCCTTCTCCAAAACAATAGTTGGAATCTGGATTGACGATATGTTCTTTATTAATAGCTGCAAGATCGCGTCTTCGCGCACGTACATCTTTTCCTCTTTCAAAAACAATAGGTTTTAATCCGCCCTCTACAGCGCGCAGTGCGGCATATAATCCCGCAGGACCAGCACCTATAATCGCTATTTCTTTTGCATTTGAAACATCTTGGGGTACAAAAGGAGGAATCTGGGGACGCTCTTCTCCATTTTTCCAGAATTCAATTTGTAGTGAGACTTTCACTGGTGATTTGCGAGCATCTATAGATCGCTTGCGTATATCCCATTCTCTTACATCATCTGCTCTTAGTCGCGCTTTTTTAAAGGCAACTTCTGCGATGTAATCATCATCCTCTGCTTGGTGTGGGAGTACGTTTATTTGAACAAGTGTAGACATAGCGCGAAGATAAGTCCTTACAATCTTGAAACCGAACTAGAATTTAAAAATTGAAACGTAATTTTTAGGAATCGTAGACAAAAAGAAGATTAGTCTATTTCTTCATAGTCTACATATTCACCTACCACTTTTGACGCCTTTTTAGGTACATCTTTAGTTTGAGCTGTAGGTCTTTGTGTTTGTTGAGCTTGCTGCTGGAAACCTTTAAAAGCGTTTTCCATTTTCTGTCCCGCTTTTTTAGTAATGTATTTTACGAGATAAGGCCAAAGTAATTTACCTAAGAATCGCAACCCAAAATAAACCATCAATATGATGGCTAATGTTTTTAGGAAACTAGGAATTTCTGCAACTAAGAGCATAAATATAGCTTTTAGACAAAATTAGTAATTATGAATCGCAACAATAGCCCGTATAAGCTTAAAAAAAAGATAAATTCTCCTATATTTGATATACTAACCTACAAACCTATGCATACGTTGCGTTTTTTAACCTCAGTCTTTATATACTTCGCACTCGTGGCTACAGCTACTGCTCAATATACTGAGACAATTAATTCAAACAGACCTGGAGAATCCCAAGGTGCTTTTAGTGTAGGTACTCGAGTTTTACAGGTTGAGACAGGATTTGATATAGGTAACGACACCCACTCCTTATTACAAACAGATACAGATATAATAGGCTATAATCTTAATTTGAGATATGGTTTGTTTTTTGAAAATCTAGAATTAAATGGACTTATGCGTTATCAACGTAACGAGGTTTCCTTTACTTCTGGATCTGCTCCATTAGACCCTATTTCTGGACTTGAAACGGTACAAATAGGAGCAAAATATTTAGTCTATGATCCTTATAAATACGCTCAAGACGAGGTAAATCTATACAGTTACCATGCTAATAACCGCTTCAAGTGGAAAACATTAATTCCAGCAGTAAGTATTTATGCCGCCGGTGTTTTTGACTTTACAAATAGCCAATTTAACACCGTACGCGAAGACGGGATTAGTCCTAACATTGCTTTAGTGTTACAGAATAACTGGGGTCGCTGGGTATGGGTAAATAACATAATCTTAGACAGAGTAGGCACTGAATTTCCTACAAACTCATGGATTACTACTCTAACGCATTCATTTAATGAGAAATTTGCTGGATTTGGAGAGTATCAACTCATAAATGGCGATTTATACGCCGATTATATTGTGAGAGCTGGTGCGGCATATTTAATTACAAAGGATTTACAAGTGGACTTAGGTGGACTTGTAAATTTTAAGGACACACCAACTCGATGGAACGTTTCGGCAGGGTTATCATACCGACTAGACCTACATGAGAAAGACGAAATTATAGAAGATAAAAATGCGGCTGATGATAAGAACAGTTCATCTAAAAGACAAGCAAAGCGCATAAATAAAAAGAAACGTAAAGATGCTGTAGATCCAGATGGTCAAAGCAACGATACAAACTAACTCCCCTAAATGCAATCGATGATTACTCTTAAGGAAATGTCAACCCCTAGAGAACTTAAACAATTTGTAAAGTTCCCATTTTCCCTATATAAAAATGAACCTAAATGGGTACCTCCTATCGTGGCAGATGAGCTAGATAGTATGGATCCAGCAAAAAATCCAGTTTTCAAAAATGCTACAGCTCGTTATTTTCTTGCTTTCGCGAAAGCGGAAAATGGAAAAGAAGAAGTAGTGGGAAGAATTTGCGCAATCATTAATGCCATTGAAATTAAAGAACAAGGAAAACCAAAAATGCGTTTTGGTTGGTTTGATACTATTGATGACATAGAAGTTACTAAAGCGCTGCTAGCCAAGGTTACCGAAATAGGAAAGGAAAATAATCTCGAGTTTATAGAAGGTCCTGTAGGTTTTTCTAACATGGAGAAGGCAGGTTTACTTGTAGAAGGTTATGAGTATATGAATACCATGATTACTTGGTATAACTTTCCTTATTATAAAGATCATTTTGAGCAACTAGGCTTTGAAAAAGCTGCCGAATGGGTAGAGTTTAAAATACAGATCGATCCGCCAGAAAAGCAAAATCCAAAAATTAAGAAGTTTGCCGATATTATTGCCAAACGCTATGAGCTTAGCCCGCTAGAATTTAAAACCTCTGCAGATGTAAAGCCATATGTAAATGAAATGTTTGGTTTGCTTAACAAAACTTATGACAAGCTAAGTACGTTTGTACCTATACAGCAGTACCAGATTGATCATTATAAGGAAAAGTATATCAAGTACATACATCCGGATTTCATTAAGTGTGTACAAGATAAAGATGGGAAACTAGTTGCATTTGCGATTACGATGCCCTCTTTTAACGAAGCACTCAAAAAAGCTAATGGTAGTTTATTTCCTTTTGGTTTTTATCACTTGCTTAAAGCGAAAAAGCGAAATGATACTGCTGCGTTCTATCTCATAGGTATTGATCCAGAATATCAGAATAAAGGAGTTACTGCAGTAATCTTCCAAAAAATGCAAGAGCTTTTTAATAAGCGAGGTATTACTCAAGTTGAGACGAACCCTGAGCTGGAAGAAAATAAAGCCATACAGCAACTGTGGAAAAACTATGAACATATACTCCACAAACGTAGAAGAACGTATAGAAAAGATTTTTAGAAATACTCAGTGAGTTTTAAAAGCAAATAACAACTACCTATGATGATAGATGCTCTAAGCCTTTTTCAACTTCTTATTGATTTTGGTCTCGTAGTATTAATCCTTATGGTACAGCTTACAATTTATCCTAGTTTTCTGTATTATAAAACTGAAGATTTAGTGCGCTGGCATCAAAAATATACAGGAGCAATCGCTATGGTTGTTGGTCCATTGATGCTTGCACAAGTACTTTTGTCCATTTACGTAGTATTTGTAAACCAACAGTATTTGCTAGGTGGAATTCACCTGACTTTAGTTCTCGCCACTTGGATATCTACAGCAATACAATTTGTACCTATTCACAATCGGATTGGAAAAAGTGAACATACCAATAAGGATCTACAAAAGCTTGTTCATCATAATTGGATACGAGTAATTCTTTGGGTTTTAATCCTTCTGCTAGGTTTATTTCAAAACTATCTAGCTTAATACTATAAAGATTTTTAAGGTGTATTATGCTTGTAAAATGTGTTGCTTGTGATGAGCAACTAGACCATCAATAGGTCTTTTTAAAATTTTACCAGGTGTAAGTCCAAAACCTTTAAGCACTTCTTTCAATTCTGCCTGGAGATAGAAACCTATAGAACCTACAAAGTGAATTGGTATTTCCTTAGCATCTGGAAACTGTAAAACAACTTGGTGTTCTATAAATAGAGAAAGTCCCTTTTTGATAACCTCTTGGCAATAATCCTCATCTTTATTCTCTATAAGAAAACGAGCAAAAGTTGCTAAGTAGGTGTTAGGATTAGGGTTTTTATACAAGTGATTCTTGATGTTTTCTGAAGTGAGATCATATTCTGACTCAAACTTCTTTGCAAGATGTTTAGGTATTTTTCCGAATTTATAATCTCTTATAAGTTCTGCTCCATAATAATTACCACTAGCGTCATCCATGAGTATATAACCTAGGGATACTACTTTTTGGATAATATCTTTACCGTCATAATAACTACAGTTAGAACCTGTACCTAATATACAAACAACACTCTTCTCACCTTCTGTAGCGGTTGCATATAGCGCCGCATAGGTATCTTCTTGAATTACAATCTCTTTTGCCTCTTTAAATATCTCATCAAATACCTCTCTAATAAGTTCGCGAGGCTTTGTTGTTCCACAACCTGCTCCATAAAAGTAAAGTCCTTTTACTTTTTTTCGATCCTTATATAGTTCAAAGTTATTTACGATACGTTCACGTAAAATTTCTTGTGATAATACCTGCGGATTTAAGCCCAATGTTTGAGTCTGGAAGAGGTGTTTACCATCATCAGAAAGTGCGATCCAATCTGTTTTTGTGGATCCGCTATCTACTACTAAGATCATATAGAAGTGTGTAAATTTGTGTGTAAAGAGAAAATAATGCGCCTCTAGAGCGCATTTATAATAGCATAAATATAATTCTAATAGCTACTAATGCGTTGAACATTAATAGCTATTAGATTATAAAAAACGGTCTTATAGTCCGTTAATCTTTTCTGCTAGATCTACTAGTTTGTTTGAATAACCAAACTCGTTATCATACCATGATACTAGCTTAAAGAATTTTGAGTTGAGCTCAATAGAAGCGTCTGCATCAAAAATACTTGTGCGATCATCGCTTACAAAATCTTGAGATACAACTCCTTCTTCTGTATATCCTAAGATTCCTTTCATTGAACCTTCAGATGCTTTTTTGAAAGCAGCTTTAATTTCTTCTAGACTAGTTTCTTTTTTAGTACGTACTGTAAGATCTACTACAGATACATCTACTGTAGGAACTCTAAACGCCATACCAGTAAGTTTACCATCTACCGCAGGAAATACTTTTCCTACTGCTTTTGCTGCTCCTGTAGAAGCTGGCACAATATTTACAAGTGCACTACGACCTCCACGGTAATCCTTTTTAGAAGGACCATCTACTGTAAGTTGTGTCGCTGTAGTTGCGTGGATTGTTGTCATAAGACCTTCTTCAAGACCCCAGTTATCCTCTACTACTTTTGCAAGTGGTGCAAGACAGTTAGTTGTACAAGACGCGTTAGAAACAATCTTATGATCTGCTGTTAATTTCTCGTCGTTTACACCCATTACAAACATAGGTGCATCTTTAGAAGGTGCAGATATCACTACCTTTTTTGCTCCTGCTTGAATATGATAATCTGCAGTATCAAGTGTAGTAAAAATACCTGTACACTCTGCTACAACATCTGTATCCACTTCATCCCACTTAAGGTTTTTAGGATCACGCTCTGCAGTAATACGTATTGTTTTACCATTTACTACTAGGTTCCCATCTTTTACTTCAATGGTTCCATCAAAACGACCGTGCACAGAATCATACTTTAAAAGATATGCAAGGTGCTCTACATCTAGAAGGTCATTTATTGCAACCACATCTACATTATCTCGCTTTACAGTTGCTCTAAAAACAATACGTCCTATTCGTCCAAAACCGTTTATTCCTAATTTCAAATTTGCCATCTTATCTTATTTACAATTATGTGGTCATTATCTCTGACACACGGATTAATTCTTTATTAATTTTAGTTTTACCTTTTATTGCTTCATCTAGTGGTGTAAGCTCCATCATATCATGAATAGTACCCACCATAAAATTACTTTTACCCTCTAGAAGTGACTCTACGGCCTTTACTCCCATCCTACTTGCAAGAACACGATCATAACACGTAGGAGAGCCTCCACGTTGCATATGTCCTAGTACAGATACTCGTACATCATACCCCTCCATATTCTCATCTACATAGTCTTTAAGTTCAAAAACAGATTTACCTATTTTATCACCTTCGGCTACTACAACAATACTTGAAGATTTTCCTGATATTTTAGAACGTTGTAACGATTCTACCAGTCTTTCTATTCCCATGTTTTCTTCAGGAATAAGAATTTCTTCTGCTCCTGCTCCTACTCCTGCGTTAAGAGCGATGTGACCTACATCACGTCCCATCACTTCTACAAAGAAAAGTCTGTCATGCGAGTGTGCAGTATCTCGTATTTTATCTATTGCTTCTACTGCTGTATTAAGTGCTGTATCATATCCAAGAGTACGATCTGTACCTGTAATATCATTATCTATAGTTCCTGGAATACCTATTACTGGAAAATCAAACTCTTCACTAAAATGAAGTGCTCCTGTAAAAGTTCCATCACCGCCTATAACAACAAGTGCATCTATACCAGCCTTCACCATCTCGTTGTGTGCAATCTGTCTACCATCTTTTGTTCTGAAGCGTTGACACCTTGCAGATTTTAAAAAGGTTCCTCCTTTATTAATAATCCCTCGCACGCTTCTAGCGTCAAGAGGAATAAAGTCACCTTCAATCATTCCATCATAACCTCTGTAGATACCTACACAATCTATATTATGGTAGGCACAAGTACTGTCTCTTATACACATCTGACGCTGCCGACGAAGAGGATAGTGTAGATCT
>CAJXSW010000045.1 GCA_913060645.1 uncultured Dokdonia sp. | reverse complement strand
ATACGAGATAGGAGTCCGTCTCGTGGGCTCGGAGATGTGTATAAGAGACAGTCAGTTATATGCCTCTTATGCGCGTGCAAACCGTGAGCCCAACCGTGGAGATTTTGAAGACGGCAATCCACGCGCAGAAAAACTAGACGACTTTGAGCTAGGATGGAGATTAAATACAGAGACCGTCACCTTAAATGTGAATGGTTATTTTATGGATTATGACGGGCAGTTAGTCCCTACTGGTGAACTTGATAATGTAGGAGCGCCTATCCGAATTAATAGTAATAGCTATAGAGCAGGTATAGAAATAGATGCTGCGATAAAGCTAAGTTCTAAGTTTACTTTACAACCTAATATTGCATTAAGCACAAATAAGAATAGAGATTTTCTTTTTAATCTAGATGGTGCGATTACAAACCTAGGTAATACAAATATTTCATACTCGCCTAATCTCGTAGCTAGTAATATGCTTACCTATAAGCCTAATGCAGATTTTAGTATAGGTTTCTTATCGAAATTTGTAGGAGAGCAATATATGGGCAATATAGATAGCGAACTTTCTAAACTTGATTCTTATTTCTTAAATGATTTGAGTATTCAATACGAGATTAAGGAAGTTCCGGTATTTAAGTCTATTCTCCTCAATGGACTTGTGAATAATATCTTTAATAAGAAATATATCTCAAATGGATACTTCTTCACCTATAATGATGATTTCTCAGTGCCTAATGAGATTACAACCATTGAAGGAGCGGGCTATTATCCGCAGGCAGGAATTAACTTCTTAGTAGGAGCTACTCTTAAATTTTAGTGTATAAACGACCTTCTTGTTTAATTTCCCTATATTTAAGATCCTGAAAATAAACAATATGTAATCAGTTGGGGGACTGAACTACAAATTGTAAGTGAGAAGCCGCCTCTTTTGAGTCGGCTTCTTTTTTCTTTTAGTTAAATACTGTGATGCTATTACCAGAAGCGTTTACTCGGTAATTAAGCATTGTGTATTCTAGCACTTCATTATTAGATTGCCCTGTAAATAGATTGTAACTATTATCATCGTCACACTGGCATTTTACATTGATACCATCTATGACCATAAGTGAGCAATCATTAGGAGCATGGTTAGGATCTGATGCTTCCCACGCAACAATGCTGCTACCTGTATTAATAACAAAAAGACCACGTATACCTCCGTTTTGAACGTAGATAGGGTTACTTGGGATTTCTAAATCTAGTACTTGGATAGCGCTCAATTGCGTAGAAAAGTTCACATCTAGTAAGAAAGGATTACGCTGGTTTCCATCATCACTATTTGTACATGAAAAGCAAAGAGTAGTAAGAAGAACAAAGGTCAATATCTGACGCATAAAGAGATTTTTTTTACGCTTTCGCGAAAGCGTGATTTCAATAATTTAGGCTCGCAAGGTACCATAAAACGGTAAAGGATTTAAAATATTTTGTATATTCGTGAGACACGTCCCGAAGAGGGACTTTTTTTATGTGTATGCATAAAATGACAACATTTTTAAACTAATTATACTTAAACCGGATCTATTATGAGTAAGGTAAATTATTATACACCAGAGGGCTTAAAGAAGCTTAAGGATGAACTAAATCAACTACGCGATGTAGAGCGCCCAAAGGCGTCGCAAGATATTGCAGATGCTCGTGACAAAGGAGATTTAAGTGAGAATGCCGAATATGATGCCGCAAAGGAAGCGCAAGGTATGCTAGAAATGCGTATTGCAAAACTAGAAAACCTAGCCTCAAATGCACGTATTATAGACGAGTCACAGCTGGACACTTCTAAAGTACTAGTACACTCTAGCGTCAAGATTAAAAATCAAATAAATGGTGCTATGATGACCTACAAACTAGTCGCTCAAAATGAAGCCGATATTAAAAAAGGCCTTATCTCTGTAGACTCACCTATAGGTAGAGGTCTGCTAGGTAAGGAAGTAGGTGAAGTAGCCGAGATTCAAGTGCCAAGTGGCGTGATGAAATTTGACATTGTTTCTATCTCAAGGGACTAAGTAGAACTTGAAGTTGAAGTTGAAGTTGAAATTGAAATTGAACGAGAAGTTGAAAAATGAAGTTGGCTAAAGAATTATAATATGAGCGATAAACCTTTCGATTTGAGTGAACGACTGGAAGATTTTGCTGCTGCGGTTATTATACTTTACAGTAAAAAACCATCTTCATTTGCTGCAGAATATCTCGCAAAACAATTGATAAGATCATCTTGCTCATCTGCTTTAAACTATGGAGAAGCCTGAGGGGCGGGAACTACTAACGATAAAGTTCACAAACTCAGAATTTGTTTAAAAGAACTAAGAGAAAGCATGCGCAATCTCAACATTCAAGTTAAAGCAAATATATTATCCGAAAACAATCTCGCATCGCTTAGAAATGAAAACGATCAACTCATAAGAATAATCGTCACCAGAATTAAAAATAGTAAATAAGGAGCTTGTTCGAGTTCAGTTTCAATTTCAATTTCAATTTCAAATTATGCCAAGCATTTTCACGAAGATTATAAATAAAGAAATTTCAGGACACATCGTTGCCGAAGATGATAAGCACATCGCCATTCTAGATGTAAATCCTAATGCAAAAGGACACACACTTTGTATTCCTAAAAAGGAGGTAAATAAAATATTTGATCTTGAGGAACAAGAATATCTTGACCTCATGCTATTCTCTCGTAAGGTTGCAATTGCTCTAGAAAAAGCAGTGCCTTGTAAACGCGTAGGCGTTTCTGTAATAGGTCTTGAAGTTCCTCACGTGCACGTACACCTTGTACCACTACAAACTATGGAAGATATCCAGTTTAAGAAAAAAGTAACGCTTACGGATGGAGAATTTAAAGAGCTTGTAGAAGCTATAAAAGGGGAATTTTAAGACGTTTTACAAACTACTAACCAACGCAAAAACTACAATAGCGATAACCGCTACAGCTATTGCCCCTATCACATAGGTTTGTGATTTCACTTTAAAGAAGGTTTCCTTTTCGGCGCGTTTTAGGTTGTACTCATAGAGGCGCTCAATATCTGCGGTCCATTTTACGGGATAAATAGGAAACTCACAGTGCTTGCAGTATATCTCTTCACGTACCACATCTGTCGCTTTTTTGACCCAGAAAGTATCTTTCCACTCTTGTTTGAAACTTAATTCAAGGCCACTATTACTGTAGCATTCTGGGCAGTTACATTGTAAAATAGTCGTTTGTATGGTCTTTAATTCGGTTGTCATAAAAGAAGTACGATGTATATGGCTAGTTAGATCTTTCCATGATTCCAGAAAGCGCCAAATTTTGCAGCAAGATTACGGTTTTTGCATCTCTTATCTCACCATTTTTTAATGCTTTTAACGCTTTCGCGAAAGCGTACTCAACCACAGTGATATCTTCATGCTCTGTTACCAAACCACCACCATCACTAACTTTTTGCCCTTCCTCATATGACGCAAGAAACATATGAATGCGCTCTGTACTTGCGCCAGGAGTCATAAAAAAGTCACCCGCCTTCGTAATGCTATCAATGCGGTAACCCATCTCCTCTTCTATCTCCCTAATAATTGTTTGCTCTGGGGTCTCATCTTCTATCATGCCTGCACAAGCTTCTATAAGGAAACCACTATCCTCATTAAGATATGCTGGCAGTCTAAATTGCTTTATGAGCAATACCGTTTGCCTTTCCACATTATATAGCAGTGCGCAAGCTCCATCACCACGATCATAAACCTCGCGTCGCACCTGATCCCAAGAGCCATCTTCATTCTGATAATCAAAATGGACTTTTTTAAGCGTTGCCCACTGGTCACTTATAACCTCTTCTTTTATATTTTTTACACGTGTATTCATTCGGCGAGTCGTAGGGATATTTGCATAGTGGTTCCTTTGTTCAATTCTGATTCTAGTACTCTTATGCGTCCGTCATGATATTCCTCAACAATACGTCTTGCAAGCGAAAGGCCAAGACCCCAGCCACGTCTTTTTGTAGTAAAACCTGGTTCAAAAATATTATTAAACTTAGATTTTGGGATTCCTTTACCCGTATCTGTAATGAGTATTTTGGCAAATCTCGTGTCTCTTGATATAGCAATAGTTAATGCTCCTTTACCCTTCATGGCATCAATCGCATTTTTAATGAGGTTCTCAAAAGTCCATCCATACAGTTCTTTATTAAGCATCACAGGCAACTCCCCTTGAGGAACATCTAGTGTGAAGTTTATAAGTTTTGAGCTTCTCTTGCTTAAATAATCATAGGCTTCTTGTGTTTCTGCAATGATATCTACTTCTTCTAGATCTGGAACAGAGCCTATCTTACTAAAACGATTTGTAATCGTCTCTAGCCTACTGATATCCTTAGTCATCTCTGCAATATAATCTGGATCTACATTTTCTGTTTTGAGAATTTCTGTCCAGCCTACAAGAGATGAAAGCGGCGTACCTATTTGGTGTGCGGTTTCCTTTGCCATACCTGCCCAAAGCAGATTTTGAGCTCCTGCTTTTGAGGTTAAGTAATAGAAGTAAATTAATGCCACAAAGAGAATGACAATCACAATAAGCGCAATAGGAAAATACTTAAGCTGATTAATAACAGATGAGTTTCCGTAGTATAAAATCTGACTATCAACACCATCATACCCTATCACAATAGGCTCATTAATGAGTGCATACTCCTCTGCAAGTCGTTTAAAATCTTCTTGAGAGAGTTTATCTTCTTTATTGATATTTCTAGGTGTGTAGTGATTTTCTTCTATGCTGTATAAAAGTATAGGGATGGTTCTATTATCACCTATAATAAATTGCTGTAAGGATATAAGCTCGTCAGAAACAATGCGTGTATCCCTGTTTCTAGTTTCTAGATTAACATCACTTGTATTTGCAAATGCTCTGTAAGCAGCGGCATAAATCTCCACCTTAGAACGCTCTGCATCTTTAAGCTGATCAAAAAACAGCGACACATTCCACAAGATAAGTGTGGTAATGATAAGCGAAGCGATGATGATAAACCATCTCGCAATGTGCGGCTGGGCGCTAAAGTTCATAAAGTATTCTTTGTGTTAAAGATACGGGAGAAATTAAAAACGCCGGACCTCCTTATTAATTGCTTCTTGCAATGCAAACTCTTAGTTTCTACCTATTTCATCTGGGTATAACGAAGGAAGTGCATCACTTTGCCAAAATTCCTTTGTATCCACATCCATTACCGTAAGTGAACCCTTAAAAGCTGCTCCAGTGTCAAGATTCCAGATGTTTGCTTTATTTACAGGAACAAAGGAATTAATGCGCGTAGTGGGTGTATGACCTATATAAATCTCTTCAAATAGTTGTAAACGCTTAGGATATAGTGGGTCTTCCTTTTTGAGATCTTCCCTCATTGCACAAGCCATTTCCCAGAGTGTACGATCCCAGTAAAATACAGTACTATGCCACTCGTAATCTGGACCGTTTAAATTTTGAAAACCTGCATGACAGAAAAACCGATTTTTATCATCTAGATAGTAATCCTCAAAAGTCTTATAAAATTCAATATGCTCTTTAATTTCTTGAGCAGATCTCTTTTCATAGCAATCTATTGTACTTTGCCCGCCATGCTGTAACCACTTAGGAGACATTGTTTTTCCTTCTAGCCATTGCTGCACAAGGTCGTCATGGTTACCACGTATTAAAGTAACTTTTTTATATTCTTTCTTGAGGCGCATTAACTCATCTATAACTGCATCACTCTCACTCCAGCCGTCCACATAATCTCCTAAAAAAATGAGATGGTCATCTTGTGTGACATTTGCCCTCTCCATTGCCTGCACTAAGGCTCTGTAACCTCCATGTATATCTCCGAAAACTAATGTTCTCATACTCTTATTCTTTCTTTTTTAATTTTTTATTCATAACGCACCTTTCTCAGAATACGCATGGCTTCCTTATATCTTCCGTAGACAGCGCCATCTAAAACTTTCAAAAAAGGTTTCAATTCTACCAGCTTCTGTATGGCTGTTTCAAAACCATTAAAATAACAAATCAAGTAGGTATTAGCTAGATTATATAAATCATTCCACTCCCCTTGATTAAGCTTTATACCTCGTTTCAGTTTATAAAAAATAACATTGTTATAATTAAAAATATGATACAAGGTCTTCTTATCTATCACTGGTGGTTCAAAAATAAGCGTTGTATCAATGGTATAAGTACCGCTTTCGCGAAAGCGTATCACCACCTCCTCTAGTGGATAATATTTAAAGTGCTCTTGTACTCCCAAGTGTACAAATTCTTGAATTTTGAAGCAATCCTCATCATAAGTAATAGTTACCTCATCTAGTGTTGAGTAAAATAGTTTTACTTGTTCATTGATGAGCTCTATATCTACCCGAGAGTAGTACGTCTGACCTTTGACCACTTTTTTATTTCCTGCCCAGCACAACACAAACTGCTCTTTAAACACCTTATAAGTGCTCTCCATGTCTTTATGACGATGATTTACAAAGTCCATTACACCATCCAGCGTGAGACCTATGCTATTTTTTGCGTGATTTTCTATTGCCGCAACAATCTTACTATTTACATCTATAATATCAGACTTGAACGTCTTAGGCATAGACATACTCCCATCTCTAAAAAAGACCGTGCCACCCCAATATTTCCAGATATTACGTCGTAACGCTGTAAGCTTATCTTGTGCTCGTATGGTAACAAGTCCCACTACTTTATCCTGCGGCAAATTAGGAAAAGGAATATTCTCATAAGATATAATAGGAGGATTATCTAAGTATGCATTTATGAGATTCTGCAGTTTGCTGTCATCAAAAAATGGCACACCTATAATGGCATTTTCGCCATCGTCTACACCTATTACTATAAAAGAATTGTTCTTTGGGTTACTATTGGAAAGCGCACAAATATGCTTTAAAAACTTTGCTTTCCCTTCTTTGTTACTGATATCAATCTTACGCTTTTTATCGTAGAAACTGTTCTCGTCATTATGAGCGAGTAAGTTCTTTACGAGAAGGCGTTTATTGATCATCGCATTATTTTATTAGTCAGCTTGCAATCAACTTTTATTTACAATAGTTGAAGATGCTTGTGCCGTACTAAGCACTACGAGATCTGCAATATTTACATGATAAGGTCTTGATACTACAAAATGAATAATATCTGCAATATCTTCTGGTTGTAAGCAATCAAAACCTTGATATACCTTATCTGCTCGCTCATCGTCATTTTTAAAGCGAACTTTACTAAAGTCTGTTTCTACCATTCCAGGATGCACCGCTCCTACTCTAATGTTGAATTTATTTAAATCAATGCGCATCCCTTGGTTAATAGCGTCTACAGCATGTTTACTTGCGCAATACACATTTCCGTTAGGGTATACTTCTTTTGCAGCGGTAGATCCTATGTTAATTATATGTCCGCTTTTACGTGCGGTCATTTGTGGGATGATAGCTTTACTCACATAAAGCAATCCTTTTACATTAATGTCAAGCATGGCGTCCCAATCCTCTACAGAACCTGTTTGAATAGGATCGAGTCCGTGAGCATTACCTGCATTATTAATTAGTATGTCTATTTGTTTAAAATTTTCAGGCAGGTTTGAGATTGCTTTTTGCACATCCTCATTCTTTCTCACATCAAAATTGAGTGTCTGTACTTGAACAAGTTTACCTAGTTCATTTTTGAGCGTATCCAGTTCTTCTTGACGTCGCCCGCAGAGAATAAGATTTATAGATTCATTTGCAAAGCGTATTGCTGTTGCTCTTCCTATCCCGCTAGTTGCGCCTGTTATAAGTGCTGTTTTCATTTCTTTTGAGGTTTTTTTTATTTTATAATCTACGCTACTTCTTCTCCTGTACTAGCTTCCAGCAATTCAAACCAATCTTTTCTTTCAAGATTAATAGCCACTGCCTCTACAGCATTTGTAATTCTATCTTTACTTGTTGTTCCTATAACTGGGTGAATATTTGCTGGGTGTTTAAGTAGCCAAGCAAGTAATAATTGGTCATCAGTAGCGTCATATTTAACACCTAATTCTTTCAATTTATTCTTGATACGCATATTCTGCGGAGTGTCTTCTCTAAAAACAGATCCCAGCGGACTCCAACTCATAGGAGTTATATTGTGAGTCATCATGTAATCAAGCGTTCCATCTGTAAGTGAAGACCGTTCTGTGATAGAAATCTCTATTTGATTTGCGCTTACCTTACTTTTTGTAGCCACTAAATTTATACCTCGAGGTGTAAAATTAGACACCCCAAAATCCTTAATCTTTCCTTGTTGTTGTAATTGGCTCACTGCCTCGTGCACTTCATCTGGATCTAGAAGTGGACTAGGTCTGTGTAATAAAAATAAATCTAGATATTCAGTACGCAGCTCTTTCAGTGACCTTTCGGCGCTTGAGATGATGTACTCTTTATCGTATTGATAATGCTTGATGGTATTTTCTGCGCGAGCATCACCTTTCATTTGGATACCGCACTTACTTATGATTTGTATACTGTCTCTGGAGATATTCGCTTTCGCGAAAGCGTTACCCCATTCACCCTCCGTCGTATAATCACCATAAATATCTGCATGATCAAAAGTGGTGATACCATTCTCCATACAATGATTCATGGTTTCAATCATTTGTTGCTGATTGAATTGCTTGCCCCAAACGCCCCACGTCATACAACCTTGAATAATTCTTGAAAATTTCATTATCGTTTTTTAATTTGCATTCTGAATAAAATTACTACTTCTAAAACTACCTAAATGTGTGCGAAGCCCTTTATTTTCCTTTATTTTTAACCAAATGTTAACAAGCTTTATAGGAATAAAATGTGATTTTGCGGCGTTAGAAGTATCTGCTTAATAGAATTTGAAATTATGGAAGAAAATACTACTGCTATTGATATACAGGCTATCAATGAGAAGATAGAAAGAGAGAGTGCCTTTGTAGACATTCTTGCAATGGAAATGAACAAGGTAATCGTAGGTCAAAAACACATGATCGAGCGCTTACTTATAGGTCTTTTAGGTCGTGGTCATATTCTCTTAGAAGGAGTTCCAGGACTTGCAAAAACGCTAGCGATTAATACGCTTGCACAAGCGGTAGACGGGTCTTTCTCTCGTATACAGTTTACTCCAGATTTACTTCCAGCAGATGTAGTGGGAACACTTATCTATAACATGAAGCTCGCAGACTTTAGCATTAAAAAGGGTCCTATTTTTGCAAATTTTGTTCTTGCAGATGAGATTAACCGTGCTCCAGCCAAAGTGCAATCTGCACTCCTAGAGGCAATGCAAGAAAAGCAGGTAACCATAGGTGATGAAACCTTTATTCTTGACAAACCATTCTTAGTAATGGCAACTCAAAACCCTGTAGAACAAGAAGGTACGTACCCACTTCCAGAAGCACAAATTGACCGTTTTATGCTTAAAACGGTAATTGATTATCCAACAATAGCAGACGAACAACTCATTATACGCCAAAACTTAAAGGGTTCTTACGAGAAAGTAAATCCTGTGGTTACGGTAGCACAAATTTTACGTGCACAAGATGCTGTAAGAGAAGTATACATGGATGAAAAAATTGAGAAGTACATTCTTGATATCATCTTTGCAACTCGCTATCCAGAAAATTATGGACTAGCAGATCTTAAGCCTCTCATTAATTTTGGAGCATCTCCTCGTGGTAGTATTAACCTTGCAACTGCTGCAAAGTGTTATGCTTTTATAAAGCGTAGAGGATATGTAATTCCAGAAGATGTAAGAGCCGTAGTACACGACATCTTACGCCACCGCATAGGAATCACCTACGAGGCAGAAGCAGAAAATATCACCTCTGTAGATATCATTAACAAGATTGTAAATCAGATTGAAGTACCATAGTCTTTAGATTAAAAGACCATTTGTAACCCTCATATTATTACATAAAAGGCAATAAGAACCATTGGATACTAAGGAACTCTTAAAGAAAGTACGCAAGATTGAGATAAAGACACGTAGACTGTCTGATCATATCTTTGGTGGTGAATACCACTCTACGTTTAAAGGACGTGGCATGACTTTTTCTGAGGTGCGCCAGTATCAATTTGGTGATGATGTGCGTAACATCGATTGGAATGTAACCGCTCGCTATAGTGAGCCTTACATAAAGGTCTTTGAAGAAGAACGCGAACTCACAATGATGCTTGTAGCAGATGTTTCTGGGTCAGAATTTTTTGGTACAGATAAGCAATTCAAAAACGAGATTGTCACAGAAGTTGCTGCGACGCTAGCCTTTAGCGCCATGCAGAATAACGATAAAATAGGTCTCATCCTTTTTACAGATGAGATAGAATTATTTATACCTCCTAAAAAAGGAAAGTCGCACGTACTGCGCATCATACGCGAACTACTTGAGTTTAAGCCAAAATCTAAGAAAACAGACCTTTCTCAAGCTATTAAGTACTTAAGCAATGTAATGAAGAAGAAAGCAATTGTTTTTGTGCTTTCAGATTTTATTACAGATGGTTACGAGCAAACGATGAAAATCGCTGCAAATAAACATGATATTACAGGGATACGGATTTATGATGAGCGCGAGGAAAGCATCCCAAGTCTCGGTATTGTACAGATGGAAGATGAGGAAACTGGCGAACTCATGCTTGTAAATACAAGTTCAAAAAAAGTGCGTAATGATTACACTAATTATTACCGAGAACGTGTAGATTATTTTAAAGAAACCTTTAAACGTAGTGGTGCAGGAGTGATAGACGTAAGGACAGATGAAAGCTATGTAAAGAAGCTTCTAGGCTATTTTAAGAGAAGAGGGTAAGGTTAAAATAAAAAGCTAGATTAAAAATAATCTCGCATTAGATGACAAAAATTAATGAATAACAACATAACATACATAACAACTCCTAAGAATGCGATTCTTCGTGCGTTATCGTTAGTCTTATTGCTATTTATTTCTTCACTACAGGTTCAAGCGCAAGATGATGTGCGTGCAACCATAGATTCTACAAGTATTCTCATAGGCCAGCAAATCAATTACACAATTGAGGCGCTAGCAAATGATGGTGAAGCTGTTATTTTTCCAGAAGGACAAACTTTTAGTCCGCTGGAGGTTATTGAGAGTTATGCAATTGATACAGCAAGTTCTACCTCTGCTAGAATGAAGCTTATTAAAAAATATGGCTTGACACAGTTTGACAGTGGTCGCTATGTAATCCCAAAACAAAAAGTAATAATAGGTACAAGAACGGTTGAGACAGATACTTTTCTTGTTGAAGTGAACAATGTGATTCTTGACACCGTAAATCAAGGATTATATGACATCAAACCTATTATAGACCTACCCAGAGACTACAGCAACTGGTGGAAGTATCTATTATGGATTATCCCAGTAGTGGTAGCGATTTCATTGTTTTTATGGTGGTTATTACGTCGCAACAAGAAACAAAAAGAAGCAGAGCAATACATCCCTCCTTTTGAGCAGGCAATGGCTACGCTTACAGCGCTAGATAGTAAAAACCTCATTGCCGAAGCTAAGTACAAAGAATACTACTCTGTACTCACAGACGCCATACGTCGCTATTATGAAGAAAAGGTGTATGATCGTTCTATGGAAAGCACCACAGACGAGCTTATTGCCCGTCTTGAGATGGAACGCGATAGTGGTCACATAGATTTCAGCAAGCATACTATTGCTAGTATTAAAGATATTTTCAAACGTGCAGACCTTGTAAAATTTGCGCGTGTGAATCCGCCAGAAGGAAAGGCACAAGCAGATAGAATTGCTGTAGAAGATATTGTAAAACAAACCAGAGAAGCATTACCACCTCCTACTGTTGAGGAATTAATGATGCAGGAAGATTACAGAGAGGAGCTTTCGCGAAAACGTAAAAGGAAACTTTGGCTTTCTGGAATAGGCGGTATCCTCGTAATTTTACTACTCGCTACAGGAATAGGAATCGCTATTAAAGGATATAGTGAAGTGAAGGATTTTGTTTTTGGAAACATAACAAGAGAGCTCGCCGAAGGTAATTGGATTAATAGTGAATACGGTATCCCTTCTATGGTAGTAAGTACTCCAAAAGTTCTTACACGTCAAGAAGTTCCATTACCACCAGAGGCTCAAGGAAAGATTGAAGCAACGGCATTTGGATGGCAAACGTTTCCTGCAAATGTGACTATTGGTGTGTACCAATTTAAGTTCCCAAAAGGAGCCGATGTAAAAGTGGAGCAATTAATTTCTAGCCAGCTTGCTATGTTTGAAGCAAATGGATTCTCGGCAGATATTCTTAAGAGTGAGAAGTTTGCAACACCTAATGGTGCAGAGGGTATTAAAACCTTTGGAAGTGGCTCTCAAGTAATTGATCAAGAAAAAGGAACTGTAGATGCTGGAGAATATGCATTTATAACGTTTCAAGCAGAAAATGTAATCCAGCAACTATTTATTAGTTGGCACGATGAAGATCCCTACGGAAAAGAAATCGCAGAGCGCGTGATGCAAAGTATCGAACTCCAAGCAAAAGAAAAAGAAGAGAACTAATGCTAAGCAATTTTGAATTTACTAATCCTGAGTTTTTCTGGCTGTTTCTAGCATTGCCAGTTGCCATTGCTTGGTATATATGGAAACGCAAGAAGCAAACTCCAGCGGTAAAGCTTTCAAGCATTAAAGGTTTTAAAACTGGAAGCAGCTTACTACCTAAACTTAGACCTTTATTATTTATACTACGTCTTGCTGCGTTAAGCTTAATAATCGTTGCACTAGCGAGACCTCGTAATGTGGAGGTGTCTACTAAGACAAAGACTACAAAGGGTATTGATATTGTAATCGCAATAGACGTATCTGCAAGTATGCTTGCAAAAGATTTACGCCCTAATAGACTAGAAGCTCTTAAAAAAGTCGCTGCAAGTTTTATAAATGGACGTCCTAATGATCGTATAGGTCTTATAGAATATGCAGGGGAAAGTTTTACAAAAACACCAATTACTAGTGATAAAAGCATTGTACTGAGTGCACTTAAAAGTGTACAATATAATAACATTATAGAAGGAGGAACTGCTATAGGTATGGGACTTGCTACGGGTGTAAACCGTCTCAAAGACAGTAAGGCATTAAGCAAGGTGATTATTTTAATGACAGACGGTGAGAATAATGCAGGGCAAATAGATCCTCGTATCGCTGCAGAGCTTGCTCAAGAATTTGGCATTAAAGTGTACACCATCGGGATGGGAACAAACGGGATGGCGTTATCACCGTACGCTCGTAATGCAAATGGAACTTTTGTGTATGAGAATATCCAAGTAACCATTGATGAGGAGCTACTAGAAGAAATTGCAGCCACCACCGGTGGGCAATATTTTAGAGCAACTAATAATGAGAAGCTACAAGAAATCTATGATGAGATAGATAAGCTTGAACGTACAGATGTAGAGGAGTTCAAATACACTAACTACGAAGAAAAATATCGCCCGCTTGTGTTACTCGCTGGTTTACTACTACTCATAGAATTACTGTTGAAGTATACAGTCTTCAAGAGTTTTGTTTAAAAATAAATAGCGCTTCAAGAAAGCAACTATGTATCTATTAGAAGAAAAAATATGGTTTTGGTTACTGCTCGCTATTCCGGCGGTGATACTCTTGTACCTAGGTGTAATTATCTGGCAACGCAGTGCACAGAAGAAATTTGCCAATGCTAAGTTACTAAAGAAACTAAGCCCCAACAGATCTTACTTTAAGACTGGTCTCAAAGTATTAGTAGTATGTTTTGCCATATTATTTCTAGTCATAGGGCTTGTAAACCCTAAAATAGGAACCAAGTTAGAAACTGTAAAAAGGGAAGGTGTAGATGTAGTCTTTGCCATAGACGTATCAAAATCTATGCTTGCCGAGGATATAGCTCCTAATCGTATAGAAAAATCAAAACAACTCGTTACTCAGATTATTAATAATCTAGGCAGTGATCGTATAGGTATCATCGCATATGCTGGTAGTGCTTACCCGCAACTTCCTATTACTACAGATTATAGTAGTGCAAAGCTCTTCTTGAGCCAGATGAACACAGATATGCTATCTAGTCAAGGTACAGCAATAGGGGAAGCCATAGAACTTGCTAAAACCTACTACAATGATGAAGAGCAAACTAACAGAGTATTGTTTATTATTTCTGACGGAGAGGACCACGTAGGTGAATCTTCTAATATAGCAGAACAAGCAAATGATGAAGGTATACGCATATTTACGATAGGTGTAGGTAAACAAGAAGGTGGACCTATTCCTCTTAAACGTAATGGTATCGTACAGTCTTACAAAAAAGATCAAAATGGCGAGACTGTAATTACTCGTCTGGATGATACTACATTAAAAGCTATTGCAGACGGTGCAAACGGAGAATATATTGACGGAAGCAACACTGCCACGGTAGTAGAAACAGTACAGAATTTGCTCAACGGAATGGATAAGAAAGAGTTTGAAGCAAAGCAATTTGCAGATTTTGAAGATCAGTTTCAGTGGTTTTTGGGAGCTGGATTATTACTATTGTTTTTAGACATTTTCTTACTAGACCGTAAGACTAGTTGGCTTAAAAAACTAAACCTTTTTAATGACCACTAGAGATTCTCACACTAGCTCTTCTATAGCAAAGAGCAACAACAGTGAATTGTAATATGAAACAACATATAATTTACATATCAAACCTAACGCCTGCCGCTTCTATAGCAGCTAGAGGCATATTATGCCTATTAATTTCTATGCTTTCTCTTACTGCAGTAGCACAAGAGCTAAAGAAAGAAAGTACGTCCCTAGAAAATCCTTATGCAGATCAAGCTCGAGAGCTCATTGTAGAAGGGACAGAAGCTATGGTGAATCAAGAAGGTGGTGTGGTTGATTTTAACGCTTTCGCGAAAGCGGAATCAAATTTAAGAGCAGCAATCTCATTGACACCAGAGAGTGTTCCTGCAAAGTATAATGCAGGCAACAATTATTACAAAAACAAAAAGTGGGAAGAAAGTACAGATGCGCTGGTAAAAGCTACTGCAGTAGCTCAAACTAAAAAGGAAAAACACAAAGCCTTTCATAACCTTGGGAATGCTTTATTCCAACAAGAGCAATGGGATGGTGCAGTCGAGGCTTATAAGAATGCCTTGCGTGCAGATCCTACAGATGAAGAAACTCGTTACAATCTACAACTAGCCAAAAAAGAAAAAGAAAATGATGGTGGTGGCGGTAGCGATAACGACGATAAAGAAGATCAAGACGAAGATAAAAAAGAAGACGAAAAGAAGGAAAACGAAGAAGGCGACGGAGATAAGAAAGAAGGAGAAGACGGTGACAAAGATGAAACCGATGATAAAGGAGAGGAAAAAGAGGATGATGGCGAAAAGAAGGAAGATGACAATGGAAAGCCTGAGGACAAGGATAAAAAACAAGATGGCGGTGAGGGTGAAGAAGATAAAAAACAACCTCCACCACAGCCTAAACAGGGACAGTTATCTCCTCAACAAGTGCAAAGTTTACTGAAAGCTATGCAAGATCAAGAGAAGAAAACGCAAGAAAAGATGAACGCACAAAAGGTGAAAGGTGCTAAAGTCAAAACAGAGAAAGACTGGTAATGAAGATGAAATTGAACATACTAATTCTATTCTTACTCGCAACAATAACAACGGTTGCACAAGATGTACAGTTTAACGCAAAACTGAGTAAAAACAGACTAGGCGTAAACGAACGTTTACGTGTAGATTTTACCATGAATCAAGATGGTGACAACTTTAAGTCGCCAGATTTTGACGGCTTTACAGTAGTGGGCGGTCCTAGTCAAACTACAAGCAGACAGTGGATTAATGGAAAAGGTAGTTTTTCAAAAACATTTTCTTATTTCTTAACCCCTACACGACAGGGGAATTTAGAAATAGGCCAAGCAGAAATAACAGTAGGTGACCAGGTTTATAAGTCACCAGCGGTTCCCGTAGTAGTCACTAGCGCTGTAGAAATACCTAAGGACCCGAACGACCCAACCTACCTAGCCAAAGAAAATGTACACCTCGTAGCCGAAGTTTCAAAAACAAGCCCTTACCTAAATGAGGCCTTTACGGTAGTATACAAACTGTATGTCTCAGAAACCACTACAGTAAGTAACTGGCGCGAGATTGAATCTCCAAAATTTGCTGATTTCTGGAATCAAAGTGCAGATGAGAAACAGTTTAAAATATATGATGGCACCTATCAAGGCAAGCCTTATAGATATGTCATCCTAAGACGCACCGTACTTTATCCTCAAAAAACTGGTAAGCTAGAGATAGAACCTCTTAGCCTCAGCGTGGCTGTGAGCGTTCCTACAAGTCGTAGAGACATTTTTGGAAGGCCACTCAGTAAAAGTGCAAATATTACGGTAAGTGCTGCAAAGAGAACTGTAGATGTAAAACCACTGCCAGAAGCGGGGAAACCCGAGTATTTTGGTGGAGCCGTAGGAGAATTTGAATTTGCAGTAACTACAGATAAAGACTCACTAGATGCCGGCGAAGCATTCCAGATGAGTGTTGAGGTAAGAGGAAAAGGAAATTTAAAGCTGTTTGAGCTTCCAGAGCCTACACTTCCTAGCTCACTAGAAGTATATGAGCCGGAAAATGGTGACCAGATACGCACTAACCTTGCAGGTATGAGTGGTATGAAAAAGAATTCTTACACGGTGGTTCCTCAGTATAAGGGAACCTACCCTATACCTCCACTCTATTTTTCTTATTTCAACCCTAGGACTAAAACCTATGAGCGCCTTACGTCTGATGATATTGTCGTTACTGTAAATAATGGGCCTTTAGAAAATCCAGTGACCACAGATGCAAATACAGCAGATGGTGATCAGGTAGTTGCAGCGCAAAATCAGTTTCAATACATTAAAACTAAAGCAAATTTAACGCCAGTTTTAAAGGAACAATTCTTTAAAAGTAATACGTTCTGGACCTTAGTGATTGTCCCTTTTCTATTAATTCCGCTTGCGATGATTATTCGTAAAAAGCGTGATGCGTATGCAAGCGATGTCACTGGTAATAGAATTAGAAAAGCAGATAAGCTAGCTCGTAAATTTTTAAGTACTGCAAAGAAAAGTCTAGGTAACCAGAAAGAGTTTTATATCGCAATGGAGCGAGCACTTCATAACTATCTTAAAGCAAAGCTTAGCATTACTACCAGTGAGATGTCTAAAGATCGTATCACGAGACTCCTAGAGGAAAGAAATGTAGAGACTGCTACTAATATTGAGTTTATAAGCTTATTAGAAAGCTGTGAGTTTGCAAGATACACTCCTACTGGAGACGTAGCAATGCAGCAAGATTATGACAAGGCAGTACGAGTAATAAGCACTTTAGATAAACAACTGTAACATGAGAAACGTAATCAATTATCTCGTAGTGACCGTTTTTATGCTAGCGGCCTTTTTTACTACTGCACAAACACCAGAGCAGCTCTTTGAGCAAGGCAATAACCACTATGCAAATGGCCAGTTTCAAGAAGCGATAGATGTTTACAGAAAAGTATTGGACGCTAATCAAGAAAGCGCTGCCGTTTATTATAATCTAGCAAATGCACATTTTAAGCTTAATAATGTTGCTCCCAGTATCTATTATTATGAGAAAGCAAAACAACTAGCTCCTGCAGATCAAGAGATAAAAAACAATGCCTCTTTTGCAGAGAAGATGACCATAGATGCCATCACACCCTTACCAGAAAACACGTTTAAAAAGTGGTACAATAGTGTACTTACATTACTCACTACAGACGGATGGGCGTATACAACGGTGATATTTGTTGTACTGTTTGCACTGCTATTTTTAGGGTACTACTTTACCGCTAGTTCTACTAAGAAACGTGCGTTATTTGTGTCATCATTAGTTAGTCTCGTGCTTGCTGTATGCTCTTTGTTATTTGCTTATTCCGCTTTCGCGAAAATATCCAAGGATAACCCAGCCATCGTATTTGCAAAAGAATCTCAAGTAAAAGGAGAGCCTACTTTATCAAGTCAAGAAGCATTTTTATTACACGAAGGCACAAAAGTAATGGTACTTGAAACTGTAGACAATTGGAAAAAAATACTTATTGTGGATGGGAGAACGGGCTGGATTCCCACTACAGATATTAGAGAGTTGTAAAAACAACTCTTGCTCCTTTCACTCCACTACAAGAACAAATAATACACCTACTCTAGCCAATAGAGTAATACTATCAATCCCAAAACTACGTTTTGATCAAGCTTATTAAGATTAATAGCCCTTATAGGTATGTAATTAACTTAAGTATTCCCTAATCAAAGCCATAGTTATAAATGCCTGAGGCATTCATAAAAACTATTTTATGCCTTTTAAGAGGTATTAAATTTATTTATCTTTATCATTAATTATATTAAACAATGCTCAAGGCTTTTATCTTGTATTCACTAGCGTTAATGCTGTCCTTCTCTATTTTGGGCCCAGCATTTCTTGCGTTACTTGATAACGAAGCAGATATAGAGGTTGTACAAGATATTGAAGAGGAGAACAACGAGACCAAAAAAGAACTTGAAGAGTATGAAAAATTCTTCAGCGACCTTGCTTTTTTCCCGATTGAAGTAGACGAAACTGCTGAGCTTTCTAGCTATTCCTACTTTATGAGTACTTATGATTATACTCAGGATATTAATATTCCACCGCCAGACTATAGATTATCTTAACCCTGACTCTTTATCAGGTATATGTAGAGGCGTAATCTTACGTTTCGTTTTCGCGTAAGCAAACCCACAATTTTTATTTAAAAACTGCACCTCTACCTTAATAGAAGTGTTCAAATCACGAATTATGTTCAAATATTTAAAAAACGACTTACCCGCAAGTGTCGTTGTATTTTTTGTAGCATTACCACTATGTCTTGGTATTGCTCTCGCCAGCGGTGCTCCGCTATTTTCTGGCCTTATTGCAGGTATTATAGGAGGTATTGTAGTAGGAGCTTTAAGTGGCTCTAAAATAGGGGTAAGTGGTCCAGCTGCAGGACTTGCAGCGATTGTTCTTACTGCCATTGGTGCTTTAGGTGGTTATGAAAACTTCCTTGTAGCAGTAGTATTAGGAGGAGTTATACAGTTAGTGTTTGGATTTTTAAAAGCTGGTGTGATAGGATATTACTTTCCTTCATCAGTAATTAAAGGAATGCTCACGGGTATTGGTATCATTATTATTTTCAAGCAAATCCCGCACTTTTTTGGGTATGATGCAGATCCAGAGGGAGATTTTGCTTTTTTTCAAATGGATGGCGAAAACACCTTATCAGAACTAGGAAATATCGTCGGATCTATAAGTATAGGAGCAACATTAGTAGGAGTACTTGCCTTAGGAATACTCATATTATGGAGTAATGTTCTATCTAAAAAGGGAAAGATATTCCAACTTGTGCAAGGACCACTTGTCGCAGTTGCTGTAGGTATCATTTATTTTATAAGCACTCAAGGATCTGAATATGGAATAAGTGCAGAGCACTTAGTAAGTGTACCAGTACCTGATAGTGTAGACAGTTTTATAGGTCAATTTGCTTTTCCAAACTTTGCAGCAATAACAAACCCAGCGATATGGGTAACAGCATTTACCATAGCACTTGTAGCAAGTTTAGAAACGTTATTATGTGTTGAGGCTACAGATAAACTCGATCCAGATAAAAATGTAACTCCTACTAACAGAGAGCTGCTAGCCCAAGGAACAGGAAATATCTTATCTGGTATGATAGGAGGACTTCCGGTAACACAAGTAATCGTAAGATCATCTGCAAACATACAGTCTGGAGGAAAGACTAAAATGGCAGCTATTATACATGGTTTCTTATTATTAATCTCTGTAATTCTAATACCAACCCTACTTAACAAAATACCTTTATCAGTACTAGCAGCAATTTTACTAGTTGTAGGATACAAACTAGCAAAACCGTCTACTTTTAAAGCTATGTGGAGTGCTGGTTGGAAACAATTTGTACCTTTTATAGTGACTGTAGTAGGTATCTTCTTTATAGATTTATTATGGGGTATAGGCCTTGGTCTTGCCGTAGGGATTGTTGTGGTCTTATTTAAGAGTTACAAGAACTCACACTTTTTACACAAGGAAGATATAAGTAATGGAGCTTCAAAAATGAAAATGACACTTGCCGAAGAGGTTACTTTCTTCAACAAAGGTGCTATTCTAAAAGAACTAGACAATTTACCTGAAAACTCGTATCTTGAGTTAGATGTGCGTAAAACGCGCTTTTTAGACAATGATATTATAGAAATTTTAGAAGATTTTGCTAGCAAAGCACAAAGTAGAAATATAAATATCAAACTTATCTCAGAACGTGGTATTGTAGAGAACCCACCTAGTTATATTGCTGTCTCTTATACACATCTCCGAGCCCACGAGACGGACTCCTATCTCG
>CAJXSW010000044.1 GCA_913060645.1 uncultured Dokdonia sp. | reverse complement strand
CGAGATAGGAGTCCGTCTCGTGGGCTCGGAGATGTGTATAAGAGACAGTTGTAACACTAGTGATTGTATCATCTGGTCGCTACGTGCGATACGTTCTAAAAACCAGCCAACTCCGTCTGTCTCTTGTTTATCATCTAGAAATAATGTTTTATTCCAATGATCAATGGAAAATAAGACACCATTAATGCTTTTTTTAAGATTTAATGAATACGTAGTTTTTCCAGCTCCTGTATTTCCAGTAATGAGATATATCACTAAGATTCAATTTTCTTAGGCTCCTTACTCGCAGGTATTTCTAGTGATGAGTAGTCTAGTTTCCAGCCTATAGTTTCTACAAGTTTTTGCATTAACTGTACTGTTTCTAGCGCCTGTGTTTTTGCTTCCTCAAAGAGTCCGCTCTGTGGGATTTTATCGCGTATGTGTTGCTTTGCCTCTCTGTTTATCTCTGTAAGATCTGTGCTTGTAAAAGGATTTGCCCAGCCTTCTTTCTTATCATAATATTTAAAATCTGTCTCTACAGATAGTAATTCTGGCTCTGGAAAGTTAAAAAGTTTAATGGTTCTATTCTTATCATCTGCCTCCATTTTAATCTTAGTAAGATCAAAACCTATATGTGCTTTTGCATCTATGAGGACAATAGCCTTTTTTGAACCTAGTAATAGGTTCATCCATTTATTTTTTAAACTTTCGTAGTGATATATCTCTGCAAAGTCGCCTTCTACGGTGATAAATTTACACACCGTTCTTATGCGCTCCATAAGCACAACAGATTGTGCTTGAGCATCTGGCGCTTTAGATTTTCCAGAGATAAAGTTAAATACAAAATAAGAGAGTATCGCTCCTACGGCGAGCCCTATAAATACTAATTCCATAAAGTAAAGATACTAAAAGCCCTCAAAGACTTCACCATATAAAATGCCAGTAACCACAATGGGACACTGGCATCATAATTTAATATCAAGAATCTTTATACTAGTCTATTATTTACTCTCAGACTTAAAGCTTTGTATTGCCGCATTAGGCTCCATAATGGTATACTCTTTCCAGAAATTAGGATCATAATTAGACAAGTATGTTGCCTCCATCTCCTTAATTTCTTCTACAGCATCATAAGTACTTTGATCAATACTAGTGGTGCTAAAAACAACTAGCTCCTTTTTTGAATAGCTAGTGTTTGCTATTTCAATCTCCATCGCTACTTCATTTTGCTTTCGGCGACCTCCTACATTTTTGTTTTTTTCAATGATTTTTAAAGGCCTATCTATACCAACGCGTTCTCCGTTTTCTAGCTCCATAAATCGCAATGAGTAACCACCATTATCATCTTTTGCATAGATGCTTTTACCCTTATACAAATACTTCTTGTAGCTTATACCAAACATCCCAAAACTAGACAACTTACGCACATTCTCATACTCTAGACGCATTACTGCAAAGTCATCAGTATTTACATATAAGGTTCCCTTAAAATCTTTTCTTCCCTTAGGTTCAAAGTCTATTACATAAACAATATCATCACCTATTGCCGTAATTTCTCTTTTAGTAAACTGATAACGATTGGATTTTGTTAAGAAGTCAAGCTTTGTATCCTCCTTATAAAACATAGCCTCAAACAGATCAGAAAGGTCAGATTTTATACTTTCTGTAATGGCTTGCTCCTTGTCATTTTCTTCTTGCTCTGTATCTACCTCTATTTTAAGTCCGCCATTTGAACTGCCCATTTTTGTAGAGTCATCTACTTCTATAGTGGTACCTATGATTCCAGATTTTATTTTAAAGTAAGAATCTGCTTTTACATTTTTCTCAATAATTTCTTCAAGCCTTTTTCCAAAACTCTCCACCCCTACATTTTCTTTAGTTTTATCGTAGAGCTTTGCGGCTTTATCTATAACGAGCTTTTGATTGTCATAATTTCCAGAAAGTGTTCCTACAGACTCACTGTAGTAATCACTCTTCTTTGCGACAGACCCCACTAGACTATCCATAAAGACTTGGTTAAATTCTGGAATAGTCGTTTTTTCTACTTCGATATCCATTTTATCAATACGATCTGACTCAGACTGTCTGAAGAATATTTTTTTCTCAGTGAGCGCATTAGGATAATTGACAACTATATTCTCTTTAACGCGCTCTATAATCTCCTCTGCATCTAGCGGATTATTTGTGAGAAACACATTATCCAGTTCGTTTGTTTTCACACGCAGCGATATAATGGTATCCATCACTTTCTTAGGAAAAATAGCCACCTCTTCATATCCCATAGATGAGATATACACAGAGTCTCTAAGTGTAGATAGTTTATGCTCTCCAAGAGTAAAGATGCCTTCTTCATTTGCGATTGTGCCTGTGTTTTTAGATAATTTTACAGTCGCAAAAGGAATGGGTTCTTTAGTCCTTTCATCAATTACGGTTACACTATAAGATTGTGCTGCCGCTGTAGTAGCGCAGGTTATTGTAAGTAATGTGAGAATGAATTTTATAAGTGTCGTCATAAGATGGTTATTTAATATATAGACGCTAGAAAAATTAAAATGGTTGCCTAAACTATTAAAATGACGTCTTAATTGTCAATATGTTACGCTCTAAAACTAAAAAAGCGTCCATCGGGACGCTTTTGTTATTCTTCTTCTTTCTCTTTAAGAGCTTTCATCTTTTCTTTTGCTTCGAGTAATCGCGCTTCACTAGCGTCTCTCTTCTCGCGCTCTTTCTTTTTCTTACGATCCATAAGCTTAGAATGCTTAGCTTTATTTTTCGTGTTCTTAGGAGTTCCTCGTTTTGCCATGGTGCAAATATAGTAAAGGTTAGGTATTCGCTTTCGCGAAAGCGTTTTTCATCTCAATAAATGCTGCTACAGGATTATCTGCATTCCACACACCACCTAGAGCTCCTACACCTTTGAAGCCAAGTTTTAGTGCTTCTGGAGTCGTAGTTGCATTTATTCCTCCCATACCTACAATATCTTTATTGATGTGACGCACATCAAAACCTCGACCCTTCATATCACTCTTAGAAATTGCCGAAAACACAGGGCTTAATAAGGTATACTCAAAACGTACTGCTTGCGATGCTAGATCTTCTGGTTCGTGGTAAGAGGAAGATACGCTATTGCCTATAGTAGTAAATGACTGTACGTATTGTTCTAATTGGTTTCCTTGGGCTCTCCACATCGCTTCTTCTAGATGCACACCCATAATATTAAACTGACTACACAGCTCTTTATGAAAGTTATGCGTCATTATACGATTATGATACGTAGCATCAACCATATTCAGGTATGCTATGTGATCATCACGACTCGCATTTGGTTTTCTAAGATGAAAATGAGATAACCCAGCTTCAAATAGTTGATGCAGCGTGGCAATCTCGTTTTCACTCGTTTCCTCAGGAGAAATTAATATGATCATCTATGCAGTTTTTACAACATCAATGATAGCATTTTTCTCTAGTACTCCAGATTGTCTCCACACCTGCTTTCCTGCTTTATAAAGAATCATAGTAGGTACTCCTCGCACATTATATTGAGCAGCAAGCGGCTGATTTTTATCTACGTCTATTTTTACAATTTTCACTTGATCACCTAGCTCGTCTTTTACTTGTTCTAGAATAGGCCCCAGTGTTTTACAAGGTCCGCACCATGTTGCATAAAAGTCTACTAAGACAGGAGTTTCAGATTGGATTATATCAAAAAAGGATGATTTCATCGTTGTGTATATTTTAGATTTATTGAAATATAATAAAATACCTCTGTACCATTAATGGCTTTAAGAGATTTATAACCTTAGTCGTTTTTGATGTATGTTCCTTAATATCTAAACTAGCACATTTTTGAACCAGTAAACACCCTCAAAACTACTCGCATTTACAGCTCTAATTCTCAAACATCTCTCTTCACATTTTTTAACAACGGGTGGTTAAGGTTTATTAATTGCTTTTACAAAAAGGTAGTTTCAAATTATCTTTAAGTAAACATTAAAAATTAAAATCATGAGTAATACAACACCTAATCCAGAGAAAACTAGCAAGAAAGAACAAGCGATTAATCTAGAGGCAACTCACGGCAAAGAGATTAATAATCAGGTAAAAGATAAAAAAGAGTTTACCCAGCCACGAGATAATCTAAAGAGTTAATCACTCACTATACATAAGAAACCCCGAAGAAATAATCTTCGGGGTTTCTTATGTTATAATAGCGCGTTGTCCTTTACGCTCTGTACAACTTCAGGATTAAGTAGCGTACTTATATCGCCTAGATTGTCTCCTTCCCCAGAGGCAATCTTGCGCAGTATACGTCGCATGATTTTACCAGATCGTGTTTTAGGTAATCCATTTGTAAATTGGATTTTATTAAGCTTTGCAATCGGGCCTATTTTTTCTGTAATAATCTGATTAATTTCCTTGCGTAAATTATCATGATCACGTCCTTCTCCAGTCTCCTTTAACGTTACATAACCATACAAGGCATTCCCTTTAATAGTATGAGGAAAACCTACAATCGCACTTTCGGCAACAGCTGGATGTTCATTAATAGCATCTTCTATAGGTGCTGTACCCAGGTTGTGACCAGAAACGATAATGACATCATCTACACGTCCTGTGATTCTATAATAACCCGTAGCATCTCTCAAAGCGCCATCTCCAGTAAAATACATATTATCAAATGCCGAAAAATACGTGTCTTTATACCTTTTGTGATCTCCCCATATCGTTCTAGCTATACTAGGCCATGGAAATTTAATGCACAACCTTCCTTCTACTTGGTTTCCTTTTATTTCTTTGCCTTGTTCATCCATTAAACAAGGCTGTATCCCCGGTAAAGGCAAAGTTGCAAATGTGGGAATTGTAGGCGTTGCAAAGGGGATAGGACTTATCATAATCCCACCGTTTTCCGTTTGAAACCAGCTATCAACAATTGGACATTTTTTCTTCCCTATATTATCATTATACCAGTGCCAGGCTTCCTCATTTATGGGTTCGCCTACGGTTCCTAAAACCTTGAGAGATGATAAATCATACTTCTCTACATAACTCAAGTTCTCCTTTGCAAGTGCTCTTATCGCCGTGGGTGCTGTATAAAATTGGTTTACTTGATGTTTATCTATTATTTCCCAAAAGCGTCCCCAGTCTGGAAAACTTGGAACTCCTTCATAAAGTACAGAGGTGGCACCATTTGCAAGTGGCCCGTAGACAATATAACTATGCCCAGTAATCCATCCTATATCTGCACTACACCAGTACACATCATCCTCCCTATATTGGAATACATTTTTAAATGTATATGCACTATACACCATATATCCCGCGGTAGTGTGCAACATTCCCTTAGGTTGCCCTGTAGAACCAGAAGTGTATAATATAAAAAGAGAATCCTCTGCTTCCATAGTTTCGGCAGGGCATTCTGTTGATGCTTCCTTTAACAGTGGTGCTACCCACTCATCACGCCCCTCTTTCATTACTACATCACCACCAGTGCGCTTTACAACAAGTACGCTCTCCACAGATGGAGTATTTTCTAATGCATCATCTACAATACTTTTAAGGTCAATTGTTTTATTACCACGATAGGAGCCATCGCTCGTAATAACCATCTTACAGCTTGCATCATTAATACGAGTACTCAATGCTGTACTAGAAAAACCGGCAAATACTACTGAATGCACCGCTCCTATACGCGCACATGCAAGCATAGATACCGCAAGTTCTGGTATCATGGGTACATAAATACACACACGATCACCGCGCGTCACCCCTTTAGCCTTAAGCACATTTGCAAACTTGCACACGCGCTCATGCAGGTCTTTATAAGTAATATGTTCGGCAGGATCTTCAGGGTTATTGGGCTCAAAGAGCAATGCAGTTTTATTACCACGAGTGTAAAGATGTCTATCGAGACAATTTTCTGTAATATTTAATTGGGCTCCATCAAACCACTTTACTTCTGGCTTTTTAAAATCCCATTCTAATACGGTATCCCAGCGCTTTCGCCAGACAAAATTTTCTTCGGCAATTTCTTCCCAGAACTGCTCAGGCTTATCTACAGACTTTTGGTAGACTTGAAAATACTCTTGTAGACCTTTTATGTGGTAATTACTCATTATGTATCCTATTTGATTGATAAAAGATATAGAGTATGACGCTAATAATGAAAACATTTAACGCTTTCGCGAAAGCGCACCAAAGACAACACCCATCACAATCTGCTTTAAATATAAAATTTTAACTAGTTAAGCTATAAATGTGCAACAGAGAGCCTTTTTATAACATTAAAATTATTCATTACTGATAATTAGCGGCTTACAAAAAATTTAAAATCAATCTTAATAAATAAAAAAACTCATCAAACATCTCGAACAATCGGTGAAAAGCAGTATTTTTTTAGATTAAAAGAATATTATTAGTTAATTAAATACATTTTCTGATGTAAAAACTGCTCTAGAGACAATTGCTTAAATTTTAATTCCCAAATCAATATTTATGACTAGACTAACCATACTACTGCTAGTTGTTTTAAGTACTGTATACTCTTTTAAATCCTACAGTCAAGAGACAATCTCTCAAGAAGAAATCTTATTAATAAAAGAAAAGCAATTCACCGTAGCAGAGATAGACTCTCTGATGCCTGCCATACTTGCCTTATTTAATGAGTCCAGTTATGAAAAAGTTATTGAGGTTGTACCACACCTTCTAGATAACGCTAAGAGAGTCAAATCACCTATTACTACATCTCGTTTAAGAAGTATTCTAGGAAATGCATTTATACAAGTAGACAATTTTCAGGGTGCCGAAGATCTTTTTAATAACGCCATTGAAGAAAATAAAAAGTCTAATGACACCTTTAATTTGGCAAGAAATCTTACTAATCTGGGAAATACTTTTTTTGAAGAAGATCCAGACAAGGCCATCACTTATTTTGAAGAAGCACTCGCCATAAGCCCAGAAATTGAAAATAGTATCCTAGTTGATTTTATATCAAATAACAACCTAGCTGAGTTATATGTAATAAAAAAGCAGCCAAATGAGGCGCAACACTATCTAAATCAAGCAAAGGAATTACTAATGAAAGGTGATTTTAATGGAAGGAAAAACAACTTTGAAGGAACCGTCTATCACGTTCAAAGTTCCATCTATCTATTACAAAACAGACCTAAAGAGGCGATTGAAGCCATTAATTACTCTATGGAGGTAGCTGGTGATGAACAAGATGACAACTACAAGATTGATAATTATAAAAACCTAATGAAGGCCTATGAAAGCTTAGGCAACTACGAGCAAGTAAATAGCATACGTAAAACCTATGATGTACTCGTCGAAAAGAGATACGAAGCAAACAAGATAAAACAGCAAAAAAATGCTACCTCTCGCTTTAACCTGAATAAATTCAAACAAGAACTACGAGCCTCAAAATTAGAAAATGAGCTCGCACTTCAAAAAGCTGGTGAGAACAAATTATTTCTAAAAACTTCACTCGCACTAGCAGCCATCCTGCTCTTATTTATCGGGACTTTATTACATGGTAGAAAGAAACGAAAAAGGCTCCTTGATAATTTAAAATCAAAAAACAAACAATATCTTCAAGCCAAAAAGAAATCTCAAAAACTAGCTAGAAGTAATACTAAATTTCTTTCTACAGTAAGCCATGAGTTGAGAACTCCGCTTTATGGAATTATAGGACTTTCTTCTGTATTTCTTGAAGACCCAGCGCTTAAAAATCATACAGAAGATTTAAAATCTTTAAAATTCTCTGCCGACTATCTACTAGCGCTTGTAAATGATATATTAAGCTTAAATAAATTTGACTCAAAAGAAGGCGAGCGTATCCAGAAGACTAACTTTAGACTACATAAATTAATACCTCACATTGTACAAACCCTTGAGTTTATAAATAAGAAAAATAATAACACTACAAAGGTGATTATTGATTCTAATATTCCAGATACCTTACTAGGCGATAAGACTAAAATCTCTCAAGTCCTCATGAACTTATCGAGTAATGCTAGCAAGTTTACCGAGGATGGCACAATCACCATAAAGGCCACACTTCAAGAAAAGAATAAAGATGTAAATACTATACTCTTTAGTATAGCAGATACAGGACAAGGCATTGCCAAAGAAGAACAAGCAAAAATCTTTACTGCATTTGCTCAAGTAGGAGCTATGTCAAACCATCAGGGTACAGGCTTAGGTCTTCCCATTGTCAAGAAGATTTTACACATTCTTGGCAGTAAATTATCCCTAATAAGTAGTCCAAATAAAGGTTCTACTTTTTCATTTACAATTGACCTAGAAACTGGATCCGACTCCTACCTAGAAGTCCAATCAGATATCTCAAGCTACGAACGTCTCAAAGGCAAAAAAGTACTTATTGTGGACGACAATAATATTAACCAACTAGTAACTAAAAAGGTACTTGAACAATACGGTATAAAAAACGAAAGTGCCAGTGATGGACAACAAGCTGTGAGCGCAGTAAAAAATAACGACTATGATTTCATATTAATGGATATTAATATGCCTGTAATGAACGGTATTGATGCCAGCATTGTTATTAGAAAGTTTGACAGCATAACTCCCATCATTGCTCTTACAGCCACAAGCTATAAAGAGGGAGATAAAGAACTAACAAAACACGGCATTAACAATAGCATACTCAAACCCTATAAGACAGAGATTCTTTTAGACATGCTCTTAATGTATAGCTCGACTTAAATAGTCATATATACATTTTCACTTAACATCGCTGGCTTTTTATCGAATCTGACCTACTTATAATATGGTTATCTTATTCTTTACGCTTTCGCGAAAATGGCTCTTTCAGTTTAGTTTTCTTCTAGCCTGAGGTTGTAGATAATGGGATGTTTTTTAATATCTACTCCTCTAAAAGATTCTAAAACCCTTCAAATTTTCAAGGAAATCTAAGTCTCTTTCTCGCGCTATACCGAGTAAACAGTCTTTATTCTTCTAAAAATTCTCTAAAACAAGGAGTTCTAACGCAACAGACCACAAAAACCTCAACACACAATAAATCAACACATTAAAACGTTTTTAAACGTTTACAAATACTTACAAACGACTATAAACGTAAGTAAACGTTTAAAAGTCGGCTAGGAATTGTGGTCTGACGCATATTTGCAGTGTTCTTATTTACAAGTGGTTATTATAATTTACTTATTAGGAACAAATGATTTTTTCGAGAACGGCTCGAGAAAGAAATATAACTCAATTTGGTAGGCTTAACCTACTCAAGAAAAACACATTATTATGAACGCATTACGCAACAAAGTACAGTTAATTGGAAGATTAGGTCAAGAACCAGAAATCACAACATTTCCTGATGGAAATAAAATTGCCAAGTTCTCCATGGCAACAGATGATTCTTACAAAGACAAGAATGGTCAGAAAATAGAACGTGCATACTGGCACAATATCATAGTACGCGGCGGCCTTGTCAAAGTGGTAGAAAGCTACATTCAAAAAGGACAAGAAATCGCAATAGAAGGAAAACTTACTAATCGTTCTTGGGAAGATAAAGATGGTGTAAAAAGATATATGACAGAGATTGTTTGTAACGAGTTATTAATGCTTAGTAAAAACAATTAATATTACATTTTTAATACTAAAGGCGCTCTTACGAGCGCCTTTTCTTATTTAAAGTTCATTAGGTTATCAATATCGCAATTACGTATATTTATATCTTAAAATACAAGCGATGAGCAACACCTATAAAACCACCGTAAACGAGGAGCACGAGTTCGAAGTTTCTCGTGATCAGCTATCTCAGTTAGACGCGGTACATACCTCTCAGAATTCTTACCATATTCTAGAGGATAACTCTTCTTTTAAAGCAACTGTGGTCTCCTCAGATTTCAGCAAAAAGACGTACAACATTCAGGTAAACAGCAACAACTATGAAGTTGTAATTAAGGATGAGGTTGACATTCTTATTAAGGAAATGGGCTTCACAGTAGGAGCTTCAAAGCAGCTTAATAATCTTATTTCTCCTATGCCAGGTCTTATTATTGATGTGCAGGTCTCTGCTGGTCAAGAAGTAAAAGAAGGTGACACGCTGGTGATTCTAAGTGCCATGAAAATGGAAAACAGCTTTGTATCCCATACAGACGGAGTTATCAAGGCCGTGCACGTTGTAAAAGATGACGCGGTAGATAAAGGGCAATTACTTGTAGAATTTGAAGAAGAAAAATAGATGAAAACTATAAAAAAAATATTAATTGCAAACCGTGGTGAGATAGCTATCAGGGTAATTCGCACGGCTAAGAAAATGGGTATTAAAACAGTAGCCATTTACTCTACTGTAGACCGTAATGCACCACACGTGCGCTATGCAGACGAGGCCGTTTGCGTGGGTAATGCGCCTTCATCAGAGTCGTATTTACTAGGTGATAAAATTATTAAAGTTGCTCAAGAACTTAACGTAGATGCAATCCACCCTGGCTACGGATTTTTAAGTGAGAATTCCGCTTTCGCGAAAGCGGTAACAGAAGCACAAATGATCTTCATAGGCCCAGAGGCACACGCAATAGAAATCATGGGAAGTAAGCTCGCAGCCAAAGAAGCTGTAAAAGCATATGATATCCCGATGGTACCAGGTATCGATGAAGCTATCACAGATGTAGAGAAAGCAAAAGCAATCGCAGCCGAAATAGGATACCCCATTCTCATAAAAGCCTCTGCCGGAGGTGGCGGAAAAGGGATGCGCGTGGTAGAAAAAGACAGCGAACTAGCATCACAAATGAGTACGGCTATTAGTGAAGCGACTGCAGCCTTTGGCGATGGATCTGTTTTTATAGAAAAATATGTTGCATCACCTAGACACATTGAGATTCAAGTAATGGCAGATAATCACGGTAATGTGATTCACTTGTTTGAACGTGAATGTAGCATCCAGCGTCGTCACCAGAAAGTAGTAGAGGAAGCTCCATCTGTAGTCCTTACTCCGCAACTTCGAGAAGAAATGGGGCAAGCTGCAATAAAGGTGGCAAAAGCATGTAACTATCGCGGCGCAGGTACCGTAGAGTTTTTACTAGATGATCAGCTCAATTTCTATTTCTTAGAAATGAATACTCGTTTACAAGTAGAACACCCAGTAACCGAACTTATCTCAGGTACAGATCTTGTAGAATTGCAGATACGCGTTGCTCGTGGTGAGAAGCTATCCATCGCTCAAGAAGACCTCAGCATAAAAGGACATGCCCTAGAATTACGTGTATATGCAGAAGATCCTCTTAATGAGTTCTTACCTAGTGTAGGAAATCTATCTACTTACATACTCCCAGAAGGAGAAGGTATACGTGTAGATAATGGATTTGAGCAAGGCATGGATATTCCTATCTATTATGACCCTATGCTTTCTAAACTTATTGTTTATGCTCCTACGCGTGAAGAGGCAATAGAATTATTATCTAAAGCCATAGATGATTATAAAATAGAAGGTGTGCAAACTACACTTCCTTTTGGAAAATTTGTTTGTGAGCATGATGCCTTCCGCTCTGGAAATTTTGATACACATTTTGTAAAAAATTATTATTCTCCAGAAGCTTTAAAAGAAGGGTTTAAGGAAGAAGCACGTATTGCTGCTCTTATCGCTCTCAAACAACATATTAAAGAACAAAATATCTTACGCCTACCAACTGTATAACCTATGGATGCTAACATAAAAACGCTCAACGAAAAAATTGAACTCGCACACCTAGGTGGCGGTCAGAAACGTATAGACAAGCAGCACGAGAAAAAGAAACTTACTGCTAGAGAACGCATACACTACTTACTAGACGATGGCTCTTTTGAAGAAATAGGTATTCTTGTTACACACCGTACTACAGATTTTGGTATGGAAAAAGAAATCTATTATGGAGATGGTGTGGTTACTGGTTATGGTACTGTAAATGGTCGTTTGATTTATTTATTTGCACAAGATTTTACGGTTTTTGGAGGTGCACTCTCTGAGACACATGCCGAGAAGATTTGTAAAATAATGGATCTCGCTATGAAAACTGGAGCTCCATTAATAGGGCTTAATGATTCTGGTGGTGCACGTATACAAGAAGGTGTACGCTCACTAGGAGGTTATGCAGATATCTTTTACCGCAATGTGCAAGCATCTGGTGTGATCCCGCAAATCTCGGCTATTATGGGGCCTTGTGCCGGTGGAGCAGTATACTCTCCAGCAATGACAGACTTTACTATGATGGTAGAGAACACCAGCTACATGTTTGTAACGGGCCCTAACGTTGTAAAAACGGTAACTAATGAAGAAGTAACCTCAGAAGAACTAGGTGGCGCAAGTACGCACAGCTCGAAATCTGGTGTGGCACATATCATCTCTTCAAACGACGCACAATGTCTTGAAGATCTTAAATCTTTATTAAGCTACTTACCTCAAAATAATACAGAAACACCGAAGAATTTACCGTTTACACTTAAGGATGAGGTGCGCGACCAGCTTGCAACCATTATCCCAGATAGTGCAAACAAGCCTTATGATATGCACGAGGTCATTACGGGTATCATAGATGAAGATTCTTTTTATGAAATTCATAAAGATTATGCTGAGAATATCATTGTAGGTTTTGCTCGTTTAGGAGGTCGTAGTGTGGGTATCGTTGCAAATCAGCCTATGTTTCTTGCCGGAGTGCTAGATGTAGATAGCTCAAAGAAAGCCGCACGTTTTACAAGATTCTGTGACTGTTTCAATATTCCTTTGCTCGTTCTTGTTGATGTTCCAGGTTTCCTTCCAGGTACAGATCAAGAGTGGAATGGTATTATCACAAACGGAGCAAAGTTATTATACGCACTTAGTGAGGCGACCGTACCAAGAGTAACAGTGATTACAAGAAAAGCATACGGAGGTGCTTATGACGTGATGAACTCTAAGCACATAGGTGCAGATCTTAACTATGCGTGGCCTAGTGCTGAGATTGCGGTAATGGGAGCAAAAGGAGCCAGCGAGATTATCTTTAGAAAAGAAATAAGCGCAGCAGATAATCCTGAAGAAAAACTACTTGAAAAAGAAAGTGAGTATGCAGAGAAGTTTGCAAATCCTTATCGTGCCGCACAACGTGGATTTATAGATGAAGTGATTATGCCACAAGACACTAGACGCAAACTTATCAAAGCATTTAGCATGCTAGAAAACAAGAAGGTCGAGCTTCCTAAAAAGAAGCATGGCAATATTCCTTTATAGCGCCTTATTTAAGAAAAATAAATACATCATTGCTGTATAAAGAGGCGCTCATAAGAGCGCCTCTTTTAATTGGTATTAATAACTTTGTAAGATGGTTGCAACACAAGAATTACACTCCCTTTTAAAAACTCATTTTGGCTACGATAATTTCCGCCCTAACCAGCAAAAGATTATAGAATCTGTGTGTCGTGGAGATGACGCACTTGTCATTATGCCTACGGGTGGTGGTAAATCCATGTGTTTTCAATTGCCAGCACTCGCACTGGATGGGGTTGCTCTTGTGATCTCACCACTCATTGCCTTAATGAAAGATCAGGTAGATGCGCTACGTGCAAATGGTATAAAAGCAGCCTACTATAATAGCACACAACCACTTGAAGAAACTCAGCAAGTATTAGCAGATTTACAAAGCGGCGCCATAGACCTTATCTATGTTGCTCCTGAAAGCTTACAAATGCTGGATGGCGCTCTGAATGCCGCAACCATTTCATTAATCGCCATAGATGAAGCACACTGTATCTCATCATGGGGTCACGACTTTAGACCTGCCTATACACAACTAGGCTATTTAAAAAGACGTTTCCCGAAAGCGCCACTTATTGCCCTTACCGCAACTGCAGACAGATCAACACAAGATGATATTGCAGATCAATTAGGAATAAGCAATGCAAAAAAGTACGTCTCTTCCTTTGATAGACCTAACCTCTATCTCGATGTGAGACCTGGCCAAAAACGTAATGATCAGATTCTTGATTTTCTTGAAGAGCACCCTGGAGAAAGTGGTATCATTTACTGTCTTTCAAGAAAAAGTACAGAGTCTCTAGCTGCCAAACTACAAGCTAACGGGTATAAAGCAGCTGCATACCACGCAGGGATGCACGCAGAGCAACGCTCAAAAGTGCAAGAAGATTTTATAAATGACACAACGCCTATCATCTGTGCTACCATCGCCTTTGGAATGGGAATAGACAAGAGTAACGTACGATGGGTGATTCACTATAACATGCCTAAAAATCTTGAAGGTTATTATCAAGAAATAGGTCGTGCTGGACGTGATGGTTTACCTGCTCACACCTTGCTTTTTTATAGTTATGCAGATACCTTGCAGCTAAGACAGTTTATAGACGGAGCAAAAAATGCCGACTACCAAATGGCAAAGCTCGATCGTATGCAACAGTATGCAGAAGCGCTGAGTTGTAGACGTAAAGTGCTTATCAACTACTTTGGCGAGTTTCTCTCTGAGGATTGCGGAAACTGTGACATTTGTAATAGTCCGCCGGCTTATTTTGACGGTACTGTACTTGCTCAAAAAGTACTTTCAGGCGTTGCTCGTATGCAACAAAAAGAAGCGATGGGTACCGTGATTGACGTTTTAAGAGGTTCGCAAAATGCTCAAGTATATGACAAAGGCTATCAAGAAATAAAAACATACGGAGCTGCAAAAGATGTTCCATGGAGAGATCTTCAGCAATATATTGTGCAGCTTATCAATCAGGGATTGTTAGAAATACGCTTTCGCGAAAGCGGAAGATTACTACTCACCCCACTTGCTAAAGAAGTTTTATACGACGGGAAGAATATACAACTGGCTAAACTCACCAAGGTTAAAACCGAACCTGTTACCAAAGAACGCAAACCTAAAAAACCAAAAGGAACCCTCTTTGAAAAATTACGCGAACTACGGTCAGAGCTTGCTAGAGATGCAAATGTGGCTGCATATATTGTATTCTCGGATGCCTCCCTCAAGGATATGGAAGATCAAGAACCTGTAACTCAAAAGCAGTTTTTAGACATTCAAGGTGTAGGACAAGCCAAAATGGAAAAATATGGCGCAGATTTTATTAAGGTGATTAAAGAGCATGTCCAAAAACCAAAGCCTAAAAGTGGTAGTAAAACGTATCTAGAGACTAAAAAACTCATACAGCAAGGCCTATCTCTAGAAGAAATTGCAGAGACCCGAAAACTCACTATAGGCTCTGTGTACAATCACTTGATGAAGTTGCATGATGAAGGTATGGAGGTAGACTTTTACCAATTTATACAGCCCGTAGAAGTAAAGCAAGTACACGACGCCATTTTAAAAGTGGAAGACGCAGATAAGCTCAAATCTTTCTATGAATACTTTAAGGAAGAGATGCCATATTGGAAAATAAGACTTGCCTTATATTTAAAAGGTAAGTAGTTTTCTTTTTTGCCTATTTTTAAGGCTATGAAAGAATTTACGCTTTCGCGAAAAATAGGCTTTATCATCGGCCCTTTGCTATGTATTTTATTACTCGCAGCACCCGTTGAGCTCATAAATCCAGCGATAGACAAGGTGATTGCTGTCGCTTTGTGGATGATTATCTGGTGGGTTACAGAAGCTGTTTCCATCTCTGTTACGGCACTTATTCCGCTTGCTCTATTTCCCTTACTCGGTATTGGAGACATAAAGGAAGTCGCCAGTAACTATGCAAATCCTATTGTGTATCTATTTTTTGGAGGATTTGTAATCGCGCTAGCGCTAGAAAAAGTTAACCTGCACAAACGGATAGCCCTCTCTATTCTTAAAATTACGGGCACAAAGGCAAACGAAATCATACTAGGGTTTATGATTGCCACTGGCTTAATGAGCATGTGGATTTCAAACACGGCAAGTACTGTAGTGATGCTCCCAATCGCCGTGTCTGTCATTCAACTTCTAATAGATGACGAAGATGGTTTTACAAAAAATGACCGCAACTTTGCTCTAAGCATTATGCTAGGTATCGCCTTTGGCGCAAACATAGGAGGAATGGCAACCTTAATAGGCACACCGCCTAACTCTGTAATGCTTGCATTCCTTAATGAGAGTTATAATATAGACATAGGCTTTTTCCAGTGGATGAAAATGGGAGTTCCATTCTCCATCATACTGATGATCATCACATATTTTATGATTACAAGAGTCTTCTACAAGAATAACCTAGGTAATATCGGAAAGTCTGGAAATATCATACAGACAGAATTAGATAAACTTGGTCCTATTTCAAAAGGAGAGAAAGTGGTCTTAGCCATATTCCTCATTACAGCAATCTCGTGGATGCTACGCTCCTATCTCAACCAACTACTACCAGAAATCACACTTACAGATACAACCATCTCTGTGATTGCGGCGCTGTTGATGTTTATAGTACCTATTGATTATAAAAAAGGTTCTTTTCCGCTTAATTGGGAAGATACTTCTCGATTACCTTGGGGAATTTTAATCCTCTTTGGCGGCGGTCTCGCACTTGCCTCTGGACTAGCACAATCTGGTTTTATAGATATGATAGGTTCCTACATATCACAGCAGGAAGACTGGAGTATGTGGGTGGTGACTGCCGTGCTTATTTTCTTAATGCTCTTTATGACCGAGTTGATGAGTAATGTAGCACTAGTTACTATTTTGATTCCGCTAGTGGTAGGTATTGCGATAGGGATGGATGTGCCCATTTTACAAATGGTGATTCCAGTGACCCTTGCTTCTAGTTGTGCATTTATGCTACCTATGGCAACACCACCTAACGCCATTGTTTTTGCAAGTGGTCACGTACGCGTAGACCAGATGGCGCGTGTGGGTGTGGTTTTAAATTTAATTTCGGTGGGATTATTATTTGCGCTGGCTTACTATGTGGTTCCAGTATTGTTTTGATTTTTAATCATTAAAGGTATATTTGTAAGAAAAATCATTCTATGAAGTTAAAATTACTCTTTGGTTTATTAATGTTTCAGAGTGTCGTAGCTCAAGCTCAAGAAATTTTTACTGATTCATTTGCGGGGCAGGGAGCTCCATTTTCACTACACACCATAGATGATGAATTATATGTAGGCCTTTTCGACCTAAACGCTAACAATATGGCTTACATTCAAAAGGTGCCGTTTAACGACCCTACTAATAAAACTACAGTAGCTGAAGCCCCGCCTGCAGTTGGTTTTATAAAACTAGCTTATGACGAAGATTCTAACACTCTTATAGGTGGAACAGCTAGTACTTTGTACAAGCTGAATTTAAATGATGCATTACCTGTACAAGGAGAGGCGATTAACAACTCTGCTATAAATACCCAAATGGGTGTAGTATTATCTAACAGTGTACTGTACTTTGTACGAGGTAATACAATTTTAAAATATTCTATAAATGACACTAACTACACAGAGACCATAGTTTTTGAGAATAATAACTCCATAATTATTGGAGAGGTTTTTAATAATGAGCTTTATTTCTTTGAGCGCACAGGGACCACAAACAACTTAGCCTTGTATAAAATCAATATTGATGACAGCTCTCCAGATCCTATACTAGTTTCAAATATGGATGGTTATGCTGGATTTGTGCAAGATGTCTACTTAAAAAATAGTTTGCTATACGCTACAATTGAACTCTCGGCAAACCATAGTATCATTAAGTTTGATCTAGACAACGCGCTACCAATTAGTCCCGAATTTCTTTTAACTCCGGACAATGCTCCTTTAGGCATCACTAGCTATGAATCCAATCTATATTATATCACTGGATCACAGAATATTTTCTTAATAGAAGATCCAGAATTATTAAACACAAAAGATTTCAAGAGAGAAAATTCAATTGTTTATCCTAATCCTGTAGTTAACGATAGATTGTATATAAGTTCTGAATCAAGTCATAGGTTTCAGTTAATAGATATCAATGGGAAAATAGTTTTGCAAGGAACTCACAATCGCGAGGCAATTACTTTGCACAATATAAACTCTGGAGTGTACTTTTTGAAACTATTCAATAGAGATGGTGAGGTTCTAGAAACTCAAAAAGTGATAAAAAACTAGCCACTGGGTACTATAGATTTTTGCAAAACCATTTTCTAATTTAACGGTGTTGTTTTAAAATTACGCTTTCGCGAAAGCACACTCATATCATAGCTCTGTAGGTTGAATACCACTTACACTAATGCCCAGATTTGTGAGTGTTTTGGTTTTCTTTTCATTACCCGTAATCATCGTGATGGAATTTACTTCTAGATGTTTTAAGATTTTTGCGGCTGCACTAAAATCACGATTATCATTATGGAAACCTACAGCCTCGTACGCATCTGCTTGAGGCATACCTTGTTTTTTGAGCGGTAAGGTATTGAGGAGTGCATAATGACCATTTCCTTTTCCTTCTTGCTCTAGCCAGATTACAATACCCTTTCCTGCTCGTTCTATAAGTTGCTGTGATATTTCCATTTGCTCACGGCAATCACACTCTATACTATTAAAATGGTGAGCAAAAATGCACGAAGAATGTACCCTACAAAGCACATCCTCTTCTCCGCTCACATCTCCCATCACTAGCGCGTGACACTCCTTGATGCCATCATAAAAGAGAATCTCTTTATAGATGCCATATTTGGTTTTAATAGTTCCTTCGGCGAGTTGTACGATCAACGTGTTGTGGTATTAACTAGTTTACTTTTTTATCATTTTGACAAATAACTCCTTATCTGCACGAGCAGGTACTGAGTTATAGGAAGTCTCCATTTTTTGGATATCAAAATGTTTTGAGAATAAGCCTTGATATTCCGCTACGCTTCCTCCGTATGGTGGTCCTTTTTCAGTCAAAGGAAAATTAAACAGCAAGCCTACAATCTTCCCTTCAGGCTTAAGTAATGTATACATATGTGAGACGTAAGCAGGTCTTAATTCTGGTTGTAATGCGCAGAAAAATGTTTGCTCTATGATTACATCAAACTGCCCTTCATATGTAAAGAAATCATCTTGTATGAGTTGCGAACTAGGAAAATCCGGCACTCTCTGTTTCAAATTTTCTAATGCAAGTTGAGAAAAGTCTACTACATAAACATTCTTAAATCCCTGCTCCCAGCAGTACTGTGCTTCATAGCTATAACCACCACCAGGGATTAAAATTTTAAGGTCCTTATTTTCTAATTGATCGAGGTAGGCTTTAATAGGTGGAGAGACCTCTTTTAGGTCCCAACCTGTACTTCCCTCTGCATAGCGATTATTCCAATAGGTTGACGTAAGTTCCATGAATGTAGGTTTAGTTTTAAAACAACATCTAGTGCATAGCAATTTAAGTAAATTACGTGTAGCGAGTGATAAATGTAGCATGTGTTACTTGTAGTTACGCTTTCGCGAAAGCGTGAAAAATCACATTACTCAGCTTCAGGATTCATAGGGATCGTAAAATAAAAAGTGCTCCCTTCATTAATTTTTGAAGTTACCCAAATATTTCCTTTATGTATCCCGACAATCTTTTTACAATGCGCAAGTCCTATTCCGGTGCCTTTATATTGATCTGTTGTATGTAATCGCTGAAAGATAGAAAAAATACGTTCCTGATGATCTTTACGAATACCTATTCCGTTGTCTTTAAAAGAGAATTGCCACATCTTCTCAACAGGATTTTCTAGGCTCGCAGTCTTACTCACTTCTATATGTAATGTAGGCGATGTACCTTCTGCACAAAACTTTAAAGCATTTGTAATTAAGTTTTGAAATAATAAGCGTAGTTCAATTTCTGAGCCCATAAGTATGGGAAGCTTAGCATATGTGATAGATGCTTTTTTCCTTTTTATAAGTGCATAGATATCCTTCTCTAAGTCTTCTACCAACTTGTTACAATCTACCTGCTTAAAACTTCTAGTCTTACCTATGCGTGAGTATTCTAGCAACACATTAATAAGCTTAGCCATCCTCTCACTTGCCTCTTCTATAAATTCAAGACTCTGATTACCTAAATCGTCAAACTGTGCACTATAATCATTCCTTATGAGCCCAATGAAGCTAGATATGGTATTGAGAGGTTCTTGTAAATCATGGCTTGCTATGTAGGCAAACTGCTCGAGGTCTTCATTTTTCTGACTGAGCTCTTCTGCTTGGGCTTGTATTTTTGCATTTTGCAATGCAAGCTGCTTTGCCAGATTATTTTTACTTTGATAATTCCTATAAATTACAAATCCTGCCACCAGAAATAAGAGAGCGATAATACCTAAAAGCCAGTTGATATTCTCTCTAAGAGATAACTCCACAGACTGCTCATCAAGCACTTTTTTCTGGACACTGAGGTTTAAGTTTTGATTATCAATACTATCTTGATTGCGCTCTATTTCTTCTGCATTTTGAACTAAAATGCGCTGTCTTCTTTCAAGTTCTTCTAGTTGAGATTCATTTTCTACTTCAAGTTCTTTTGCAATTTCTTGCTTTTCTTCTATGGTTTGTTTTTGGATCTCGTCCTCATCGAGCAAATCTTGAATGGAGTTATTTTTTAATTTTACAATCTCTTGAATCGTATCTATAATCTCGTTTTTACTATTAATCTCTCTTTGATGGGCTATAATTAAAGAATCTTTTCTCTTTGCATTTTGCCTAACTAATTCAAGAGAATCTTGTGCCTCTATAAAAAGTGATTGCCATTTTTGCGAAGTTTTAATAGCATAAAATTTTAAGGAAGGAGCTATAACAAAGCTATTATTGCGCAGTAGTTCCTCATTAATTTGATGCCTAAATGTATTTCCAACTCTAATAATATTTATCATAGAGTCATTAAAGGCATAACCTTCAGATATTACTAATATGCCCTTTCCCTCGACAGACTGTAGGATATAAGACATTTGAAAATTGTATTTTTTATTGACATATAGCTGTCTCTTATACACATCTGACGCTGCCGACGAAGAGGATAGTGTAGAT